>NZ_ANBD01000169.1 GCF_000341005.1 Nocardiopsis alkaliphila YIM 80379 | reverse complement strand
AAGTTAGCCGATGGCCGACCACGGGTGCCCCTCGTGGGTACCGCCGTCCCGTGGGCCAAGGGCGCACACGCCACCGGCCCGGCGCACGAGATCGGCTTCGTCGGCCTGCTCGGCGTCGGCGGAGCCTTCGGTGCCGGCGAGCTTCAGGGCCATCGCTTCGTGGTCGGGTGAGACGGCGGCGTACAGGGTGCTCAGGTCATCAGCGCCGAGCCGCCCGATCAGTCGGTACTGGCCCACCTGGAACGGGTCGCCGTCCGTCAGGGGGGTGACGTTCGGCGGCAGAGAGGGAGAGGAGAGATCCATTTGGGGGCAGCTTTCCACACATCAGGGACGGTTGTGGTGGGCCGTGCGGGGATAGCACATTCGATCCCGTGGTTCTGCGAATGTACCCAATCGTAGGAAGGCTCCGAGTCGAGCCCCTGGGCTTTGAAAGCCTCCTCGAACCGACGGGAAAGCGCTCTCTGGAGGGGGTCGCTCACCGAGCGATACCACGCCTGACCCCTTGGAAGCCGCTGCTCACCGTGGTTCCCGGTACCACTGGCTCACCACGAAGGGGAGCGATGAGATCGGCATCACAGCATCCAAAGGCCCTGTTTCGCGTCCGGAGTCCGTTATCAGGTTGTTGGGCTAGGTCCTGTTTTTCTGGATCATTCCGGGCTCGCGGCCACCACGCCGCCTCTGGCGGCGCCGATGTCGCTCGGACGGCCGAACCGGGCCGACCTTCGCTCATCGTCTGGCCAAAGATCGCGTGGACGGCCGCTCGCACCGGTCGGCGCGAGCGCCGAGCCGACCGAAGGCATCCAAAAACATTCCCCAGCAGCGGGTGGAAGTCGTTTCTTCTCGACGTCGGCGAACCCCACCGGCCACACCGCCCCCTCTTGGACCACAGGCTCCTGCCACCTCACTCCCCCACCACAAGGGGCACGGCCCAGGGGTGACTCCCAACGCCAGGGCCGGACCGCGCCGTTCGGCGAGCGGCTCAGTCCGGAAAGTCGCTCAAGTGAGCGCGCAGCGATCGCAACCGCTCCTTGTCACGTGCGTCGTCCTCGTCGTCATCGGCGCCGCCCCGCATCTCCTGGGTCCTGTCCAGGTCCTGGGCCTCCCGTTCCCCGGACGGGCCCCGCGCCCTCGACGGCTCCACCGGTTCGGACACCCGTGATGACCGCCCCCGCAGGTCCTCGATCTCCCGTCGCTGGTCACGCCCCAGGGCCACGCCGATCACCACCAGGGCCGCCCCCGCCAAGGTGGAGACCACGGCGAGCAGGGCCAGGTCCCCCCAATAGAGGGCCCCGACCAGTGCTCCCATCACCATCAGGACGGCGCCCAGCCCTTGCAGACCCTGGGGCAACAGGCGCAGGGGCCCTGTCTCCAAACGCCGAAGCCGTCCCCGTTCCCGCTCCCGCACGAGCTCCTCGGTCCGCTGCTCGCTCTCCACGTCTTCGTCCCTTCGGACCTGGGGAAGGCTCCTGCGCTGGGAGTCGTCCCGCTCCAGCCGGGCCCACCGTTCGGCGACGGTGCGCAGATCCTCCCGCTGCGCCCACAGAGCCACCGCGACGGGCCAGGGATCGTCGGCGCCCTCCACCGCCGCGCACACTCGGTCGCGCACCCGCCCCTCGGTGATCCCTTGCGCGGCCCAGGCCATGAGCGCGCCTCGGTCCGCGCGGCGCTTGTCGTGGGTGGCCAGCATGTGGACCAGATCCCCCTTGTCCACCGGGGAAATCTCCCTCGGGGTGAACGCGAAGGACTCGGCGACCCCCTTCAGCCACACCTGTCTCCTGCGCAGCCGCTCGAACATGTCGGCTGCCTGGTCGGCCCCCCTGCCGTAGAGAACACAAGGGGCGTTGCGCGCACAAGGGTGGTCGCTGCCGATGCAGTGGTGTTCGCTGAGCGCCTTGAGCAGGCCGTACCGTTCCACCAAGTCCATGAGGCGTTCGTCCTCACGCCGCCGATAGGGCCAGGCACGGCCGGCGGTGGTGCTGAAGAGGGCCCCCCAGGACATGTCGTAATCGCGAAAGAAGGCGGGAAGTCCCGGAGCGAGTACGGCGACCAGGTGGGCGGCCTGCACATCGGCCCCACCGTGGTCCTCCGGGAGCGCCTCCACGATCCGACGCGCCCGAACCTGGGACTCGGGCAGCCGGCGCAGCAGCGCGTGGCGTTCGAGGGGGGTATCCAGCATCTCCCGAGCCGCGTTCCAGTGGTGCTGCATACCGTTGGCGAGTTCGGCGATGTCGGCGTAGTACGCGCCGGCCATCTGGAACGGTTCGTTCCGGCTCCCGCCGTTACTGCGTTCGAAGGCCTGCAGACCTTCCTCCATGAGGAGGGTGAGACTGTCGCGCGCACCGCCGAGCCACTCGTGTTCGGTCGGGGGCTCCTTGCTCAGCAGAGCGGACAACAGCTGCTGTGAGGTAGGGCGGCGCACGGGGTCCTTGCGCAGACATCGGATCACGATTCGGGCCAGGTACTCGGGCACTCCGCCGAGGTCGGGGTCATCGTGCCTGACCCTGTTCAGCACCTGGTCCCTGGAGGGGGCGTCGAAGACGTGTCGACCGGTGGCGGCGAACACCATCACCGCTCCCCACGCGTGCACGTCGATCGCGGTGGTGACCTCGGCGCCCTCGATCTGCTCCGGTGCCATGTACCTGGGGGTACCGATGAAGGCGCTGGCCCAGGCCCCGCCGCTCTCCACGGTCCGGGCGATCCCGAAGTCGATCACCCGGACCCCTTCCCTGGTGATGATGATGTTGGTCGGGGTGAAGTCCCGGTGGACGATGTTCGCGTTGTGCACGGCCGCCAAGGCCGTGGCGGTGGCCAGTGCGAGACGGTAGAGAGGGTCCCCCGCCAAGGGGCCGCCCTCGTTCACCGAATCCGACAGGGTCCTGCCGTCCACGTACTCGCTGATCACCCATGGCGGATCGGCCTCGGTGTCCGCGTCGATCACCTCGGCGATGAAGTACGGCTTCACCCTCTTGCTGTGTTCGACCTCGGCCCGGAACCGCCGCCGGATCTCCGCGTTGGCGCCGGCGGAGGCGTGCAGGACCTTGATGGCGGCCTGTTCCCCGTCCTGTCGGCGCCCCAGGTAGACCGTGCCGAATCCGCCTTGTCCCAGCTCCCGGATGAGTTCGTACCCACCGATGTGCTCGCCGACCTCGTACTCGTGGAACTCGGTCCGCCGAGTCTCCTCGCCGGTCCACTCATCGGGTTCTCGTGCGCCGGACTCGTGCCCGTCGGTTCGGGGATCGAGTTCACGACCGCCGACTTCGTCACCTTCATCACCGATTCGCACGAATGACCCTTTCCAGGCTGAGTCGGGGGATGCGCGGCACCGTACCCCACCTATGACGTATTCGGGCGCCCGCTGGTGCTACACGATTCCCGATCGTGCCGTTTTCTCACCCGGCCCTCCCGCCCGGAACCGGCCATCCTGGCCCCTTCACCCCACCGGCCCGCCCCCATCGGGCTTCCCTCACCCGCGGAACACGAATGAACAGCGCATTCTTTCTCGTTCGATGGAGCATCGGAAATTCCTTACTCCGGGCCGGGAACGATCGTGAGAGATCGACCCTCACAAGTCTTCCCACCCCACCCAAGGCGACCCCTTTGGGGTCAAACGCACCAACCAAAGAGGCCAAAGGTCCCCATCCTGAACTTTCCGGAGGCATCGTTTCACCCTCCCCGATCACGGGGTCGACCGAAACCACGAACCGACTTCGATGTTCCACTCCGAATCGCTGCGAACGACCCGTGTTCTCAGGCATACTCGGAGTCGTCGGTCGGTCGACGGTCACGGACCTCGTTTTCGAGGCCCATGGCTGCACCATGTGCCGACACGATGCACTCGACGCTCCACACCGGCACCCGTTCGGGGCGTGCTCCGAGGCCGACGATGCTCATGACTCGGCCGCATGGGAGTAGGTAAAAATAGTCCGGCGAGGCGCTAGAGTACACATGGAATCCGCTTTTCCACGTTCGTTGCACGAGGCCGGGCGGGTTCTTCAGGGATAGGCATACCGAAAAGCTCTTCATTCCTGGGAAGACCTTCCCGTCATTCCTATTCCCATAGGTGGTGGTGAGGTTTATCGGGGGAATCCACGTTCGTCGCGCACGTGGATACCTCATCCACCATCGCACGGGCCTCTGGACCGGTTGCCCCTCCGATCAACAGGGGGGAAGGGGACCAGCGGGTTCAGAGGCCCTGCTTCACGGGGGTGGAGGCCCGGCGGTCTCTCCACGGGGGAGGAGATCGCCGGGCCTTCGACATGTGGGCGGGATCTTCGAGCACACGTCCTTGCGCCCCCGCGTGGGCGAGCGTTCACGCGAACCGGCTCCGAGTCCTGGAAGCACGACCGACCCAGGCGAGAACCTCGTTCCAGAACGGGAACTCGACCGCTGTCCTCTTCGTTGGCGTCATCGTGAGCAAGGACAAGGCGACCACGATCGCGAAGACATCGGGCACCGGCCAGGGCCGCCTTCCCGTTTTTGCCCACCGACCACGAAACGGCTCCAAGACCCACCCGCCCAGAGCCCTAGTGGTCCCGACAGCTCAGCACCGTCTCCAACAATCCAGGGAAACGCGCCTCCACCTCTTGGGTACGCAGGGACACGAAACATCGTGTGCCCTCGGTCCGGTTCTGCACCAGACCGGCGTTGCGCAAAATCTTCAGGTGGTGGCTCAACGTCGACTGGGCGATGGGCAGGTCGATGTCCTTCCACGCCCGCTCACCGACGGGTTCGGCGAGCATGCACACGATCCGCAGCCGCGTGGGCTCGGCCAACGCGGACAGGAGCGTGACCAGTTCCACGTCCTCCAGCCTCGGATGCTCCGGTCCCTTGGACGCGTTCCGGGCGGCCATGCCCCCACCTCCACTTCCGCCGGCACTCCACCGAATCGGGCGTTCACTCTCGCACACGAGCGCGACCCGATCACCCTTCGACCGTCCCGGCCGAATTTGGTACGCGTTCAGCCGCGAGTGTACCGTCAATGTTCGATGATCGTCGATCATCGAACATTCGAGGTCAGTGGGGGTAACTGAAGATGCCGGAAGCAGCAAGGAGCAGTGAGGCCACCTCAACCGGGTCCGGATCACCCGTGCCCGGCGGAAAACTCGCCCTGTCCGTTCTGGACCACGCGAGCATCGTCGAGGGCTCCGACCCCGGTCAGGCCCTACGCGACGCCCGCGAACTCGCCCAGAACCTGGAGCGCTGGGGCTACACCCGCTTCTGGCTCTCCGAACACCACAACATGCGCGCCATCGCCAGCGCCGCCACCTCCGTGGCGCTCGGTTTCATCGCCGAGGGCACCTCCACCATTCGTGTGGGTTCGGGCGGCGTCATGCTCCCCAACCACTCTCCCCTGGTGATCGCCGAACAGTTCGGCACCCTGGAGTCGCTCTACCCGGGCCGCGTCGACCTGGGCTTGGGACGCGCGCCCGGCACCGACCCGCGCACCATGCGGGCCCTGCGCCGCGACCAGAGCGCTTCGGCCACGTTCCCGCAGGACGTCCAAGAGCTCCAGGGATTCCTGGAACCCGCCTCCCCCGGTCAACCCGTGCGAGCCGTGCCCGGTGAGGGGACACGGATCCCGCTGTGGATCCTGGGGTCCAGCCTGTTCGGCGCCCAGCTGGCGGCGCACCTGGGGCTGCCGTACGCCTTCGCCTCCCACTTCGCACCGCAGGCGCTCTACGACGCGTTGGCCGCCTACCGGGAGAACTTCTCCCCTTCCGAGCAGTCGTCGAAGCCGTACGTCATGGCGGGTATCAACGTGTTCATCGCACCCACCGACGAAGAGGCTCAGCGTCTGTTCACCTCCATGCAACAGGCATTCCTGGGCACCCTGCGCAACGCCCGTGGCCTGCTGCCGCCGCCGGTGGATCCCAAGTCGTTGGACACCCTGTGGCGGCCCGGTGAGAAGCAACAGCTGGACATGATGCTGCGCTACTCCTTCGTGGGCTCGCCGCAGACCGTCAAGCCCAAGATCGATCGCTTCGTCGCCGACACCGGCGTGGACGAGTTGATGATCTCGTCGATGATCTTCGACAAGAAGGCCCGCATGTACTCCTACGAGGCGCTGGCCGACCTGTACGACCTGGAGTCGCCCAAGGGTGAGTGACGGGTAGGGACCCTGGTCGGGGGAACCGGGTCAAGGGTGGCGGTGCCGGGTCAGGCAGGACCGGGCGTCGTCTCCCCCGACCACCGGGGGTGGGGCGGGGCTGCGAGGGCCCCGCCCCACGCTTTCGTCNTTTTCGCCCCGCCACTTCGCCCACCATCCGCCCCTTCCTCGGAGGGCGTCCACCATTCGGTGGACGGCGAGCATCGATCGGATCCGTGGTGGATCGAAGCCGCACGGGCGATGACCTTCGGGCCCAGGCCGACCAGGCTGGTGGGCATGGCGATCATCGAAGTCGACGAGCTCGGCAAGAAGTACGGCGACCAGGTGGTTCTGGGCCAGGTCTCCTTCCAGGTGGAGGAGGGGGAGGTCTTCGGACTGCTGGGCCCCAACGGTGCGGGCAAGACCACCCTCGTCGAGTGTGTGGAGGGCCTGCGGCGCCCCGATTCCGGATCGACCCGGGTTCTGGGGTTCGATCCGCTCCGCCAGGGGAGGGAGCTTCGGGAGCACATCGGCGTCCAACTCCAACACACACAGCTGCCCGAGAACATCAAGGTGTGGGAGGCGCTCGACCTCTACGCCTCCTTCTACGAGCGGCCGCGGGACTGGCGTGAACTGCTGGAGCGATGGGGCCTGGCAGACAAGCGCCACGCGCGGTTCGCGAAGCTCTCCGGCGGGCAGAAGCAGCGCCTGTTCATCACCCTGGCCCTGGTGGGAGACCCGAAGGTCGCGTTCCTCGACGAGCTCACCACCGGCCTCGACCCCCAGGCTCGCCAGGCCACCTGGGAGTTGGTCAAGCGGGTTCGGGACGAAGGTGTGACCGTGGTCCTGGTCAGTCACTTCATGGACGAGGTCGAAGAACTGTGCGACCGGGTCGCGGTGCTGGACCAGGGTCGCGTCGTCGCCCTGGACAGCCCTCAGGGTCTGATCGAGGGGGTCGACTCCGAGTACCGGGTGAGCTTCCGGCTCATGAGGGGACACTCCCCCGACCCGGTCTACCTCCTGGGCGAACTCCCCGGGGTGACCTCGGTGTCCCGCACCGGTGACCTGGTCGTGGTGGCCGGGCGGGGCGACTTCGCCACCACCGTCACCACCGCTCTGGCCCGCGAGGGAGCCCTCGTCCACGACCTGCGCATCGACAAGCGCACCCTGGACGACGCCTTCATCGCGTTGACCGGACGTTCCATCGAAGTCTGAAGCCTCAGGCCCGCTCCGCGACAAGGACTCCTCATGAAGATCCTCGCCAAGCTCACCGGCGTCGAGACCAAACTGCTGCTACGCGAGCCCGGAGCCGTGTTCTCCTTGCTCATTCCACTTTTCATCCTCCTGGTCTTCGGTGGTGCGATCACCGAGGGGGACACCGTCCTGTTGCCGATGGCGGTGACCATGGCCATCGGTATGGTCGGCCTGTACCTGCTGCCCACGACCCTGGCCACCTACCGGGAAAGAGGCGTTCTACGCAGGCTCTCGGTGACCCCGATCCGGCCCGGCAACCTGCTCACCGTACAGATCCTGCTCCAGTCGGCCCTCACCGTGTTCGCGGTCGCCCTGTTGCTCGGTGTCGGGATCGGTTTCCTCGGGGCCCGCACGCCCTCGGCCTTGGCGTTGTCGATGGTCTTCCTACTCGGAACGGGCGCGCTGTTCTCCGTGGGTCTGCTCATCGCCGCGCTCGCTCCCAATGGCCGGTCCGCCAATGGTTTCGGGGTGCTGATCTTCTTTCCCTTGGCCTACCTGGGCGGTCTCATGCAGCCCACCGAGCTGATGCCCGATAGCCTGGCGCTCATCGGTGGGTACACCCCTCTGGGGGCCCTGCGGCAGAGTCTTCACCAGGTCTGGAGCGGCGCGGCCCTGGCGATACCGCCACTGCTCACCATGGTCGTGTACACCGTGGTCCTCAGCCTTGTCGCGGCCCGGTACTTTCGCTGGGAGTGAGCATGGAGACGGTGTCCGAAGACGACCTCGACCGGCGAGAGGCACGGCTGCGCCGCCTCACGGCCTCCGTGCCCTACGCCCTGCTGGCGACCTCCACCACGCTGACCCTGATCACCGGGGATCTTCCCTGGCCGGAACCGCTGGAGCTGTTCGGCCTGGTGGCTCTGGCCACAGCGCTCATGTGGGGGGTGGCCAGATCGAACCCCGACCGGGCCTCCCGGCCATGGTCGACCGGGGCCCTGGTCCTCGCCCTGATCGTGCTGATCGCCATGCTGAGTGCGCGCGGAGTCTGGTTCGCCATCTTCTTCGGCTTCGTGGGCTACCTGTACTCGTGGCAATTCCTGCGGGGCCGGTGGAGGTTCGTGGGGGTGACCGCCACCGCCGCCATCACCGTCACCGTCTACATGGGCGAGTCTTTCCAGACCCCCTCATCGGTTCTGCTGTATCTGTTCTTCGTCGCCTGCGTGGTCACCCTGGTCGCGGTCTTCAGCCAGATCGGGGAGGTCACCGCGCAGCGTAGCGACGAGCGCAGACGGATGGTGGAGCGGTTGCGTGAGACCATCCGGGAGAACGAGGGGCTGCACGCCCAACTGCTGGTTCAGGCGCGTGAAGCCGGAATACACGATGAGCGCGAGCGGATGGCACAGGAGATCCACGACACGCTGGCCCAAGGGTTCGTCGGCATCATCACCCAGCTTCAGGCCGCCGAAAGAGCGATGGGGGCGGATGAGAGCGAATCGCGGGTGCGTGTGGAGGGGGCCATCCGTTTGGCTCGCGAGAACCTGGCCGAGGCGCGAAGGTCGGTGCACGCACTGGGGCCGGCGCCCCTGGAGAGCACCCCGCTGGCCGAGGCACTGGCCGAACTCACCAAGGGGTGGTCTCGGCTCCACGGGGTGCGAGCCGAGTTCACCACGACCGGGCGGGTGAGTCCCTTGCACCACGAAGTCGAGGCCACCCTGTTGCGCACCGTTCAGGAGTCGTTGAGCAACGTGGCCAGACACGCCGAGGCCTCCCGTGTGGGAGTGACCCTGTCGTACATGGAGGACCTGGTGGTGCTGGACGTGCGCGACGATGGTGTGGGATTCGCATCGAAGGAAGCAAAGCCCGAGAGCGGGTTCGGCCTGACCTCCATGCACCAACGGGTGAGCCGCTTGGCGGGTGCCTTGGAGATCGAATCCGAACCCGGCGCGGGGACCGCGGTCTGCGTTTCCCTACCGGCTATCGCCAGGGAGGGTTCCGATGGGTGAAGCCCCCATCCGCCTCCTGATCGTCGATGACCATCCCGTCGTCCGCGACGGCATTCGTGGCGTGTTCACCGGGGACCCGGGTTTCGAGGTGGTCGGGGAGGCCGGTGACGGTGCTCGGGCCATCGAACTGGCTCGGGCCTTGGAACCGGACGTGGTCCTCATGGACCTGCGAATGCCAGGAACCGGTGGGGTGGAGGCCATCGGTGAACTGGTACGGCTCGGGGTCGCTTCCCGGGTGCTGGTGCTGACCACCTACGCCACGGACAGTGACGTGGGACCCGCCATCGAGGCCGGGGCCACCGGATATCTACTCAAGGACGCCCTTCCCCAAGAACTGATGCGTGCCGTTCGCCTGGCCGCGCGCGGCGAGACGGTGTTGTCCCCGGTGGTGGCGAGTCGGCTGGTGGGCCGGATACGCACGCCGACCGTGTCCTTGAGCGAACGCGAGTTGGAGATCCTGCGGCTCATCGCGGGTGGCTGCACAAACAAGGAGGCCGCCGCCCGGCTGTTCATCAGCGAGGCCACGGTCAAGACGCACGTCTTACACATCTACGGCAAGCTCGGTGTCAACGACCGGGCGGCCGCCGTTGCCGCGGGCTTTCGGCGTGGGCTACTGGACCCGGGCGAGGGGTGAGCCCGGTGGTTCCGTGGAAGTCGCTCGGCCCGGGTGGGCTCCGGAGTCGAAGCGCTCAGCGTTCGGGTGTGGGCTCCTTGACGTAGGAACCCCGGTGGGGGAGGGTCACGATCAATCCTCGATCGCGCAACCCTCGAAGTGCTTTTCGAGCCGTGGCCATCGCCACCCGGTACTCCTCGGTGAGCCGCATGACGGAGGGGATGCGTTCCCCTGGCGCGTACACGCCTACCCGGATGTCCTCTTCCAGTCGATCGGTGATCTGAACCCAGCGCGGGTGGCCCGCTTTCCACTCCATGCCGGCACGTTACAGCGCTTCAGCGGGCGAAACAGGGGCCCAACGGAATCTGTGGACAACCGAGGTGGAGGGGTGGGCAGCACGAAGCCGGAGGAGTGTGCGACTCCCCCGATATCGACGCTACGTGGATGAAGGCGGCGGACGCCGGCTCGGCTTTTGAACCTGTGGACAGCCGTTCAGGGCTCCAGAGGGAGGACGAAGACACCCATGCCTCGGACCGTCTGAACGCGCCCCTCGTCCTTGAGCACTTGGACCGCCTTGCGCAAGGTGTCCCGAGCAGCGCCGAACTCGTCTTCGAGCTTGACCAGAGAGGGCAACGCGCGCCCTGGCGGGATCTCTCCACTATCGATCCGCGCACGCAGGGCGTTGGCGATCTGGACGTAAGGCGGAACCGCGGACTCACGATCAATGGCGGGCATACGAAAAACCTAGCCAGGGGCCCCAGTGGCCTCATAGCCGCCCATGGGGGTAGTCGGGGGTAGTACGCCAAGCTCACCCCCGCCCAGGAACAGGCCCTGGCCCAAGCACTCCTGGAGTGAGCGCAGACCCCGGCCTCCTTCGCAGGAGAGTCGGGGCCTGCGTTACGAGGTCTACTCGTCCGATGTTCCCGGCCGTGCGGTGACGTAGGTTCCCTTACCGCGCATGGTGACCACCAGCCCTTTGTCCGTGAGCAGGGTGATGGCAGCGCGAACGGTAGGACGCGAGACGCCGAACTCCTCACACAGGGCGGCTTCCGACGGGATACGCCGTCGCGGCTCGTAGACACCTTCCGCGATCCGGGCGGCTAGAACGTCCGCGACCTGCTCACGAAGAGGCTCCGGCCCATCGAGATCAATGGTCATATGACGAAACTACGTCGCCTACCTCATTAGTTGACGTAACCCGACGCCGCATGAAGTCATATGACAACATGTTACAGGTTGGGGTACTGTGATTCCCACCTCACCCATGAGGGACCCCGGCGACGTACCGCAAATACGTCCCGGGGCCATGGCTACCGCTTAGGAGAGCGGCAACATGATGACCCTACTAGCCTTGTTGCTCAGGCTGGCGCGTCCCACACGTGGGGCGCACACGACCCCCTTCGGCTACCTGTACGAGCTGGGCTTTGAAGCACGACGCCGCCGCTCCCGCAGGGTGCGCCGCTACGTCGAAACCCTCGCTCCCCTCAACGCTCGGGCCGCCGAGCCCTCACCCGAGCCCACTTCGCCCACTCCCCCGATCCCCGCGCCCCGGCTGCCCCTCGAGGACCACCACCGGGTCGAGTCGGTGCGCGGCCCCTACCGGGCCTGGGAAGCCCGTCAGGCGCTCCTTGCGGGGGTGGCCGGATGAGCCGGCACACCGACGCCCTGGTCGAACGACTCACCCGGCTCCTCAACGACCCCGGCCGGCCCGAGGAAGCCGTCACACGACTCATCTCGGCGGACGCGGTCTTCGACCGCCTCGACCGCGCGCTTCGCTCCGGGGGTGACCTTCCCACCCCTTGGGACACTCGGCTCGGCGATGGCATGGAGACCATGGAGGTGACCGAGCACTACGACGCGCTCTCCGAAGCCCTCCGTGAGACCGGCGAACCCCTCACCTGCCGGCGCGCACTCTCCCGCGCCCGCTACCGCTGGGCCTCACTGCGCATCGCGATCACCTCCGGCGCCCCACTCCCCCAACCCTGGGAACGCCGCTGACTCCAGCACACCCACACGGCCCGGCCGGGAGTCCGCCCCCGGCCGGGCACCTCCAGTACCCAGAGATCTCCCACGAGCCAATCGGAAGTTCGATACACAGAGCCTTTGGCAGGGTTGCTTCAAAGGCGAGCATGTGCGTCACAGCGAACATGGAATCAAGCACCTATTGAGCTGGAATCTGTTGTTTCCTGTGGTGTTACAGGTACATGAGCGATGACGA
>NZ_ANBD01000168.1 GCF_000341005.1 Nocardiopsis alkaliphila YIM 80379 | reverse complement strand
CGGTTTTTTGTGAGGGGGGTCCGTATTACGGACCCCCCTTTTTTTGTTTTTGTGGGGTGGGGGTGTGCGGGGCGGGGCGTTCACACCGGTCGGGGTAGGGAAGAACCCTCCCCGTGAATGCCACGGGGAGGGTTCTCGTGTCCTGGTGAGGATGTTCCGTTCGGGCTCAGTCGTGGAGGTCGGCGGCCTCGATCTCCTCGCGGGTGATGCCCAGCATGAACGCGATGGTGTCCAGGTAGGGCACGTTCACTGAAGTGTCCGCCTGTTGACGTACCACCGGTTTGGCGTTGAAGGCGACTCCCAGACCGGCGGTCTGAAGCATGTCGAGATCGTTGGCCCCGTCACCGATGGCCACGGTCTGGTTCAGCGGCACCCCGGCCTCCTCGGCGAACCTCTGGAGGGTGGTGGCCTTGCCCTTGCGGTCGATGATCGGACCGAGCAGCTCACCGGTGATCTTGCCATCGATGATCTCCAGGGTGTTGGCGGCGGAGTAGTCCAACCCCAGCCGCTCCACCAGGACATCGGTGATCTGGGTGAATCCACCGCTGACGATCCCGCACTCGTAGCCCAGGCGCTTGAGTGTGCGCACCAGGGTCCGGGCGCCCGGGGTCAGCTGGATCTCTTCACGAACCTTCTCGATGGCGGAGGCGTCCAGGCCCTTCAGCAGGGACACCCGGCGGCGCAGCGACTCCTCGAAGTCCAACTCACCGCGCATGGCCTCCTCGGTGACCTTGGCGACCTCGTCCTCACAGCCGGCGTGGGCCGCCAAGAGTTCGATGACCTCGCCCTGGATGAGCGTGGAGTCCACGTCCATGATCACCAGGTGCTTGCTGCGTCGGTGCAGCCCACCGGCCTGTACCGCGACGTCCACCCCCTGGGTGGAGGCCTCCATGGCCAGTTCGGCCCGTAGTTGGTCGGCGTTACCGCCGGAGATCTCCATCTCCACGGAGGTCACCGGATAGGCCGACAACCGCTCGATCCGGTCGATGTTGGCTCCGGACCTGGCCACACACGAGGTGAGGGCGCCCAGTGCACCCGGGCGTAGGGGGGAGGCGAGCACGGTGACGTGCAATCGGGCCTCGCCGAAGGCGTTGACCCTGCCGTTGCCGTTCGCGTACTCGACATCCATGTCGAGGTCGATGGCGGTCTTGTCGAGGGCGGATCGAACCTCTTCGTAGACCCGTTGGTGGCTCACCCCGGGGGCGACCCGATCGTCCACCTCGAGCACGGTCCCCAGGACCAGACGGCCTCCGAGGACGACCTGCTCCAGGTCGACGATGGTCACCGGAAAGACGGAAAGGGTGCTCAACAGACGCGCACTGATACCCGGACGATCATGTCCGGTCATCGTTACCAACAACGTGGATTCATCACTCATGGCGGTCTCCACGGTACTCGGCCGTGGGACGTGGGTGATGAGGAGGGGACGGGGTTTCCCCAGCTAGTCCAGCATGTGGACAAAAACCGTGCGACGGGGACCACTCCCGGATGGTCACCGGGGCGGGGGAGGTCACCTCTTGCCGCGGCCCTTCCGCTTCTTCTTGGTCTTCTTCGCCTTGACGTCGACCCCGCCCAGCATGCAGGTTCCGGTCAGGTGTACGACGGGGGCGTTGGGATCCGTGACCTGATCCGTCCCGTGGAGGTCGGTGCCACCTAGGAAGGACGACGTGTTGTTGATCACTCGGACGCCGTGCGGCACCGTGATGTCGACTCCGCCCAGGATCACGGCGAGCTGAATGGTCACCTCGTGCTGACTCAGTACCGCCTCGCGCAGGTCCAGTTCCACTCCGCCGAAGAGCACCGAAACGTTGGTGCGCGGTTCGACCAGCCACCGGCCGCGCCGTTCGGCGGCACCGAAAACCGCGACCAGGTTCTCCGACCCCTTGCTCTGCCCGGCGAGGTCACGGGCATCGCTCCCCATCACCTCCATACCGCTGGGGTCGTTGAGACGTTCGAAAGACCCCAAGCCCATGGCCCCGGGTCCGCCGGGTCCGGGCAGGTCCGCCACGATCGGGGCGAGTTGGCCGATGGTCTTGGCCTTGTAGAGGGTGTCCAGCCGTTCCTCGTGTTCGACCGGACTGAGGCGGCCTTCGGCCAGTGCCTCACGAAGCCGTTCGGCAACCTGGTCCCGGTCCGCGTCGGAAGCTCGGATGTGCTCGGGCTGCATGATGACGGCTCTCCTCCTCGATGGTGCGGCCTTCCGTGGCCTCCCATCCAAGTATCGACGTATCGGTGATCTCAGGGATCAGGTGTCGTCCCTGGTTCGTCCCCGAGTCCTCCGGTCTCTGACACCAGGGTCCCACCCGATGTTTCGTGAGGCCATCCCCTGAGTCGAGACCGTGAACCGCCGGTTGGCACCGCCTCAGCGCAGCTCTATCGCCGCGTGCGCGGCGATCAAGGCGCGACGCACCGCCGAGTCCAGTTCGCGCAGGGCCTGGGCCCTCAGTTCGATCTGGTGCGCGTTCATGCCGCGGCCCGTGCCGGGTTCGGCGAGCCGCACCACCTTGGCCAGTCTTTCGGCCTGAGCCGCCAGCCGGTGCGCTCGTGGCGGATAACCATGGGCGAGTGCCGGGCACCCCGCGTCGCCCAGGTCTCCCAGGGCACGGTGGACGGTGGGAGAGAAGGAGGCCACGTCATCCACTCCCTGAAGTCGTTCGGCCACCGTCATCAAGGTGAGTTTGAGCCCTCGCTCCGCCTCGGCCAGGTCCGGCACCCGGGGAAAGGCGTCGTTCGCCGGGTAGGGGGACCACGAGACACCGACGTAGGATGAACCTCGTCGGTCGGCGGAGGGTACGAGTCCTACCTGTCGGTCGGTGAGCTGGGCCAGTACTCCCTCTTCCGCCTCGATCGCGGCTTGGTTGAGTTCGGCCGGTCCGACCAGACCGATGGGGTCGCCCCAGGTGGGAAGCGCCAGCCGGAAGACGGACAAGCCCAGGCCACGAAGGCGTACCAGTGCGGTGCGGAGCGGTACGCCGCTTTCGAACGGCAGGTCTCCTGGGGGTACTGTCCCGATCAGGTTGGGGCCGCCCCGGCGTTCTACGGCGTCGACGGCGTCGTCCAACCCGACGTGTCCCGCCAGCCAGGCGTTGCCCCAGGCGACGAGCGGTGCGGACGTCAGATGCATTGCTTCAGGGTAGGGCGGCCCGTGCACCGGCGTGGGACGTGAGCGTAAGGAGGATGATGGACGGGCGTGTTCTGGGCCTGAACGGGGTCACGGTACGACGTGGTGGGGCCGACCTGCTGGAGAACGTGGACTGGTCGGTTCTGGAGGGTGAACGTTGGGTCATCCTCGGACCCAACGGGGCGGGCAAGACCACCTTGCTCAACGTGGCCTCCAGTCAGCTGTATCCCACCGCGGGCAAGGTGGAGATCCTGGGGGAGCACCTCGGCGGCGTCGACGTGTTCGAGTTGAGGCCGTTGATCGGTTACGCGGGCGCCTCGGTCTCCGGCCGGATCGAGGAGGATACCCCGGTGTTGGACCTGGTCCTCAGCGCCGCCTATGGCTACCTGGGCCGTTTCCGGGAGGAGTACGGGGTTCCCGACTACGGACGTGCGCGTGCCCTGCTGGGTCACTGGGGGGTGGGCGATCTCGCCGACCGTACCTATCACACCCTCTCCGAGGGAGAGCGTAAGCGGGTTCTGATCGCTCGCGCGTTGATGTCGAATCCGGAGCTGCTGCTGTTGGACGAGCCCGCCGCGGGATTGGATCTGGGCGGGCGTGAGGATCTGCTGCGTCGTTTGGGCAAACTCGCGGCCAACGAGGAGGCTCCGACGTTGGTGGTGGTCTCTCACCATGTGGAGGAGATCCCGCTGGGCTTCACGCATGGTCTGTTGATCCGTGAGGGCCGGGTGGTGCGGGCGGGTCCGTTGGACGAGGTGATGACCGCCGAGCACTTGAGTGAGACCTTCGCTCTTCCGTTGAAGGTGGAACGTGATGGGGGACGTTGGACGGCTCGGGCCCTCTGACGAGCACGTCTTCTTTCCGAGCTCCCACCCTCCGGGGTATCGAATCCTCGAGTTCTTCACACGTGTTCTCCGCCCCGGTCGTCTTCGCCGCCGGGGCGGTTCTGTGACGCGAGTGATAGGGGGTGCTTTTATGGCGAGAATCCATTGTCCATAATTCCTATTTCCGTCCGGATGTGGCCGAGCCGGATGGGTATGGGGTAGCGTCAACTCTCAGTGAGTGGATCGCTCTATTTCGGCGCGCTTAATGACGGGCAGCCAGGAAGTGGTTCACTCCCACGCTGCCTGTCACCCCCGTCAGGAGATCCGGAGCCGCCGCAGATGCCGCCACTGAACACCGTCACCCGATCCATCGCTCGGGGGGGTCGGTAACCATGGCCCCGATCATCATCGTCGCACTCTTCGTCGCCGTCCTCGTGATCATTTTCTGGCGCAGTGTGCGCATCGTTCCGCACTCGATGGAGGACGTGGTCGAGCGTTTCGGTAAGTTCCACCGAACGCTGAGCTCCGGTTTCAACATCGTCATTCCTGGCGTGGACCAGGTGCGTGAACGCATCGATCGTCGTGTTCAGGTGGTCAGCTTCCCACCGCAGTCGGCCATCACCGAGGACAACCTCGCGGTCGAGGTGGATTCGGCGGTCTACATACGAGTGGTCGACGCGTACCGGGCCACCTACGAGGTCGCCAACTTCATTCAGGCGGTCGAGCAGCTCACCCTGGCCACCCTGCGCAACGTCATCGGTGGCATGAACCTGGAGGGCACGCTCACCTCGCGGGACGAGATCAACCGCGAACTCAAGACCGTCCTGGACGAGGCCACCCGTGACTGGGGCATCGAGATCAGCCGCATCGAGCTCAAGGGCATCGAGCCACCGTCCTCCGTGCAGGAGGCGATGGAGATGCAGATGCGCGCGGATCGTGAGAAACGCGCCCAACTGCTCAGCGCCGAGGGGGAAAAGCAGGCCGCGGTGCTGCGTGCCGAGGGTGAACGTTCCTCGTCCGTGCTCCGAGCCAAGGGTAGTGCCGAGGCGCAGATGCTCACCGCCAAGGCCGACGCCGACGCCCAGACCCTGCGGGCCCGGGGCGAGGCCGACGCCATCCACATGGTCTTCAAGGCCCTGCACACCAGTCGGGTCGATCCGGACGTCCTGGCCTACCAGTACCTGCAGAAGCTTCCTGAGATCGCCAAGGGCGACGCCAACAAGGTGTGGATCGTCCCCGCGGAGATGGGGCAGGCCTTGCAGGGCGTGAGTAGCGCGTTCGAGCGCATCCAGAGTGAGGTCGTCAAGCTTCCGACCTGATCTTCGAAGGTTCTCGGGTAGGGCCCACCGCGGATGCGGTGGGCCCTACCCGTTACCGCCCCGGCCTGATCATCGGATGACCGGATCTCGTAGTCTGTTCGGGCCCTCGACGGTCGGGGAGCTGCGGAGCGGAAAGCGGCGCGATGGAAATCTGGGAAGCCGTGGCCATTCTCCTCGCGGGTGTGGCGGCCGGTGGCATCAACGCGATCGCGGGGTCGGGCACCCTGTTCACGTTTCCCGTGCTATTGGCCTTGGGTTACCCACCGATCACCGCGACCGTTTCCAACAGCATCGGCCTGGCGCCCGGCACACTCAGCGGAACCATCGCCTACCGTCGTGAACTGGCCGGACAAAGGACGCGGCTCCTGCGGTTCGGGACCCTGTCCTTCCTCGGTGCGCTGACCGGTGCGACGTTGCTGGTCTACCTGCCCGCCGGGGTCTTCGAGTCCGTGGTGCCGTTCATGATCGGGGGCGCCTGTGTGTTGATCCTCCTACAGCCGCGCATCACCAAGTGGGCCAGGTCACGGAGGCCGGCCGGTCGGAACGGTGGCGTCTGGATGCCCGCCGGCGCCTACGTGACGGGTACTTACGGCGGTTACTTCGCCGCCGCGCAGGGCATCCTTCTCATCAGTCTGCTGGGCGCGACCCTGGACGATGACCTCCAGCGGCTCAACGCCCTCAAGAACGCCCTCGCCACCATCGCCAACAGCACGGCGGCCGTGTTCTACATCGTGCTGGCCTCCCCGGCCTGGGCGGCGGTCGGGCTCATCGCGGTGGGGACGATCATCGGGGGCTACCTCGGGGCCGGCTTCGGGCGCAGGCTCAGCCCCACGGCGCTGCGTGTGGTCCTGGTGATCGTCGGGCTCAGCGCCGCCGTCCAGCTCCTCATGGGGCGCGTCTGAGGACACGAGCGGTCCAGCTCGACGGAAGCCGGTCGGAGACGAACCCCGGTCGGGGTCAAAAACGGAAGTAGCCACGCCGGTCGGCGTCGTCGATGAGCGCGGTGGCGTACGCCCCGAGTGCCTCGGAGCCCTCCGCGATCAGCTTCACGTTCGCCATCACCTCGGTCCTGGACACACCGAAACGTACCCAGTCGCCGCCTTCGTTGTGCCAGTTGGCGAGCATGGGGGAGAGGCGGTCGACGGCACGTGCGAAGCGTGCCTCCGAGCTTCGTCCGGACTCGAACTCCTCCCACAGCCCACGGGCGCGCTCGGCCTGGTCCTCGGGTAGCAGGGGGAAGATCCGGTCGGCGGCGGCGCGTTCCCGCTCGGCCTGGGCCTGGGAGCTGCTCGGGTCGAAGGCGAAGGTGTCACCGGCGTCGATCTCGACGATGTCGTGGACGACGAGCATCTCGACGACGCGGTCGATGTCGGTGCCTTCGGGCGCGTATTCGGCGAAGGTACGGGCGGACAGGGCCAGGTGCCAGGAGTGTTCGGCGGAGTTCTCCCGACGAGAGCCGTCCACCAGCAGGTTCTTCCGTAGGACACGCTTGAGCTTGTCCACTTCCAGGATGAAGCGCAACTGCGCGTTCAGCCGTTCGTTGTCGACCCCGCTGGCAAAGACCGGTGCCGGTTCCGTCACGTGGTTCGCCCTCCTGAAGGATGAACGGAAGTCAGATGGGACCGCTGGGCGGTCGCCACTGGATGATCCCATGGAACGCGCGCCCCCTGTCGCGTCGGCGACGGTGAAGCGGCTCAGGAGAGAGGAACCGAAGTGTCGCGGGTGAACGTCGGGGATCGTGCTCGGCCGGTGTAGGGCCGGGTGTGGGAGCTCGGGGTCAACCGGTCGAATCCGCTCCGACCTGTGGGAAGGCGGGGAGTCTTTGGTGGAACCACTCGGTCAGGGCGCGGTCGGTGAGCACACCCGCCGGGGTGAGCGGACCCGGTTCGAGGCCGGGCTCCGGACCGATCGAGTGTGCCAGGTCCGGCACCACGATGTGACGGAGCGCATGTTCGTGGCTCTGGCCGGCCCCGTGGACGGGGCTCTCACCGCCGTGCTCCCCATCGCGCTCGTCGAACCGTGCCAGGAGGTCGTCGTGGAAGGCGCGCCCGTGCTCGGGTGGGGACACCTCGTCCTGCCCGCCGTTGATGATGAGCAGTGGGGTGGCGGCGTCGCGGAGCTCCGTGGTCCGCGCGGTCAGGTCCAGCCATTCGCGGGTGCCTTGGGCCTGGGTGTCCCACCGGTAGGGGGTGCCGGTGCGACGTTCACGGGCGGCCATCAGCGGTGTGGGGTCGATGATGGGGTTGATCGCCGCGGCGGCTCCGACCGAAAGGCGTTTCTCGGCCAGGGCGAGGAGTACGGCGGTGCCTCCGGCACCCACGCCCACCAACCCGGTCGGAGTGTCGGAGATGGGCAGTAGGGAGCGCAGTGCGGTGTCGACCTTGCGTAGTTCCGCGGCGGCCTCCTCGACCACGGGGCCGAAGAGTTCGACGAGGTAGTCGCGTTCGCCGCGCCGGTTGACCTCCGCGACGCCTCCGCTGGGCAGCCGGGAGCCGAACAAGGGCAGTCCCAGGTAGACCCGCCAGGCGGGGAGCGCCACCATGGGGATCGCTCCGGCCAGCGCGGCCTCACTTCGGGGTGGTTCGAAGGCGTGCAGACCGAGGATGAGCGGGGCCGGTTCCCGGGGCTCCGCGGCCGGAGGTAGGGCGAGGAAGGGCACCCCCGCTGCGGTTCCGGTGTGAGGCGTGGTGATGGTCTGAGTGTCGACTACCACGGATGTTCACCTCTGTCGCGTTCGGAGAAATGGGACAGGTAGCTGCTGACGAGGCGTTTGGCCTCGTACACCAGGGCCGGATCGCCGTCGGGATCGTCGCGGAAGGCGAGCTTGAGGACGGCGTCCGCGGCCTCCACGGACACGTGGATGGCACGGTCGAGTTCGTCCTCGTCGGGAATTCCGGTGACGGACACGAGGATCTTGCGTAGACGGACCGAGAGGACCCGGTTGTTGTCGCTGCCACCGCTGAGGAGGCGGGTGTCGACGATGTCGCCGAAGTGGAGACTGCGAAAGCCCGGCACGTTGCGGTGCATGTCGATGTATTCGTCGATGATGGTGTCGACGGCGATGGTCCAGTGGGTGAAGGACGCATCGGCCAGTCGCTCGGTGACCCGGGCGCTGAACTGATCCAGGAACCGTAGTCCCAGGGCCTGGGTGATCGCCTTCTTGTCCGGGAAGAACTGGTAGATGGAGCCGATGGCGACGCCGGCCCGTTCGGCGATCCGGGTGGTGGACAGGTTGTCGTAGCCGACCTCGTCGAGGAGTTCGGCACAGCAGTCGAGCATACGTTGAACTCGGGCCATGCTGCGTTGCTGGGCCGGAAGCCTGCGCAGGGGAGCCTGAGCGAACGCGAGTTCATCGTAGGCGACCCTGCTGGGCCCGCTGCTCTCACGCAGGGTGACGGTTCTGTCGGTCGGATCGGTGGGACGCCGCGCGTAGGGGGGTGTCGGGCTTGGTGAATTCGTCATCACGTTCCCTATGATGCCTTTTCGGAATCACCTGGTTCCGGGGAAATTCCACTTTCATTCAGTTCGGGGAGCGCTCACCCGTCCGATTCCGCCGCACTCCCTGTCCGGCCAGGTGGTATGGGATTCGGCGGGGGAAGAAACCGACGATTTGTCTGAGACGGCCTTGTCGTTGCTCTCCGTGTTTGAATTGTTGCATTGTGGGTGGGGGTGTCGGTTTCTCCTGGGTGGTGGCATACTCGCGGGTGCTCACTGCAACCGTTTGCAGTACGTCCATGGCATCGTGGGGACGTGCCCTCCACGGCGCATCCACCCCTCAGGAGGTTCTGGTATGACCACCGACATCCCCGAGACGACGGCGGAGGAGCTCGACACCGTCATGGAACGCGCGGCCGCCGCTGCGCCGCTCTTCGCCGCCCTCACCGCCGCCGAGCGCGCCCGCATGTTGCGAGTGGTCGCCGATGCTCTGGACGGGGCCGCTGAAGAGTTGGTTCCCATCGCGATGGCCGAGGCACACTACCCCGAGGTGCGCTGCCGAGGAGAACTGGGCCGAACCACCTTCCAGTTGCGCTTGTTCGCTCAGGTGTTGGAGGACGGCGAGTACCTGGAAGCCATGATCGACCCGGTCGACCCGGGATGGGGCACCCCCCGCCCCGACGTTCGGCGACTGCTCGTTCCCTTGGGCCCCGTGGTGGTGTTCGGGGCGAGCAACTTCCCCTTCGCCTTCTCCACCGCGGGCGGCGATAGTGCCTCCGCTCTCGCGGCGGGGTGCCCCGTCGTGGTCAAGGCCCACCCGGGCCACCCGGAACTGGCCCGACGCACCGCCGACGTGGTCGCCGGCGCCCTGGCCGAAGCCGGAGCCCCCGAAGGGGTGTTCGCGCTGGTCCACGGGTTCGAATCCGGGAAGAGGGCGGTGACCCATCCACACACGCGGGCGGTCGGCTTCACCGGGTCCATCCCCGGTGGTCGGGCCCTGTACGACCTGGCGGTCTCCCGCCCGGACCCCATCCCGTTCTACGGGGAACTGGGCAGTGTCAACCCGGTCTTCGTGACCCGCGCGGCCATGACCGCCCGTGGCGCCGAGATCCTGGAGGGCTACGCCGATTCGGCCACGATGGGTTCGGGTCAGTTCTGCACCAAGCCCGGGGTGGTGTTCGTCCCCGAGGGTGCCGAGTTGGACGCCCTGGTCACCGACTTCGAGGAACGGGCCGCCACGCCCCTGCTCAACGACCGGGTGGCCGAGGGTTTCTCCCAAGGTCTGGACGACCTGTCCGGTCATCTCGCCACGGAGGTACTGGTGCGGGGCCGCCGGACCGATGAGGGATGGTCACCGACCTTGTTGCGCACGGACCTGGACTCGTTGTTGGAGGGCTCCGAGGCGCTGCTGACCGAATGCTTCGGTCCCGCCACCCTCGTGGTCACCTACCCGGACGAACGCCGCCTCCTGGAGGTGGGGGGCGTCCTGCACGGACAGTTGACCGTGACCGTTCACGGTGAGGACGAGGACCCGATCGCTCCGGCCCTGTTGGCCTTGGGCGCCTCGGTGGCCGGACGGGTGGTCTGGAACGGTTGGCCGACCGGTGTGGCGGTCACCCACGCCATGACCCACGGTGGCCCTTACCCGGCCACGACCGCGCCGCTGCACACCTCGGTGGGCACCACCGCGATCCGCCGCTTCCTGCGTCCGGTCACCTACCAGTCGGTGCCGGACGTCCTGCTGCCCGCCGAACTACGCGAGGGCAACCCGCTCGGTGTACCTCGAAGGGTCGATGGCGGATCGCCGGTGATCTGACCCGGTCGACCCCAGGGTGGCCCGGGTCGTTTCCCGGGTCACCGGTTCGGGCGGCGCCGTACTCATCGTGGAAGGAGACGGAAGCGGCGGGACCGAACGGGTGGTTCCGCGCCTGGATTCGGGCAGTGGTGCTCCGAAGATCGCCCGGTCGGATCCTCTGGACGGTGACGGTGGACCGCGTGCTCACGGCCTGAGAGTCCATGTCCCGTAGGTTACGGGGCAGGTCCCTCATCCACCACGCTCTCAGGTTGTCGCCATGACTCAGGATCCTCCCGCTTTCGTCAGGTCGCTCGTCGCGGACCTGCCGAAGGTGGAACTGCACGTCCACCTCGAAGGTTCGATGCCCGCGGAGACCCTCTTCGAACTGGCGAAACGGCATCGGGTCACCGGGCTGCCGGACACCCTGGAAGGGCTCCGGAAGTGGTACGCGTTCACCGACTTCCCACACTTCGTCGAGGTCTATCTCGCTTCGGTGCGAACCCTGCGCGAGGAAGCCGACTTCGCCCTGTTGACCTCGGTCGTCGCGAGTCGACTGGCCGCGCAGAACGTGCGCTACGCGGAGGTCCACGTGAGCCTGTACACCCATCTGATGCGTGGGGTCCCGGCGAAGGTGGTCTTCGACGGGATCGACAGAGCCAGGATCGAGGCCGAACGCGAGCACGGCGTCCAACTAAGGTGGATCCCCGACTTTCCCGCCGACTTCGGTGTGGAGGCCGCCGAAGAGACCGTGAACGCGGTACTGAGGTACGGACCGCCGAGTGTGGTCGGTTTCGGGGTGGGCGGTGTGGAATCGCCCCTGGAACCGTATACGGAAGTGTTCGGTCGGGCTCGCGCCGCCGGTCTGGCGGCTCTGCCGCACGCCGGTGAGCATGGTGGCCCCGAGCGGGTCCGTGAGGCACTGGACGCGCTGGGAGCCGAACGGATCGGGCACGGTATCGACGTCATGGAGGATCCCGCCTTGGTGGCCCGCCTCGTCGACGAACAGGTGCCCGTGGACGTCAGCCCCACCTCCAACCTGCGTACCCGTGCGGTGGCCAGGATCGAGGACCATCCGCTCCCCGCCATGCTCGACGCGGGCTTGCTGGTCACGCTCAACAGTGACGATCCCACGATGTTCGGCAGTGATCTGAGCGGCGAATACGAAATCGCCCATGCCCTGCTCGGGGCCCGAGGACTGGTGCGGTTGGCCCGTAACGGGGTGGAGGCCTCCTACCTCGGCGCGGCCCGCCGGCGGGCCCTGGCGGCGGAGATCGACGCGGTGGCCGAACGCTATGGGCTCCCGGTGCCCTGAACCGGGCACTCGGGCGCTGGGCCGGTGGTCGGGTCCGGGCGTTCGGTGGCCGGACCCGACCCGTGTTCTACGCGGGGGAGTCGGTGAGCGGTAGGCCGCACTCGGTGCGCATGTCCACCCAGGTCTGGTGGGCCCGTTCGGCTTCCAGGCCCTCGTAGGGCACCGGGACCCCGTCCTGGATCCGTGCGGGTGCCCAGTCGGCCTCCAGCACGCTGCCCTGGTCGAAGGTGAGGGTGAGCACCCCGGTCTCCGCGGTCGGGCCATCGAAGTTGTAGAACACGAAGTTGCTCAGACCGTAGTGGACGTAGGCCTCGCCCTGGAAACCGCCGGGGGAGAGTACGTGCGCGTGCCCACCCACCACGGTGGTGGCGCCGGCGGCGATGAGTTCGTCGGCCAACGCGGGCGCGTGGGGGAGCGGACAGTGTGCGCCTTCCAGTCCCCAGTGCAGGAAGACGACGACGTTGTCGTGCTCGGCCGCGGCGTCGGTGACCGCGGCCAGCATCCGATCCTTCATCTCGAACTTGGTGGAGGCCAGGCCGGGCTTTCCCTCGCCGGCGGTCCACGCGGGGATCAGGTGGTCGTCCATGACGTCGGTGGCGCCGAACAGGGCGACGGTCTGACCATTGACCTCGGCCACGTGTGGGGCGTAGGCCTCGTCGATGTCGCGGCCGGCGCCCACGAGGGTCACGGGCGAGGCGTCTCCGTTGTCCAGGGTGTCGAGGAGCCCGTCCTCACCGAAGTCCATGCCGTGGTTGTTGGCGACGGTGGCCACGTCCACCCCGGCGGCGTCCAAGGCCTCCAGCGCGCTCGGCGGCGCACGGAAGACGTAGTCCTTCCCGGGCACGGGAGTTCCGCCCTCGGTGACGGCGGTCTCCAGGTTGACCATGGCCAGGTCGGCCGCGGAGAGCCGTTCGGAGATCGGGTCGAGGGCGGTGGCCGGGTCTGCGAGACGGGGGCGGAGCATCCCCTCGAACATCACGTCGCCGCCGAAGGCGATGGTGAAGGGGTCGGAGGCTGCTTCGGAGGAGGACTGGGCTTGGACGGTCCCCTCTTCTTCCCCGAGGGACACGGCCCCTTCATCGAGGTGTGGCGGTTCTTCGGCCGAGGAACAGGCGGCCGTGAGGGTCAACGCCAGGGCCACGGCGCCGGTCGTGATGACTTGACGGCCGTACGGGCGCGAAGGCTCGGGGTTCATGCGTGCTCCAGTGGACGGAGGTTCAAGGGGGCATGTCCGCTGGGTAGGACGCGTATCCGCCGGCCCCGGTTGACCGCCGGGGTCGGATGGGCTCCTTTGCGGGGTGCCGGCGAACCAGTTTTCATGGCCAAAGCCTGAGATGCGCAAAATGTCCGGCTTTCTTTTAGGGGTGTCGGGTCGAAGGCCAGGAGTGATCTTCGTGGGACGGATTACGCGTTCATGTTCCGTGAGGGCGATGACTCGCGATGTCGAGGAACGGAATTTCGTGATGATAACGTCATGTTCGGGCAATCCTCCTCTTTCGTCCTTAAGTCACTTTCCTGGCAATAGGGGCGCAGGTTATGAGGCGCTCGGTGAGGCAGAAAAAACTAATCTACGAAGTTGCTTAGTTGTTTCTTCTGGGGGGCGGTCGAAGATTTTTCTTCCCCACTCCAGCGCCTTGGGTAGTTAAATGATAACTCAAAGTAGTTAGGCTTAAGCTTTTGATCAGCCTTAATTGCAGTGAGTTATCGTCTGTGTGGTCTGAGTAATGGACATGGCTGCGAGTGGTTTCGGAAATCTCCTGCGCGATCCCTGGGTCTGCTCTAACGTTTCGGTCCGGTGGTGATCGTCCTCGGGGAGGAATCCGAAAGAGGGCGATCGGCATCCCTGTACCCACTGGTGGGCCGCCCCGCCGTCCCGTCGAATCCGTGATGGACGGGCCCACCGCCGTGTGTCCATTCCGGGTGGCCTCGTAAACGGCGCCGGATCCAGGGCACACGGAACCCGCGCCCTGTTCGGCGCGTCCCCTGACAGTCTTGTGAAAGGTTCAGCCGCACCATGCGCAACACGTCCCGTTATTCCTTCGCCACCGTCCTCACCGCGGGCCTGGTGATGGCGCCGTTCAGCGCGGCCTTCGCCGACGCCACCACCGACGGTTCCGGCGGCGTGGGCAGCGGCAATCAGGTCGTCGTTCCCGTCGATGTCGAGGCCGACCTGTGCGGTAACTCGCTCGCCATCCTCGGTATCTCCAAGGCCGAGTGCACCAAGGTGTCCGAGGTTCTCTACGAGAGCAGCGGTCAGAGCGCCACCACCGATGGTTCGGGTGGTGTGGCCAGCGGCAACCAGATCATCGTTCCCGTCGACGCGGCCCTGGACGTGTGCGGCGACTCCGTGGCCGTCGCGGGAATCTCCGAGGCCGAGTGCACCTCCGTCGTCGAGGTCCTCGAGGAGGAGGGCACCCCGCAGACCACTACCACCACCGATGGTTCGGGTGGTGTGGCCAGCGGCAACCAGATCGTCCTGCCGGTCGACGCCGCCATCGACATCTGCGGCAACTCCGTCGCCATCCTCGGCGGTGCCAGCGCCAAGTGCACCACCATCATCAACATCATCCACGCCTCCGACGCCAATGAGGCCTCTCCCACCACCGATGGTTCGGGTGGTGTGGCCAGCGGCAACCAGGTCGTCGTTCCCGTGGACGCCGCGGTCGAGATCTGCGGCAACGCCGTCTCGGTCCTCGGCCTCGCCGAGTCTTCCTGCGTCGAGAAGATCTCCGATGACAAGGGCGACGACAAGGAAGAGGACAAGGACAAGGACGAAGACAAGGACGACGGCGACAAGGGCAAGGACAAGGACGAAGACAAGGACGAGGACAAGGACGACGGCGACAAGGGCAAGGACGAGCACGAGGACGGTAAGGAGAAGGAGGACGACTCCTCCGGTACCTCCGATGACAAGCCCGCTCCCGTGGAGCAGGCCGGTGGCTCCGAACTCGCCGTCACCGGTGGCGCCCTGAGCGGTCTCGTCGCCGCCGCGCTGGCCGCCGTCGGAGCCGGTGGCGCGGGCCTGTACTTCGCCCGTAAGCGCAAGGCCGCCGCCATCGGCGAGGAGTAGGCCACACCTTCGGCATGATCTCGCGGATACGACCGCGTTCCGGCCGCACGCGCACCACTCCCGAGACGGGGGCGGTGCGCTGCGGCCGTAGGCGTCTCATAACCTCGAAGACGTGCTCAAAGTCCTGTTCTCCAGACGCATGCTGGCCTTCCACACGCTGGTCGTGCTGCTCGTGCCCGCCTTCATCTGGTTGGGCTTTTGGCAGCTCGACCGGGCCGAGCAACGGGCCGTGGCGGTCAACCTCCAGCGGGACAACGTCGCCGCCGAGCCGGTGCCGGTGGAGGAGCTCACCTCCGTGGGTGGTGAGGTCTCTCCGGAGGATCGTTGGCGCACCGTCGAGGCCACCGGAACCTGGGACAGCGAGAACCAGGTACTACTGCGCAACCGCGACGGCTCCCAAGGGGTCGGCTTCCACGTCCTCACCCCGTTGATCACCGAGGACGGTACCGGCCTGTTGGTCAACCGAGGCTGGATCGATCGAGGGGAAACCGCCCTGGACACTCCCGAGATCCCACCGGTGCCGGCGGGGGAGATCGAGGTGGCCGGACGTTTGCACTTCGGTGAGACCGAGGAGAACACCGGCCTGCGTGAACGGGATGGCATGCCCGAAGGGCAGATCATGTTCGTCGACGTCGACAGGATCGCCGGGGAACTGCCCTACCCGATCTACGGCGGTTACGTGGAACTGATCTCCCAGGACCCGGTGCCCGACGTCGCGCCCGAGCGTGTCTCGTTGCGTGAGGAGGACAGCGGTATGAGCGCCTCCTACGCGGTGCAGTGGTGGGTGTTCACCGTCGTGGTGGTGGTCGGATGGATCGTTCTCATCCGCCGTGAACTGCGGGAGAGCCATCAGGAGGAGGGCGAGGCCGGTCCCGGTGCCTGGAGCGGCGAGACTGGGGAGGAGCCGGATCGGGGTTCGACCGAACCCCGAGAGAAGGTTCTGCGGCCTCAAGACTAGGAGCGGTGTGTACGACGGTGTGAACGAAGGGCCGGACTACCCGGCGCCCGGTGGGGTGGAACGGCGCGCCGTGTCGGCGGATGAGAGTGCCAGGGCCGGACGGTACTGGTGGGATGGGGCCGCCGACGCCTACCAGGCCGAGCATGGTGACTTCCTGCGCGACGTCGGATTCATCTGGTCGCCGGAGGGGATCGACGAGGCGCAGGCGCGGTTGCTCGGCGACCTCACCGGAGCCCGGGTCCTAGAGGTCGGCTGTGGGGCGGGACAGTGTTCTCGTTGGCTGCGCTCCCAAGGGGTGGAAGAGGTGGTCGCCTTCGACCTGTCGTGGCGTCAGCTGCAACACTCACGGCGGATCGATGAGCAGAACGACCTGCGGGTGCCCACCGTCCAGGCCGACGCCCAGCGTCTGCCGTTCGCCACCGGTGTCTTCGACGTGGTCTTCTCCGCCTTCGGGGCGTTCCCGTTCGTGCCCGCCGCTCAGATGGCACTCGCCGAGTCCGCTCGGGTGCTGCGCCCTGGCGGGAGGTTCGTGTTCTCGGTGACGCATCCGATCCGGTGGTGCTTCCCCGATGACCCCACCGAACATGGGCTCACCGTGCGCCAGTCCTACTTCGACCGCCGCGCCTACGTGGAGGAGGACGGGCAGGGTCGCGCGATCTACGCCGAGCACCATCACACGGTGGGTGACTGGTTGCGGGGACTCGTCGCGGCGGGCCTGGCGGTCCAGGACATGATCGAACCCGAATGGCCCGAGGACAACGATCAGGTGTGGGGCGGATGGGGGCCGGTTCGCGGTCGCGTCATTCCGGGGACCGCCATCTTCAGCACGGTCAAACCGTAGAGGGCTCCGGAAGGGGAACCTCGCAAGGCCCTGTTCGGGGCATTCGATCACGAGACGTTGCTGCTCGGAGGAGGTATTCGTCGGGTGGATGTTCGGAGTGGGGCCTGGGAGGGGCCGGGTGGCACGCGGATTCGGAACGCGGTTCCCGGGGACCACTCGCGGATCGTCGAGGTCTGTGATGACTGGTGGGGCAAACCGGTCACGCACATTCTGCCCCGGCTGTTCCTGGATCACTTCCACACCAGCAGCCTGATCGCGGAGAGTGGCGGGGGACTGTCCGGTTTCCTGGTGGGCTTCCCCTCGCTCTCCCTGTCCGATGAGGCCTACGTACATTTCGCCGGAGTGTCTCCGGCGCATCGCCGCTCGGGGTTGGCACGCGAGCTGTACCGTCTATTCATCGACGTGGCCCGTGCCGACGGACGCACAGTGGTGCGAGCGATCACCTCACCGGCCAACGAAGGTTCGATCGCCTTCCACCGTTCCATGGGATTCACCGTGACCGGGCCACACGAGGACTATGACAGTCCCGGAACGGCTCGGATGTGCTTCGAGTTGCGGTTGTGAATCGGCAACGGTCCCCGGAACGTTGGTGAAGGTACGTGGAGGGCGGCCTCGTTCAGGACTGTTTCAGGTCCGCTGCGTAGGTTCCCTTGCCGGGAACACGGGTGACGATCCCTTGCTCGGCCAACAGGGCGTACGCGGAGCGCGCTGTGCGACGCGACACGTTGAATTCCTCGCACACGTCGGACTCGGAAGGCATCACGCGGTTGGCCGCGTACGTACCGTCCTGCACCCGGTCGCTCAACGCTCGCGCGATCTGTCGGTACATCGGTTCGGGTCCCTCTAGATCCACCACGTGTCGAACCCACCCGGCTGGTGTTTATGTGGGCCATAACGGCCAGGTACGTGCCGGCACGTGATAGGTGGGCCAAGTTCGTCTACGCTGAAGGGGTCCTCACACAGAGGAACCCCGGCGACGTGCTGGAACACGTCCCAGGGCCATGGCCGCCGCTAATGGGAGCGGCAACATGTCTTACCTTGTCGCTCTGTTCGCCTGCCTTATGAGGCTGATCGGGCCCTCACGGGCCGTCCACGCCGACCCCCATGGGCGCTTGGCGGGAGTTCTCGCGGAGCTGCGTCGCAACCGTGCTCGCCGAGTCCGCAGATACGCGGCCTCGCCCCCGTCCGCGTTCTCCGAGCCGGTGATCCCAGCCCCGCGCCGGCCCGCCGACGTGCTTCCTCGCGCCGTGTCATCGGGCACGCCCCCGCTGCCGGACCCGCGTCACCCCCTTCCGCCGGTGCGGCTGGTTCGTGGGTACTACGCCCACTACACGCGAGTGCGGGCGGTCGCCGCGGGGGTGGCGGCATGACCAACATCGAACCCATGGGCTGCGGATCACCGCACTGCGTCCTGGAGCCGGGGGGATGAGGGTGCGCACACCGAGCCCACGAAACCGTTCGTGGTGAACGCCTGTGCCGCACGGCTCCACCGACTGCTGACCACTTCGGGTCTCGTCTTTGACGCGGCATGCGCCCTCGGCGGTGCCGACAACGTCTTCACGACGCTGGACTCCCTGTGGCGAGCAGGTGCTCCGCTGCCGTCCCGGTGGGTCCTGAGCGACCACGATGGCGACACGGAGGAGATCACGTGGGTGTACGACGCCCTCTCCGAAGCACTTCGTGAGACCGGGGAGACCCGTCCGGTGTTCATCGCGCTCCGTGAGGCCCGCCGTCATTGGAGGACGCTGGAAGGTCTGCTTCGCAACGGATCCGTGCTGCCGGCTGCCGGAACCGTGGCGGCGCACCTAGTGTTGTTTGGATCATTCCGGGCTCGCGGCCACCACGCCGCCTCTGGCGGCGCCGATGTCGCTCAAACGGCCGAACCCGGGCCGACCTTCGCTCATCGTCTGGCCAGAGATCGCGTAGACGGCCGCTCGCATCGGTCGGCGCAAGCGCCGAGCCGACCGAAAGCATCCAAAACAGTCCCTAGTCTCACCGTTCATCCCGCACCCTCGACCGCCGGGGCGCGGGGTTCTCGATGCCCGCCCTGGGGCGGGCGGAGGACGCGTGCGTATCCCCATGCCGAGCCACCGGGAGGGCGCGAGCTAAGAGCGTGGTTCGATCCGCCGATCCCCGTGACGGCGTTGCGCCTCGCTGGCCTGGGCGAGGCGGCGCAGGGTGGCCAGGAGGCGCTCGCCCAGGACGGTGCCCACCACGACGATTTTGAGGATCTCGTCCAGGTCGTCGGTGTCCGAAACGAGGTCGTGGTCCCTGCGGGCGGCCTGCTCGGCGGCCTCGGCGTAACCGTCGAGCCAGTCCCGGTCCAGTTCGAAGCCCGAGCGGTGGAACGCGGTGATGACCCTTGCCAGCTCCTCTCTCAGGGGTGAGCCCGCGTGAACGTACCAGCCGTGTCGCCGGGTCAGGGCGTCGGCTTCGGCGAGATCGGCCTCTTCCACGTCCGGCCGATGACCGCCCTGCGCGTCGATGCGCTTCAACGTCGAGCCCATCAGGTCTTGGAGTTCGGGGCGGCGCTCACCGTCGATCATCGCGAGTAGTTCACGGGTGGCGGCCACGGACATGCCTCCGACATCGGTGAGCGCGCCGATCAGGCGGAGCCGGTGCAGATGGCTCTCGTCGTAGCGAGCCTGGTTGGGGCTGGTGCGTTCGCCTCGATGAAGGAGTCCTTCACGCAGGTAGTACTTGATGCTCGCCACGGAGACCCCTGAGCGCTCGCTCAGTTCCGAGATGCGCATGTTCTCCCTTCGGAGGCGGTCGCCCCTTGCGGCGACACCTCTTTTTATGGATAGTGTTGGTTTCCATAGTGGATAGAGTAACTATCCGAATGAAGGGTTCTCATGGTATCTCTTCGAGTCACCTATGCCTGGCATCGCCCCCTCATGGCGATGGCCTTCGTATGCATGGCCCTCCTGTTGGTCAGTGGGGTCGGCCTCCTCCTCGACGGGAGAACGATCAACGGGGAGTCCATTTGGCTCAAGCCCGCCAAGTTCGCGCTCTCCATCGCCGTCTACAACACGAGCTTGGCCTGGTTATTGCACCTGACCCATCGTTGGCGACGCACCGCTTGGTGGCTGGGGACCCTTATCGCCGTGGTCGGAGTGGCCGAGATGGGGGCGATCATCATCCAGGCGGCGCGCGGTCGGATGAGCCACTTCAACGCGGCGACCCCGTTGGACTCCATGTTGTACGGAGTCATGGGGGTCATGATCACCACGCTGTGGGTGGCGACCTTGGGCATCGCGGTCCTCCTGATGCGCCAGCGTGTTCGGGAGCGCTCCACCACCTGGGCGATTCGGATCGGTGTGGGGATCGCCCTTTTGGGGATGGGCGTCGGACCATTGATGACTCAGCCCACCCCGGAACAGGCGAACGCGTTGGCCGGGGGAGGATCCGACGTCATCGGTGCCCACACGGTCGGACTCCCCGACGGTGGTCCGGGTCTGCCCGTTGTCGGTTGGAGCACCGTCGCCGGTGACCTACGCGTGGGTCACTTCGTGGGGATGCACGGTCTTCAGGTGATGGTGCTGCTCGCCTTGTTGCTGGTCGCGCTCTCCAGCCGCTCTCCGAGGTTCGCGGATGACGATGTTCGATGTCGTCTGGTGGCCGTGGCCGGGGCGCTCTACCTGGGTCTGACAGGACTGACCGTCTGGCAGGCCCTGCGCGGCCAACCCGTGGTCGCTCCGGACGCGCTCACGCTCGCCGCCGCCGGTGGGCTCGTGGTCCTCGCCGTGCTAGGGGCGGTGTGGGCCGTGCGCGTATCATCCGTGCCAACCGACCGGGAGGAACAAGCGTGCGGCTCAAGCTCGATCTCCACGACATCTTCAACAAGGGGCGCAGCATCGATCAGGCCCTGAACGACATCATGGACGAGGCCGAGAGCAAGAAGGCCAAGACCGTGGAGATCATTCCCGGTAAGGGTTCGGGGCAGTTGAAGAAGCGTGTGCTGCGCTTCTTGGACCGCAAGGACGTCAAGGCCCGGTACCACCGGGTGGAGAAGGATTCGAAGAACTTCGGGAGGCTATGGGTTCATTTTCGTCACTAACCAGTGACCTTATGTCACTTTCCGTAGTGGTACCTGCAGGCGGCTATGCGGATCTCGTCCTCTGCCGGCTTGTACACGAGTCGGTGTTCATCGGTGATGCGGCGGGACCAGTAGCCTTGGAAGCCGTACCGCAATGGTTCCGGCTTCCCCATGCCCTCGTTGCCGTTGCGGGCTATGTCCTTGATCAGAGCGTTGATGCGCTTGAGGATCTTCCGGTCCTGGTTCTGCCACCAGACATAGTCCTCCCAGGCGCTCTCCGCCCACACCAGCTTCACTCGTTCGGCTCCCGCTCGATTCCGTGGCCGGACTCCAATTCTTCGATCGCGGTCACCAGGCGTCGCGCGTTCTCTGGGCTGCGCAACAGGTAAGCGGTCTCTCGGAGGGTCTCGTACTCGGACAGTGCGACCATGACCACCGACTCTCTTCCTGATCTGGTGATGACGACCTCTTCGCGGTCCTCGACCACGGAGGCGAGGGTAGCGGCGTAGTTGGCGCGGGACTCTGAGTAGGTAATGGTCTTCATGCCTCAACCCTTCATGGCAACCGAACTTGGATTCATTGTACAAGAAATTGTACGTTTGCGCTTGGAGCGTTGAGGCCGCCGGCCAGGCAAGTGCATCGACCCAAGTGCCTTGGGAGGCTATGGGTTCATTTTCGTCACTGATGCGGAGAGGGAGGAGAATCCTGGCGCTCGACACTCGGGGGACATGGCGTAGTACTCGTATCGCGATCGTGGCATGGCGAAGGTGAGAATCAGTATCAGCCTTGAGCCGGACGAAGCCGAGCGTGTCAGGTCACACGCGGACCGTGCGGGGAGGGACGTGTCGTCCTATTTCGTCAACGCCGCGATCCGCCAGATGGGCGACGCTGGGTCGGCCGAGGCGGAGTTCGCGGGTATCGACGCGCTGATCGCCGAGGCCGAAGGGCGAGCCGAGCACCACGGGCCTGTCGACGAGGCTGGTGATGACCCTTTGAGCGCGGATGAGCGCCGTGAGGTCGATGAGGCGATGAACCTGGTCTACGGTGCCGGGGAAACCCGGCCCCGAGGCCGGGGCGAGGTGGCGTGAACGCTCGCGTACCCGTTTACGACTCAGGGATGCTCATCGCTTTGGTGGCTCGCAAGTCCAAAGCGGTACAGGTGCGCCGTGGGCTCGCACGGTCCCCGCACCGTCCCGTGATCCCGGCCCCGTCCTGGCTCAGGCATGGCGTCCGGACCCTGCGACCGTGCACGCCATGAGCGCGGTTTTGAAGGAGTGCACGGTCCTCCGGGCCCGGTCGTCTCCAGGCGCCTTGCGGTTCACGAGCGCGGGACAACCGGGTCGTATCGCATGTGCGGTCGCTCCGGACATCACCGATTGGTGGCGTATCGGTGCGGTCCTGGGAGTGGCGGGCCCTTCCCGCGAAGAAGCGTCCGGACGCGGTGGAGGCCCTTGTCGCCTGGACGGACGTGAAGCACCGAAGCGCCGTGGTGTTCACCAGTGACCCTGCTGACATCGCCGCGTACGTGGACGCGATCGGTGCCGATGACGTCCATCTGGTCACGGTATGAGTCCCCCGTCGCCCTGCCCGAACGTGGACGCGGTGGCGGAGAGGGTCACCACCAGGGGTAGTCGGCCTCCAACGCGGCCCTACGGGACTCGGAGGCGTCCTCGGGTCGGATGTGGCCATCTCTTTGAGCCTGATTCACGGTCCGCAACACCTGAGCCACGTAGCCGCTTCGGCGCGGGTACAGGTCCTGGAGTGTCTCCTCCTCGAAGGGAACGTAGGTGCCCATGAGGAAGCAGAACGGGTCCCCGGTGTTGTTCCCGTGGTTGAGCGCTGTGGCGACCTCGTGCTCGACCAGCCGGATGCCACCGAGTCGGTTGCCGTGCTCGTCGCGGCTCGCGGTCGTGGCGTCCTCCCACTCCAGGCGTGGCGCCACGGGCGGTGCGACGTCTTCCTCGACCCAGGTGATGAGGTGGTCGTAGGCCGCGTTCAGGACGTGATGGAACGGGACCCGGGTGAGTGGTGGGCGGTCACAGGTCTGCGGTGTGGTCCCCGGGTTCTCCCGGGCGATGAGCGGGGCGAAGGTGAGGTACTCGGTACGGCCGACGTGCGCGGTCCCGGCCACCTCCCAGCGACGGAAGTACGCCGTGTCCGTTTCCTCGCTCTCGGCCCTCGAGCGGACGTCGGTCTCGGCCATGAGGCGCATGACCGGTGTGCGGCCCTCGACCAGAGCGGTGGGGGCTCCGTGGATCATGAAGGCGTCGATGATCTCGTGGTGCGGGTGGATCCTGTTGTGGTAGTCGGACAGGTACCTGGCCGACTGGGAGTGTCCGGTGGCGATGATCGTCGACACGTCGAACCCGGGCAGCGGGTCGACGCCCACGGGTGAGCGCAAGGTGCGCGCGGTCTGGGAGTAGATGTCGAACGCGGGCGCGTCGGCGAGCTCGGGCCCGCCCACGTGCAGGTCCGCGTACCGTTCCGTGTCCCATGGGCGTAGTGCGTCGACCCCGACCCGTTGAGCGGACAATCCCACCCATACGTGTCCTTCGTCCATGAAGTAGTCGTTGGACAGGAACCAGTCGATCTCGATGTCCTGGCCGAAGCTCACGTTGTTCCATTCCAGGAACGTGGTTCCGCTGAAGTCACGAGGTGAGACGGGGCGCCGGACCACCATGCGAGTGACGTAGGGCGCTTCGCCGACCACCTCGCCGCCCTCGGGGGAGTGGAGCGCGGCGGTGCCCTCCAAGAGGTACTCCTGCTCGACGTAACCGTGCGCGGCCAAGTCGACCTCGATGGGGTCCCCCTCCTCGATGGGTGAGACCTCTGGTCCGTCAGCGGACATGAAGGGATAGGAGTCGGCGGTGACGGGGATCGGCCCGGACACGGTGGCGGTGGGGCCGCTCACCTCCTCGGCCTGTGCCGGCGGGGTGCCGACCAGCCCGAGAAGGAGGATCACCGGGACCAAGGCCGTACGGCCGGGGGACGGACAGGGCATGCGCATGGTCACCTCTGGGTGGCTCTAGGTCACGGGCATGCTAGGCCGGGGCGCACGGTGCGACAAGGGGTCCTGGCGCCCACACCGCCTGCGCGGCACGGGACCGGTGGAAGCACGGATGGGGCGGACGCCGTCACCGATGTGCGAGGAACTCCGCCAGCTCCTGGGAGGTGGGGGCGGTGGCCGGGCCCGGGCGGGTGACGGCGATGGCGGCGGCCGCGTTGGCGCGTCGGGCCGCCGACACCGGAGACGACCCCGAGGCCAGGGCGGCGGTGAACACCCCCACGTGTGCGTCGCCCGCGCCGTTGGTGTCCACGGCGTCGACCTCGAACCCCGGCACGTGCACGGGGGCGCTACCGGGTTCCGTGACCAGGCACCCCTCGGCTCCGATGCGTAGCACCACCACGCCGTCGACGCGTTCGGACAGAGCCGTGGCCGCCTCCGTGCGATCCGAGACGCCCGTGAGCGTGGTCGCCTCGACGGCGCTGAGGCTGAGCACGTCCACCCGGGGCAGGACCCGCTCCAGGGTCACCTGAGGGATCCTCCCCACCACCGGCGCGGGGTCCAGGACCAGGCGGACGTCGGGGGTGAGCCCACCGATCCAGGTCACCAGGTCGTTGGCGCGCTCACCCGGCAACAGTGAATAGCCCACCGTGTAGACGAAGTCACCCGCCCCCGGGCGTAGGTCCTTCAGGTCGGACAGGGGCAGGTCCATTTCGGCGCCCAGGTGGGTGACGAAGGTACGTTCGGCGCTCGGGTCCACCATGGCCACACAGAAGCCGGTGTCGTCCGGGCGAGGCGGGTGCACCACCTTCACACCCTCCTCGCGTAGGGCCGAACGCACCAGATCACCGTGGGGCCCCGTCCCGTGCGCACCCGCGTACTCCACGGCCAACCCGGCGCGCGCGGCGGCGACGATCACGTTGAACCCGCCTCCGGGCAGGGACCGCGCGGAACTCGCGAAGGAACCACCGCCGGGCGCCGGCACACCGTCGACCTCCATCACGAGGTCGATGATCACCGGCCCCACGTGGAGGAGGCGTACGGGCACCAGGCTTCCCTTCGTCGGTTCGCGCCTTGATCCTCTCGTATGCGGTTGTCGATTTTTTGCCGGGGCGGTCACCTCTTCGGGCGGTGGCCTGACCCAGACTCGAAAGGAGGTGTGCTGGGAGGAAGAACCATGATGACCACCGACTACGTCGAGGGTTCGCCTCGATGGATCGAACTGGGTTCCGACACGCCCGGGTCCTCGGCCGACTTCTACAAACGGGTGTTCAGGTGGGAGACCGACTACGCCGGTTCCAGACTCGGCGACTACCTGCTCATCCGCTCGGAAGGGGCGGACGTGGGTGGTATCGGCCCCCGTATCGTCGATGACGAACCGCCCTCTTGGACCATGTACTTCCACGTCGAGGACATCGAGGAGTCCTCCCGGCGCGTTCAGGGACTGGGCGGAACGTTGCAGGTGGAGCCCACGGAACTCTTCGAGCTGGGAACACTGGCCCACGCGACCGATCCGCAGGGCGGCTGGTTCGGGCTCTGGCAACCCGGGACCTACGGGAGCATGGAGGCGACCGACCGACCCGACACACTCTGCGGGGCGGAGCTCTGGACGTCTTCGGCGTCGGGGGCCAAAGACTTCTACCGGGGGTTGTTCGGTTGGCAGTGTGACGACATCGCCCTCCCTGGTGGAGAAGGGACCTACACGACCCTGCGTCCGGCGGGCATGGGCGAGGACCGGTACTTCGGTGGCCTCATGGAGATGACGCCGCAGTGGCTACCGCAGACCGAGGGCACGGCCCAGTGGCGCCCGGTCTTCCAGGTGGCGGATTGCGACGCCACCGCGGCGGCGGTCCGAGATGCCGGGGGGCGGGTGTACATGGGCCCGGAGGACGCCCCGGGGGTGGGTCGGTTGGCGGTCTGCTCGGACCAGTCCACGGCCGGTTTCGTGGTCCTGGAACTACCGAAGGGGCGAGCCTGATCCGGACCGGACGACCGGATCCCACACCGGCCGACCCACGAAGCGTCGTTGGCCCGAAGCACACTCGTGTGGAGCCAGGATTAGGAGGCGACATGATCACCACCGACTACGTTCCCGGATCACCCTGTTGGGCGGAGGTGCCCAGTCCCGATGTCGACGCATCGGCCGAGTTCTACGCCCGATTGTTCGGTTGGGAGGTCGAAACTCCCTCTCCGGAGGCCGGCGGGTATCGGAACTTCCGGTTGGACGGCGCGCTGGTGGGCGCGCTCAGCCCGATGATGGCCCAGGGACAGCCGATCGCCTGGTCCCTCTACTTCACGACGCCCGACGTGGACGCGACCGTGGGCGCGGCCCTGGACCTGGGCGCCACCGTCCACGTCGACCCGATGGAGGTGATGGATCTGGGGCGCATGGCCTACCTATCGGACCCGCAGGGTGGCACGGTGCCACTCTGGCAGCCCCGAGGCTTCACCGGGGCGGAGGTGGTCGACGCGCCGGGTTCGCTCATGTGGGTCGAGCTGTGGACGCCTTCGGCCGAGGGCGCCAAGGATTTCTACGGCGCCCTGTTCGGCTGGGAGTTCAACGACCTCTCCCTCGGCGCCGACCAGGTCTACTCGACGATCCGCCCGGCCGAGCAGGGCGAGGATCGGTACTTCGGTGGGGTCATGGGTGTGCCCGCCGAGAACCTGGAACAGAGCGGCGGCGCCGCCGACTGGCATCCGGTGTTCCACGTCGCCGACTGTGACGCGGCGGTCGCCGAGGTCCGTGCGGCCGGCGGTCAGGTGTACATGGGGCCTCAGGACACCCCCGGGGTGGGGCGGCTGGCGGCCTGCGCCGACCCGTTCTCCGCCGGGTTCATCCTGCTCACCCCATCTCCCGAATGAGCCCGACTGGGCCGGTTCGTCACCGGCCCACCGCGCTGGTCACTGACGGGAGACGGCCAAGGCGCCACCGCGCAGTACGAACTTCTGGATCTTGCCGGTGGCGGTCTTGGGCAGTCGGTCCACGAACTCCACCTGGGTGGGTGCCTTGAAGTGGGCGAGGTGCTCTCGGGCGAAGGCGATGATCTGCGCCTCGGTCACCGACGTGTCCTGGCGCAGGACCACGAAGGCGCGCGGTGTCTCACCCCAGCGTTCGTGTGGCACCCCCACGATCGCCGCCTCCAGAACCGCCGGATGCCGCAGCAGCACACCCTCCACTTCCACGGAGGAGATGTTCTCTCCTCCCGAAATGATCACGTCCTTGATCCGGTCCTGGATCTCCACGTAGCCGTCCGGGTGGGTGACGGCGGCGTCGCCGGTACGGAACCAGCCGTCACCCATGGCGTTCTCGGTGGCCTCGGGATCGTTGTAGTAGCCCTTCATCACGACGTTGCCGCGTACGGCGATCTGGCCCACGGTCGTGCCGTCCCAGGGCACCTCGTGACCCTTCTCGTCGACCACGCGCAGTTCGCCCGAGGTGATGAGCTCCACCCCTTGGCGGGCCTTGAGCACGCCACGCTCACGCACGGACAGCCCTCGGTGCTCGGGGCGCGGTTCGCACACCGTGATGAAAGGCGCCGTCTCGGTCAACCCGTACACGTGGGTGACGGTCCAGCCGAAGTCGTCCTCCAACCGTTCGATGGTCTCCGCCGCGGGTGAGGCCCCCGCCGTGACCACGTGCACCCCGGGCGGGACCTCGCCTCGGACCTCCTCCGGGGCGTTGGAGAGCATGATCAGCACGGTGGGGGCCGCACACAGCCAGCTCACCCGCTCCGCACGGATCAGTTCGAACACACGCTTCGGGTCCATGGCGGGCAGGCACACGTGGGTGCCTCCAGCGGCGGTCACCGTCCAGGTATAGGTCCAACCGTTGGCGTGGAACATCGGCAACGTCCACAGATACCTCTGCCCGAGTTCGATGCGCAGGTGCAGCAGGGTGCCCACCGAGTTCATGTAGGCGTTGCGGTGGGTGATCATCACACCCTTGGGGTCGGCCGTGGTCCCCGATGTGTAGTTGATGGTGAGCAGGTCGGTTTCGGAGATGTCCGGGTACGTGAACTCCGGCGAGGCGGAGGCGACCAGCGTCTCGTAGTCCTCCCATCCTTGGCGGGCGCCCTCCAACGCCACGAACCTCTCCACCCCGGGCATTCGGTCGCGCACCGTGTCCACCACGTCGAGTTGGTCGGAGTGGACGCACAGCACCTTGGCTCCGGAATGGTCGACGATGTAGACGAAGTCCTCGGCGGTCAGCCGGTAGTTGATCGGAACGAGCACCGCGCCCAGTTGGGGGACCGCGTAGAACGACTCGAGTTGGGCGTGGGTGTTGGGCGCGATGTAGGCGACCCGGTCGCCCTTGGCCACCCCCATGTGTCGAAGGGCGGACGACCAGCGGTCACAGCGGTCGAAGAACTGTTCGTAGGTCAGGCGGAGGTCTCGATCGACCACCGCCTCACGTTGTGGGTACAGCCTGCGGGAGCGGCGGGCGAATTCCAGGGGGGTCAGGGCGAGTTCCATGGTGACCTCTCCTTCGGCGACGTCGTGGCGCTCGTGGTGCTTATGTGACTTGTGGTGCTGCCTTCGTGTCGTGGACGGGACCGGCCGGCATGGTGCGCCGGGTTCAGACCCCGAACAGGTCGGCGGCGTTGTCGTGCAGGACACCGCGTAGCCAATCGGTACCCAGGTCGAGGTCGACCAGAGCCTGGATCTGCTCGTGGTAGGCGTATGGAATGTTCGGGAAGTCCGTACCCAGAAGGACACGGTGGCCCAGCTCCCGCAGACGCGGAAGTTCGGTCGGTGGGAAGGGCGCCATGCGTTCGAGGTAGGGGGTGAACGTCATGGTGGTGTCCAGGTGCACCCGCTCGTACCGTTCGAGCAGGTCCAGGAAGGACGAATATTCGGGAGCGCCTGCGTGGGCGATCACCGCGGTGAGGCGGGGGTGGTCACGCAACACTTCGGAGATGGGGCCGGGACCGGTGAACTCACCGGGTGCGGGTCCAGAGCCGCAATGGACGACCACCGGGGTCCCGGAGTCGGCGAGGGCGCCCCACACGTCGGTGAGCAGTGGATCGCGTGGATCGTAGGCTCCCACCTGCAAGTGCGCCTTGAAGACGCCGGCACCGGAGTCGATCGCCTCGGTCACGTAGCCCTTGGCGTCGGGTTCGGGGTAGAAGGTGGCGCTGCGCAGGCAGTCGGGATGGTGGTCGGCGAAGTCTGCGGCCCAGGTGTTGAGCCAGCGGGCCATGTCCGGACGATGAGGATAGGAGAGCGCGGCGAAGCGCCGTACCCCGAAGTCGCGCAGGATGGCCACGCGCCGCTCCTGATCGGTCCGGTAGGTGATGGGCCAGACCCCTTCGCCGAGGGCGTCGAAGTAGGCCCAGACCTTGCGCAGGACGTTCTCGGGCATGAAATGGGTGTGCACGTCCACGAGACCGGGGAGGTCGAGATCGCGCCAGATCCGGCGGACTTCGGCGCCCTCGTCACCGTTGGACGTTGATGAGGCTGCGGTCACATCGCCCACCCTACGCCGGACCCGAACCGCGTTCGGGAACGATGGCGCCGAAGTTCCCGGGCCGCATGGACCTCTGCACGTGCATCAAAGGCCGATTGTGGCCACTTTATTTATTAAGCGCCACATACGTCCTAGAACGTCCGTCGTGGCATGCAAAGAGCGCATAATGGCGATATGAGCATCCCACCCCCCGCACGACTTTCCTTCGTGTTGCACGAGTTCCATCCCTGAAGGCTCCGGGTCCGATCAACGGACCGTGCTTCGGGGCCAGACCCCCATCAGCGTGAGAGCAGGGTGCTTCGTTGATCGAGGGACACCACGGGAAGCCGCGCGCCATGCCCACGGAACGGCCACTGCCATACCCACCTCCGGAAATGTCCGAACGCGGGAGACGAGAGCCCGTTCCGCTCATACGCAATCAGGACTTCCAGTTGCTGTGGATCAGCCGGTTCTTCGCGGGGCTGGGCAAGGAGAGCGGAGAGGTCGCCTACCCCCTCCTCATCCTCCTCTTGGTCGGATCCGCGTCCCAGGCGGGAATCATCGGCGCGGCCCAGGTCGCCACCACCATGGTCGCGGCCGTGGTCGGAGGATTCCTCGCCGACCGGGTCGATCGGCGTGCCCTCCTGCTCGTCTGTGACACCGGCCGACTCCTGTTGCTGTTCACCTTCGCCGTCCTCCTGATCAATGACGAGGTCGGCGTGCTCCTCACCGTTGGCGTGGCCGTGGCCTCCTCCGCCCTGATGGGGATCTCCACTCCGGTGTCCATGGCCGCGCTCAAACAGCTCGTGCCGCCCTCGCAGTTGGCCTCGGCCTCAGCGCAGAACCAGATCCGTTTCTTCGGCACCACCGTGCTCGGCGCCCCCTTGGCCGGTTCGCTCACCAGCCTTGGTCGGGCCTTCCCGTTCGTGGCCGAAGCCCTCTGCTACCTGGTCTCCACCGCGTTGATCCTGCGTATCCGTCGGCCCATGCAGAACCCGCGACGCTCCAAAGGACGACCGTGGAGCCCACGAGAAACGACGAGCGGGTTCGTCGTATTGCTCCACCACCCGCTTTTGCGGCCCATGATCTCGTGGATCCTCGGTTTCAACATCGCCTTCACCCAGTCGGGTGTGTTCCTCGCCCTCATCGCGACCGCCGACGACCGTGGAGCCTCCCACCTGGTGGTCGGCCTGACCGTCTCCCTGGCCGGAGCCGGAGGACTGATCGGGGCGCTGGTGGCCGGCCCCGTCGTGCGCCGGGTGAGCCCCTCCCGGATCTTCCTCTTCACCGCCTGGTCCGCGCCGGCCTGCGCGCTGCTGTTGGTCGTGGTACCCGGGGTGCTCACGCTCGGGTCGGTGGTGGCGATCGTGTTCACCGCCGTTCCCTGCGTCAACGCGCTCTTCTTCGGGTACGTCGCTTCCTCGGTTCCGGATCACCACCAGGGGCGGGTCCTGGGTGCGGTGACGTTCATGGCGTTGCTGTCCCAACCGATCGGCATCGTCGGGGTCGGATTGATCTTCGACCTGTTCGGGCCGACCCCGGTGTTCTTGACGATGGCCGTGATATCCGCGGCGGCGGCGCTGGTCACCCTAGGGCCCACCATGCGCGCCCTACCGCGTCCGGAGGGCGTCGCCACGTCCTGAGACGGCGTCGATCGAACGACGGCACACGAGGGGCGGCCCGGCCGGAAGGCACGGGCCGCCCGAAGCGTCCCCGCACGACCCCACATCAGGAGGGCGTCAGCACCCCGTCGATGACGTAGACGGTGGCGTTGGCGGTCGGCACGTTGCCGCAGACGATCTGGGCCTCCTCGTCGACGGTGAACTCTTCACCAGAACCGCTGGTGGTCACCTCGCCGCCCTGCAACGAGGTGAAGGTGCCGTCCTCCAGCTCCTCAGGGGTCGGCCGTCCCTCGACGACGTGGTAGTTCAGCACTTCGGAGAGCTGTTCCTGGTCGGCCAACAGAGCGTCCAGCTCCTCCTGCGGAAGTGCGTCGAAGGCGTCGTCGTTGGGCGCGAAGACGGTGATGTCCTCGGCCGAATCGAGCGTCTCCGCCAGGCCGGCCTGTTCGATGGCATCGGAGAGGGTGGCCAGGGCCGGGTTGCCGGCGATGGCGGTGGCGACCGGATCCTCCGGCATGTCCTCGTAACCGCCCTCGCCCTCGGGCACCTCACATTCGGGGCCGAAGTACTCGTTCATGGCCCCAGTGTCACCATTCCCCCCGTCTGTGCCCTCTTCCTCCATACCCTCGGTGTTCTCGGTGGTCTCCTCGACCTCACCCATCTCCGGGGTCTGTTCGGCGCCACCATTCATGTCGCCGCAGGCGGTGAGACCGAAGGCCAACGCCGCCGCGGAGACGGTCACGGTGAGCGTGTTCTTGCGGAGCATGGTGTCCATCTCTTTCTCTCCTTTGGGTCCCTACAGGCACTGTGTGTACTTTTCGGGGATGGTTCCTCAGGCGCTCGTGAGAACGTCTTCCGCACGGCGATTCAGGAGGGTCGAGAGGGGACGAGGAGTATGTCCACGACGTGCACGGTGGCGTTGGCGGCACGGACGTCGGCGCGCACCACGGGTGCGTGACCGTCGACCGCGTATCGGCCCGTCTGCTCGGGGTCGTGCTGATCCGGCCGCCATTGAGGGCGAGAAGGAGTAGGGTGCCGCAGGCCACGAAGGTGGTCCGGAGCATCTGCGCCCTCCACGAGACGACTCTGCGCTACGAAGTAGTAACGATAAGCTTGGAATGCTTGCGTGGAGACATCCGACTCGCCCCTTTTGGAGATCGAACCGGGTCGCCGACGTCGGTTCCGGGTGCGACCGGTGAAGAATCCCCCATATGGATCACCCCTGGCCAGGACGGTCAGCGGCGCTCTTGATGGGGCACCGTGGTCGGTTCGACCCCGTGAGTGCTGGAGGATGTTGCCGGTACGTCCTCTCAACGATCGGAGTTCCCCCACATGGCGCGGAAGAAGCCTCTTACCGTGGTCGCGCTCATGGTCTCGGGCAGCCTCCTCCTCAGTGGCTGCGCCCCCGTGTCCGACTGGTGGTCCGAAACCTTCGGTGACGCGTCCGGACCGCCCGAGGTCAGGGAGGAGTTCCCCTACGTACGCGAGGGACGCATCTTCCAGGACACCGGCCAGGACGCGCAGATGCGTTTCGCCATCACCGGTCTGGAACGGACCGACGACTACACGGTCATGCACTACGAGGTCACCTACCTGGACGACTTCTCCGGCCCCAACCGCAACCTGAGCATGGCGCACACCCTCGTCGACCCCCTCACCGGACGCGTCTACCGGCAGTTCCTCGACGAGGAGGGCCTCAAGTACGGCTCGGAGAGCCCCAACGAAGACGGCCTCTACCCCGTACACGACGGGGTCACCAACGAGTACACCCGCTACTTTCCCCGTATCCCCGACGAGGTCTTTCAGGTGACCTTCGTCGGCAGTGGCCTGGGCGCCATGACCGGCATTCCCATTCAGGACGTGGAAACCGAACGACAGGACCCGGAGAACCCCACCGGGCCCGACCACCTCAGCCTGGACGATCCGCCCGCCCGGGGTGAGAACCTCACCTTCGCCAACCGCCGTCCCGACGAGGACGCCCTGGCCGACGAAGGCTGGGTGCAGAGTTTCGTCGACTCCGAGATCGCCTCCACCACCCGTGACGGTGACCGTGAGATCATCTCGCTCCACTCGGACGTGATGTTCGAGTTCGATCGCTCGGACCTGACCGAAGAAGCCGCCGACGTGGTTCGTCGCGCCGCCACCACCCTGGCCCGCAACGTCGACCCCGACGACCCCACCATCACCGTCGTCGGACACACCGACGGTATCGGGGACGACGCCTACAACGACAACCTGTCGGTGGAACGCGCCGAGAGCGTACGGGACCTGCTCGCCGAGGAACTCGGCACCGATCACCGGCTGGAGGTCGAGGGCCGTGGCAAGCGCGAGCCCATCGCCCGTGAGGGCGGGCCCGACGACGAGGAGGCCCGCGCCCGTAACCGCCGCGTCGAGTTCTCCTACGTCTTCAATCCGACGGTCGAGGCCACGGAGGAAGAGGAATACGACGACGACGGCCTGGGCGTGGCCCAGCGCAACGTCACCTGGCCCGCTCCCTACAGCGACGATCCGGGCTCCGTGGTCGCCGAGGGCGAAGAGGACGGGATCCGACTGGAGGTCTACCCGCTGCGCCGCGATGGCGCCTACGTCATCGGGACCGTCGCGATGACCAACACCACCGACGAGCCTCTCGCCCCCGAGTTGGGTGGTAGCGAGACGGTGGCCGGTGGCCCCGAGCAGTTCAACAAGGGCACCCTCGGCGGGTTCCAGTTGTTCGAACCGGAGAGCGGACTGGTCCGCTACGTGGCCCAGATGGACTTCGGTGAGAGTCGCTACAGCAGCTTCGCCGAGGAGGTGCACACCATTCAGCCTGGCAACAGCCACAGGTTGGTGGCGGTCTTCCCCGCGCCCCCCGTGGACGTCGAGGAGTTGACCCTGCGGGCAGGTCCGTTCGGTGAATTCGAGGAAATCCCCGTCGAATACTAGACGCACTGTCCATAGAGGCCGAGGACAGGCCGGGAGGGGGCCCGACACATCGTCGGCGCTCCCTCCCTTCTCCTTTTTCGGGACGCGGCCTCACCCGGGTTCGGCACACCACGAACGGTCGGGCATCCCCGCAGCGACCCGAAGCCGGGTGAACTCCTCGGCCAGATCCGAGGGCGTGTAATGGGCATTGCGTCCACTCGGGTTGGGCAGCAGCCACAGCCGGGTGCGGCCGATGGTCGCCTTTTGCGGACCGACCTTCGCACGCCGGTCCCCGAAGGCCGCCCGGTAGCCGGTCAGGCCCAGGAACGCCAACCATTCCGGAGTCAGGTCGAGGGCCTTGCGGCGCAGTTCCCGCGCACCCTGGACGAACTCCTCCGGCGCTAGTTCGTCCGAGCCCCGTGTGGTGCGCGCGACGAGATTGGTGAATCCCAGGCCGAACCGTGGCAGTTCACGGTCACGGTCGGGGGTGTAGCGGCCGGGGGTGAAGCCGGAGCGTCCCAGCGCGGGCCAGAAACGGTTGCCGGGCGTGGCGAAGTGGTGTCCGCGTACCGCGCTGGTCAGGCCCGGATTGAGCCCGCAGAACACCACGGACAGCCCTGGGACGAGCACGTCGGGCAGCACGAGGTCGCGGCCGGCCTCCAGTTCCTCCCGGCTCAGCCCGCCGACTCCCCGAGTGGGTTCACCCCTCCCCTCCGCGACCACGGCGCTAGTTACGGATCCGACCGGCGGCCTGCAGGACCACGCGCTCGAGTTCGCCGCGCTCGACGTCCTCGTGATAGGCGATGGCGGTGACGTAGAAGTCGCCGGGCAGTTCCAGGTACAGATGGCGACTGGAGCCGTCCACGGTGCCCACGTATTCCAGGTCGCCACCGAGGTCGTCGGACTCGTTCGTGTGGTAGGTGTCCACGTCCACGTCCACGTCCACCTCCCAGTTCATCTCGGCCTCCGCGCCCGGAACCTGGACGACGTCGGGGTTGGCGCTCGGGTCGGCGCCGGAGGTGAACACGATGGTGAAGGAGGGGGTGCCCGGTTCGGTGCTTCCCTCGCTGAAGGTGCAGGAGAGCTGCTCGGAGTCCTCGATGCCGTCGATCTCGCCCCGCTCCTCACTGAGGATCGGACCGGGGGCCAGGTCTCCGACGAGCTCGGCGGCACCGGCGGTCTCGCAGGATTCGGGCAGGCCGTATTCCGAGGCCTGAGCCGGGTCCTCCTCGCTCCCTTCGGCGTCCTCGGCTTCGGGGCTCGCGCTCGCCTCCTCCTCGGGGGAGTTCGCGCCGTCACCGCTGGACAGGCTCAGGTCCAGATCGAGGTCGACCACATCGCAGCCGACGAGGACGACACCACCGATGACGACGGCGGCGACGGCCGTGCCCAGGCACGACAGGGGAGAGGACGGGATGAGGCGCATGGGTGGCTTTCGGGGTCGGGGTGTGCCGGCCTCGTGGGAGGGACGCCGGCGGGGGACACAGGGAAACTTAGCAAGTCCCGAGCCGGTGGGGGGACGGCCGCGCAAGGAGGGCCCGTAGACGAACGACGGGGCCGGTGGTCGAGCCCTCGCCCGGCCCACCGGCCCCATGGAGTCCTGGAGCGGATCAGAAGTTGATCATGTGCCCGGCAAGACCGTGTACGGCCTCCTTGACCGCCTCACTGAGCGTGGGGTGCGCGTGGATGTTGCGCGCCACCTCGTGCACCGTCAAGTCCCACTGCTGGGCCAGGGTCAGCTCCGGCAGCAGCTCGGTGACGTCCGGGCCCACCATGTGCGCGCCCAAGAACTCGCCGTACGCGCCATCGGAGATGATCTTGACGAAGCCGCGGCTGTCTCCCAGCCCATGCGCCTTGCCGTTGGCCATGAACGGGAACTTGGCGACCTGGACGTCGTAACCCGCCTCCTTGGCCTCCCTCTCGCTGTAGCCGAAGCTGGCGATCTGCGGCTGGCAGTAGGTCGCCCGTGGGATGAACCGGTAGTCGATCTCCTGGGTCTCGGCGCCCGCGATGGTCTCGGACGCGACGATGCCCATGGCCTCGGCGGTGTGCGCCAACATGAGCTTGGCGGTGACGTCGCCGATGGCGTAGATGTGCGGGACGTTGGTGCGCCCCCGCGAGTCGATGGCGATGGCACCTCGGTCGGTCAACTCCACCCCGGTCTTCTCCAGACCGTAGCCCTCGACGTTGGGTGAGAAACCGATCGCCTGGAGGAGCTTGTCGGCCTCCAGGGTCTGTTCCTTGCCATCGGAATCGGTGACGGTGACCTTGACCGCGGAACCGGTGTCTTCGACCCTCTCCACCCTGGTGGAGGTCATGATCTTCACACCGAGCTTCTTGTAGGCGCGGGCGATCTCCTTGGAGACCTCCTCGTCCTCGGTGGGCACCATGCGATCGAGGAACTCCACGATGGTGACGTCGACCCCGTAGTTGGCCATCACGAAGGCGAACTCGACACCGACCGCGCCCGCGCCCGCGATGACGATGCTCCCGGGCAGCTCCTCGGTGAGGATCTGCTCTTCGTAGGTGACGACGCGCTCGGAGAGCGAGGTGCCCGGGATGAGCTTGGTGGTGGAACCGGCCGCGATGATGGCGTTGTCGAAGGTGGCCGTGGTGGTCTCCCCATCGGCCCCCTTCACCTCGATGGTGTGGTCGTCGACGAAGGTGCCGCGCCCGTTCAGCTCGGTGATCTTGTTCTTCTTCATCAGGAAGTGGACGCCCTTGACACGGCCGTCGGCGACCTCGCGACTACGGCTGAACGCCTTGCCGTAGTCGAACTCGACCTTGCCGTCCACCTTGATACCGAAGGTGTCGGCGTCGTTGTGGAACAGGTGCGCGAGTTCGGCGTTGCGAAGGAGCGCCTTGGAGGGGATGCAGCCCACGTTGAGGCAGACCCCACCCCAGTACTTCTCCTCGACGACGGCGGCCTTGAGACCGAGCTGGGCGGCGCGGATCGCCGCGACGTAACCACCCGGCCCGGCGCCGAGGACCACCAGATCGAAGTGTTGCTGTCCCATGACGGGATCTCCTTGAGTGTGTTTGTGACGCACCCAGTGCAGCCGGCTTGCCCGGGGTGTCGGTTTGCCGGATACCAGCCTAGTCGCGCTGCTCCCACCTGTGTGTGAACACAGGTCCGATCGAGGTCACTTATCGCCGTCTTCGCTGGTGTTGATGCGCGTGGTGGGATCGTCGGTCTTCGCCTCGGTGGAGGTGGCGGTCGCGCCCTCGGCCGCCGGGCGGGTGGTCTGGGCGTCGTATTCGGCCTCGGCGGCACGGATCGTCTCGGCCTTACGCGCCTTCTGATCACGTATGGAGGTGTAGACGGGGTACGTCGACATTCCGAAGATGAGGGCGAGCATGATCCACAGGGCGTACTTGTCGACCAGGAGGACGACGTCCACTCCGGTCTGGCCGGAGGTGAAACCGATGAAGGCGACGATCGAGGTGACCATGAGGGCGCCCAGAGCGTCCAGGAACAGGTAGGTGCGCAGCCTCATACCGCTGGTTCCCGCCAGGACACAGACGATCATGGTGGGGACCCCCGGAAGGTAACCGAGGGGAATGAGGACACGGAGCACCCACGGATTCATCGACTGGAGACGAGCGGCGAAGCGCTGGGCCCGCTCGTTCGGCACGGTGAAGCGGATGAAACGCACGCCCCAACGACGACCGAGCCACCAGAACAACCAGCTGACCTTGATCTTGCCGACGACACCCGCCAGGATCACCAGCCACAGGGTGCCCTGCCCCACGGCGGCGAACGCCGCGCCCGCCCCGATGGCGGCGTAGCTGCCGGTGGCGAACGCCAGGGCCACCGGGTGGTCCGCGATGAACAGGGGCCGCAGCGGAATCGTCAACATCATGATCAGGGGAAGCCCGATGAACAGGGCGAGTAGGACCTTGTCCTGACGCTCGGCCTTGCCCTCCCAGAGCCGCATCCCGCGCAGTTGTTCCTGGGCGAGCTCCTTCTCCCGCTCTTCGAACCTCTTGAGCGCCTGCTGGACGGCCTGCTCGCGAGTGGACCGTGTGGTGGTCGATCCGACGTCCTGTCGCGTCATCATGTCCCCAGGTTCTCGCGAAGGCGTGTCCGCGTAGTAGTCGCAGGAATCACCGGACCGGTGGGAGGGGTGCAGTGGTTCGGGATGACAGATGTCATATGGGGGTTGGTGCCCGAGCGTGGGTCGGGGCACTCACCAGGAACTCAGGCGAGGCCGCCTCAGCGCTCAGGTGGGCCCATGGGCCACTTCCAGTGCGGCGCCCAGGTGGTGCTGTCCGAGACCCCGGGCGGCATCGGAGGCAGTAGCCGAGAGCCGGGCGGACGTTCTGCCTCCTCCGCCTGTTCGAGGGGCTCGGAGAAGTCGGAGGAGTCGTAGGAGCCAGAGCTCTCGTGGGGGTCGAGACCATGGCAGGAATCGGAGAACCCGGCCCCTGAAGGGCCGTACGAATCGGAGGCGAGTGCCGTCGGTCCACCGAACGGATCGGGGTCGCGGAAGGGACCCGGGTCCACGATGGGGTGGGCGTCCTCGTCGGTCCGCGGAGACCACGCGGCCCAGGGGGCGGGTACCGCGAAGTCGTCGGGTCCCTCTTCGGTTCCCTCGGTGCCGGGTGCGGGGCCGGCCGAGAAGTCGACGGTCGATCCCAAGTCGGCTGAGGGCTCAGGGCCGGGGCGCGGACCCGGGTCCGGGGTGTCCGACCTCGGGTCCAAGGAGGAGAAGGGTGCCGCCAGGGGACCGGAGTCCACCTCGGCGAAATGCGCGGCCACCCCGAAGTGCCGTGGTGGTCGACGGTAGGAGCCGGTGTCGTCGTGTTCGAGCGCAGGCGCCTGCGGGTGACGGACCGTACCCGCCGGGTGGAGCCGTGCCCACCACGACGCCACCTCGTCGGGGTGTAGTTCGGCCAGGACGGTCAGGACGCCGGGGATGTGCGGGTGGCGCCGCCCGGCTCGCCAGGAGTGCGTCAGCGACTGGGGTTCCAGAACCAACACCCGCTCGCCGTCCACCTCGGGGATGTCTCCAGGGCAGACCTCGTTGCCCACCCAGGTACCGTCGCCACCGACCAGGTCCCACTCGCCGCGCACCACGTCGGCCAGCGGGTCCACCGGTGCGTCCTGGGCGGCCGCCACCCACCGGGGGTCGGGACGGGTACCGGGCAGACGTAGCCCCTCCTTGCCGATCAGGGCGTCGGCGAGCAGGGTGTGCAGCTGAAAGTTGTCACCTACCCCGTCGAAGCGCACTCGAAAACCCCGCCAGGAGGCACGGTCGAGTACCAGGACCCGGCTCACCTCGGCCATCCGCAGCAGTTCGTACACCTCACCGAACTCGCTCAGTCGGGTGGAGAGGGCCTGAATGATCTGGCCGAGACCTTCCAGGGCGCTGCTGTCGGCGCGCACGGCCGAACGCACCCCGGAGTCGCTGAGCATGGCCTTGGCGGCCAGACCATAGCGCTGGACGGTCCACCAACCGTTGGTGGCGGCCGGAGCGTTGTCACCGAGGACCTCTTCGACGCGCTTCTCCTCGGCCTCGCCCACGTGGGCGGGTTCCGGGAGGGGACCGCCGCCGGTCTTGTCCCAGGCGTGCATGAACGCCGCCGCGGCCTGACCGTAGCCACCGCCCTGCCGTAGGACTTCCAGACCGGCTTGACCGGCGGGCGCGCCCGACTCGGCCAGGGCGCCGGCCAGCACCGAGAGGTCGGCCGCGACGCCCGGGTAGGGTTCGCAGTCACTCAGCACCGGGGCCAAGGCCTCCATGGCGGCCTCCAGTTCCTCCTGAGGCACCTTGGAGGACAGCCGGAAGGCTTCCTGGACGGCTTCGGGGAAGTCGTGGGCCTGGGCTGCGGCGGTGTCGAGCACCCGTTGGAACGCGGCGCGGAACTCTTCAGTCACCCCAGAATCCTGTCATACCTACACGGATTCATCATGAGTCGGATGCATGTGCATGAATCGGGCGCTCGAAAGCCCGAGGGGAGTGGAGATCGGAGCTCCTCTTCCCAGCTGACCTGGGAAGAGGAGAGCAAGGAATCGGGTCCTGCCCACCGTCTTCTCCTCGCTTTCCGTGCCGCGCCCATCGGTCCAGGGCGAACCGGAGGGGAGGTGTTCGGGAGAGGACGGGTGGGCTCGAAGAAGATGTCGGGGAACACGCCCTTAGACTTCGCCGCGAAAGCGACGATCGGCGACCAAGGGGACGACATGGCGAGGACCGGTACGTGGGCGGAACGGGCGCGGGTTCGGTTGGAGAACGAGTACGTACGGCTCACCCCCATGACGGAACAGGACCGGGAGGGTTGGCGGGAGCAGGCGCTGGACCCCGAGATCTGGACGCACTTCGTCACCAGAGTGGACGACGAGGCGGGTTTCGAGCACTTCTTCGACGCCTACCTGGGCGCCACCGAAGCGGGGAAACGAACCACGTTCACCATCACGGATCTGATCAGTGGCCGGATCGCGGGCAGCATGAGTTACGGCAACCTTTCGGAGCCGGACCTGCGCCTGGAGATCGGAAGCTCCTGGCTGGGCCGTGACTTCCGTGGCCGGGGCGTCAACCACTGGGCGAAGTACCTGCTGATGCGGCACGCCTTCGAGGGCATGGACGCCGAGCGGGTGGAGTTCAAGACCGACGTGCTGAACGAGCGCGCTCGCCGGGGTCTGCGCGCCATCGGGGCGACGGAGGAGGGTGTGCTGCGCGGCTACGACGTGATGCCGGGTGGCAGGCGCCGGGACGCGGTGTACTACTCGGTACTGCGTTCCGAGTGGCCGATCGTGCGCGCACGCCTGGAGGAGGGCCCGCGCCACCGCTGAACGCGTGTCGGGGGCATGGCGACCCACGGGTCGGACGAACGAGGTTTCCGGGGCGATGAAGGAAGTACGGAATCGGGGCGCCCCGATTCGTGGGACGCCCCGAAGGACCGGATCGCACGCTACCCGTGGGGCGGCGTGCGATCGATGACGTGGACTATGGGTGCTGGTCCAGGAGTTGGGCGCAGCGGATCAATCCCAGGTGCGAGTACGCCTGCGGATGATTGCCCAACGCCCGCTCGGC
>NZ_ANBD01000167.1 GCF_000341005.1 Nocardiopsis alkaliphila YIM 80379 | reverse complement strand
ACCTCCTCCATGCCATGGAGGCGCGCTACCAACTGCGCCATAGCCCCTGGTCTGCCGGGCGGTTTCCCCGCTCGGCATGTGGATACTCTACCCGACTTCGAGGGCCGCTCGAACCAGGGACGAACATCGAAGGTCCACCGAGTGCCGAACCGATGTCCACCCGGAACCGTGCTGAGCGCTCTGAGCGAGCCGAGTCCTCCTCCGGGGTGAATATCCTGGGGATGTGCCCGAATCCAAACTTGAAATCCAGATGCTCCACGATCGCCTTCTGGTCAAGGCGGTCCCGGACAAGAGTGAGCGGCGCAGCAGCGCGGGTCTGGTCATTCCGGACACGGTGAAGTTGGCGACCCGACTCGCGTGGGGCGAGGTCCGGGGCGCGGGAACCGGCGCCCGACACGTGAAAACCGGTGACCGTGTGCTCTTCGACCCGGAAGAGCAAGGCGAGGTCGAATTGAACGGCGAGCGGTACGTGATCCTGCGAGAGCGGGACGTACACGCGATCGCGAACGAGTCTCCGGAACGGGGAACCGGCCTCTACCTGTAAGCATGCCCGTGAAGCCGGGTCCGCCACATGCGCGCGGACCCGGCTTCTCCGAGCCGGTCGAGTTCGTGCGCGAACGACACGGTGGTCGCAGCCTCCCAGAACTCGGGGTGCCGCGACCACCGTTGGAACACGCCCGCACGGGTCCGAAACACCACACGCTCTCGGGGTCAGTCCTTCGACACCGCCGAGATCAACCCTTCACCGCCCCCGAGGTCAGACCCGCGACGATTCGACGTTGCAGGACCAGAGCGAAGACGATCAACGGGACGGAGACCAGAACCGAGGCCGCCATGATCTGTCCGACCGGGTTCTCGTAACCGACCCTCTCGAAGGTGCCCACGAAGACCGGCACGGTCTGCACGTTCAGGTCACGTGGAGCGAACGAGAACGCGAGCAGGAACTCGTTGGTGGCGTAGACGAACGTCAAGATGGCCGCCGCACCCACGCCCGGTGCGGCCAGCGGCGCGACCACCTTCAAGAACGCTTGGAGGGGAGTGGCTCCGTCCACCTTCGCCGACTCCTCGATCTCCTTCGGGATGCCGGCGAAGAACGTGGTGAGGATGAAGATGGCCAGCGGCAGGGTCAGTGCCACGTACGGGATGACCATGCCCGCGTAGGAGTTGAGCAGATTGATTCCGGTCCACTCGTTGAGCTGCAGGTACATCTGGTACAGCGGGTTGACCAGCGCCACCGGTGGGAACAAGGTCGCCACCAGTNCTCCCCCGCCAGTGGAAGGCGCGCCAGCGCGTAGCCGGCCAGCGCGGCCACCGGGATGCAGATCAGGGTGGTCGCGGAGGCCACGATCAGCGAATTGCGCAACGGGAACAGGAACCCCTGCCCGATGACCTCCTCGTAGTTCCCGAAGTTGAAGGGCCCTTGGAGGATGTTGGGTTCGGTCAGCGCCACCGACCCCGTGCGCAGGCTGGTCATGCCCATCCACAGGAAGGGGAAGAGGCACCACACCAGGACCAACGCCAGTCCGAGCAGTTTGAGCGTGTTGACCACCAACGGTGGGGTACCACGCCGGGGCCGGTGTGCGGCCCGGACCGACCGGGCCGCTGCCCGCGTCTCTTCGGCGGTCATCGCTTCTCCTTCCGCCCCACGTCACCGACCATCTGACGGCCCATCCTGCTGATGAAGGCCAGGCCGACGAGCATGACGATGACGAACGTGACCGTGGACAGGGCGTTGGCGTAACCCAACTGTGGTTCGGCCACCAGGAATCGTTGTGCGTACACCGACAGGGTCGCCAACGAGTTCGAGTACCCGGCGAACACGTACGCGAAGTCGAACATGCGCAGCGCGTCCACGGTGCGGAACAGCAACGCCACCACGATCGCCGGACGCAGCAGCGGCAGCGTGACGGACCAGAACCTCTGGACCACCCCCGCCCCGTCCATCTTGGCGGCCTCGTAGTAGTCCCTGGGGATGGTCTGGAGTCCGGCCAGGAGCAACAGCGCCACGAACGGGGCGGTCTTCCACACGTCGGCGCTGATGATGCCGACCATCGCCCAAGCCGGGTCCCGAAGCCAGTTGATCTCGGTTCCCAGCACCGCGTTCACGAAGCCGGGGTTGTGGTCGAACATGTACCGCCACACCTGGGCGGCCACGGCCGTGGGGATCACCCAGGGAACCAGGATGACCGCTCGGGTCAGGCCACGGCCGACGAAGGCCTGGTGCATGATCAGCGCGAACGCCATCCCGATGACGAACTCCAGGGACACCGACGCCACGGTGAAGATCAGTGTGTTCTTGGCGGCGTTCCAAAAGCTGGGATCGGTCAGGGCGTCGACATAGTTGTCGACACCCACGAAGTCCCGGTGAAACCCTCGGATGTTGTAGAGACTCATCCCGATGGCGTAGAACACCGGGAAGAGCGCGATCAGGGCCATGAAGGTCAGCGATGGGGCGAGGAAGATCCGCCCCATCGCCTTCTCTCCCAGTCCCTGGGCGCGTCTGCCCACGGTCTTGGCGCCGGCTCCCCCAGCACCGCGACCCGCACCCGAAACAGAAGCAGGGCTGCTCATCGCGTCCCTAATCCTGTTCGAGCGCGTCGTTGGCCGCGTTGTCCACGGCTTCCAGAGCGCTCTCGGGGTCCTGTTGGCCCAAGAAGGCCGGGTGCAGGTTGTCCTGGATCACCAGTGACAGCGAGTTGTACCCGGGCACCGGCGGACGGGCGTCGGCCTCGGCGAGGATCTCACCGAGCATCTCGAAGTTGGGGTCGTCGGCGTCGTCGTAGGCGCTGAGCATGGTGGGCGGCAGGCTGTGTCCGGCGAGGATGTCCTGGGCCTCGGCGTCCGTGGCGGCCCACAGTACGAACTCGCGTGCCAGGTCCTTGTTCTCGCTGAGGCTGCTGACGGCGTTGTTCAGGCCACCCAGGGCGCTGGTGGTGCCCTCACCGGTGAAGGTGGGCAGCGGGGCCACGTCGAAGTTCCCGGCGACCTCGCTCTCTTCGCCCTCCTCGCCCTCCAGGAGCGGGATGGCGTAGGGCCAGTTGCGCATGTACACGGCCTCACCCGACTGGAACAGGGCACGGGCGTCGTCCTCGACCATGGAGTCGAAGCCCTCCGCGAAGAAGCCGTTCTCCTGCCCCTCGACCATGAAGTCCAGGGCGGTCTGAGCCGCGTCGCCCTCTAGGAACGTGGAGTTCTCCTGGGCGTCGTCGAAGAGTTCGCCGCCCGCGGACCAGAACATCTCCAGGTAGGTGACGACGAAGCCCTCGTACTGGTCGCCCTGGCCGACGAAGGGGGCGATGCCTTCCTCCTCGGCGGCCTCCATCCCGGTCTCGTAGAGCTCGTCCCAGGTCGTGGGGGGTTCGTCGATCAGGTCGGTCCGGTAGTAAAGGAAGGCACCGTTGGAGGAGTAGGGCAGGGCGTACAGTTCCTGCTGCCACTGGGCGCTGTCGATGGCGCCGGGGAGGCTGACCCCCTCGATCTCGCCGCGCATGTCCTCCAGGCTCTCGATGTACCCGAAGTCGGCGAACTCACCGGTCCAGATCACGTCCAGTCCCAGAACGTCGAATTCCCCGGCCTGGGACTGCAGGTCCTGGAACATGGCCTGCCGTTGTTCGTCGGCCGTGGGGGCCAGGAAGAACACCTCGACCTGTTGCTCGGGGTTGTTCTCGTTCCACAGGCGGGCGACGTCCTCGTGGATCTGCCGGTCGGCTCCGGTGACCGCCCAGACGAATTGGGGGTCGTCGGCCAGGCCGGCGCTCTCACCCTCGGCGTCGGACTCCTCTCCCGGTGGTTCTCCGCAGGCCGTCATCAGGGTCAGGGCCAGCGCCGCCAGGGCGGCGCCACTCGCCCGCCCCGCGTGCCTCCTGTGCCATGGAAGTACTGACATGACTCTCTCCTTTCGCGCCGTCCACGAACACGTGGGGCGCGGCGTCGAGGTATCGGAACGACCGCCGGTTCAACTGTATGAAAACGATGCCATTGAGCATGTGACGTAGTCAACACTCCTGCCCGGTAGTCATACACAGCGCATGTAGAGCTCATCGTGATCACAAGCAAGTCTGATGAAAACGTTGCCAGAACCCGGTCATCACTCTTACCGTAGGTTCATGTCCAACCGCCCCCCGAGTATGCGGGACGTGGCTCGTCTCGCCGGGGTATCCCTGTCCACGGTCTCCCGCGTGATGCGCGGTGTGCCCGGAGTCTCGCCCGTCGTTCGTGAACGAGTTCAGAGCGCGGCCGACGAACTGTCCTACGTCGTCTCCCGGAACGCCTCCGGGTTGGTCACCGGGCGCACCGGCCGAGTCGCGGTCATCGTGCCCTTCCTCCAGCCCTGGTTCTTCGGTTCGGTGCTGGCCGGTATCAGCGACACCCTGCGCCACGCGGACCTGGACATGCTCGTCCACCAGGTCGGTGAGCTGCGCGGACAGCGCGGCTGGACCCGGTCCCTGCCCCTACGCCGCAACAGCGACGCGGTCATCACCGTCTCCATGGACCTGTCCAGCGAGGAATGCGAGCGCTTGGACGACGTGGGTGTGCCCTTGGTACTCACCGGACAGAAGGTGCCCGGCCGGGCCTGCGTGTTCATCGATGATCGGCAGGGGGCCGCCAAGGCCACCCGTCACCTGCTCAACCTGGGGCACACCCGGGTGGCCTACATCGGCTCCACCGGCGGTCCCTGGCTCAGCCTCAGCTCCCGACACCGGTTGGAGGGTTACCGCGCCGCCATGGCCGACGCCGGACTCCCCGAGTGGAGCGTGCTGTCCTCGCCCGGCCGCCGGGGCGGAGAACTCGCCATGGGCGAACTGCTCGCCGAGCACCACCCGCCCACCGCCGTACTCACCGAGTTCGACGACATGGCCATGGGCGCCTACCGCACACTGCGCCGTTCCGGTGTCCCGGTACCCGGTGCGATCTCCCTCATGGGCTTCGACAACCACGAGGTCGCCTCGGTCCTGGACCTGACCACGGTCGACCAGGCCCCCCGAGCGATCGGAACGGCCGCCGCGGAACTGACCATCGGCATCCTCAACGAAGACGCCCCTCACCGACACGTGGAGATGCCCACCCAGCTCATCCTCCGCCAGTCCACCTCGACCGTAAGGGAGCGACCATGAGAACGTGGTGGCGCGACGCCGTCCTCTACCAGGTGTACCCGCGTAGTCTCGCCGATTCCGACGGCGACGGCGTCGGTGACCTGAAGGGGATCACCGACCGACTGGACCACGTCGCGGCGCTGGGCGTGGACGGGATCTGGCTGTCGCCGTTCTACCCCTCTCCTTGGGCCGACGGCGGTTACGACGTTTCCGACTTCCGTGGGGTCGATCCCCTCCTGGGCACGCTCGCCGACTTCGACTCCATGGTCGAGGCCGCGCACTCCCGCGATCTACGGGTCATGATCGACATCGTGCCCAACCACACCTCCCGGGCCCACCCGTGGTTCCAGGCGGCGTTGGCCTCTCCCGACGCACCCGAACGAGACCTGTACATATTCCGTGACGGTGCCGAGCCGCCCACCAACTGGCGTTCCACCTTCGGTGGGCCCGCCTGGACCCAGGTACCGGACGGACAGTGGTACCTGCACATGTTCGCCCCCGAGCAACCCGACCTGAACTGGGACCATCCCCGAGTGCGCGAGGAGTTCCGCGACATCCTGCGTTTTTGGAGCGACCGAGGGGTGGACGGCTTCCGGATCGACGTGGCCTACGCGCTGGTCAAGGACCTCGATCCACTGCGCGACCTGGTCCTCGTGGACGGAGGCCGGTTCGAGGACATCGCGGCCAACCCCGACCACCCCTTCCTCGATCGTCCCGAGGTGCACGAGGTGTACCGGGATTGGAACCAGGTACTATCGGCTTACGATCCGCCTCGTGCCACCGTCGCCGAGGTGTGGCTGCCCGGCGAGCGCCGGATTCGGTACACCCGGCCCGACGAGTTGAACCAGGCGTTCAACTTCGAGTACCTCCTGACCCCCTGGGACGCGGACGCCTACCGGAGGATCATCACCTCCTCGATCGCCGACGCCACCCGGGTGGGGACCGTCCCCACCTGGGTCACCGGCAACCACGACGTGGTGCGCAAACCCTCCCTGCTGGGCCTTCCCGAGGGCACCGACCCCCGGCGGTGGCTCCTGTCCAACGAACCCGAACCCGACCACGCCTTGGGCCGGGATCGTGCCCGCGCCCTGACCCTGCTCACCCTGGCCCTTCCGGGTTCGGCCTACGTCTACCAGGGCGAAGAACTGGGGCTGCCCGAGGTGGCCGACCTTCCCACCGAGGCTCTGGAAGATCCTCGGTGGAAGGGCAGCGGTGGCACCGACAAGGGCCGTGACGGCTGTCGTGTGCCGCTCCCTTGGACCAGGAAGGGTCCGTCCTTCGGTTTCGGATCGAACGGCTCCTGGCTCCCTCAACCCTCCTGGTGGGGTGAGTACTCCGTCCAAGCCCAAGAGGAAGATCCGACCTCGACCCTGTGGCTCCACCGGAACGCGCTACGTCTGCGCCGAGAACTCACCTCCGATGAAACCCTGGTCTGGGACGACCTGAATCAGGGCCCGATCCTGGCCTTCCGCCGGTCGAACGTGCTGGTCGTCATGAACACCGGCACCTCCCCCATCCCCATGCCGGACGGAGAGGTCCTTCTCGCCAGCACCGAGGTCTTCGAGCACCTCCCCGGCAACAGCACCGCCTGGATCAGAACCTGAGAACCCCATCCGCCCACACAACGAGAACGGCCCCTGGGCAAGGCCCCGCAAGATGCGGTCCCACGACGCGAGGAAACACCCCGACCACCCCACCGACCAACACGACCCGAACCACAAGGGGGTCACACCGGGGGGTCCGGGGGGTCTCCCCCGAAAACACCAAGGACGACCCCGCGAGCGCGCTCACGCGCGAGCAGGATCGTCCTGAGTCCGTGGAGCTATGGGGATTCGAACCCCAGACCTCCTCCATGCCATGGAGGCGCGCTACCAACTGCGCCATAGCCCCGTATGGGAGTCGTGCGAGGTGTTCGCCCCGCCGACTCCCTGAACTTTAGCGGATTCGGGGCGGTTAGTCGAAACGAAGGCCGGGCCTTTTGGCCTCACGCCGACCGAAGCCGAGCACCCGGCACTCAGACATCGTCACTGAGGACCACGGGCTCGGGCAGGCTGGCGGCGTTGTGCTCCATCAGACGCCAGGCCGGACCTCGCGTTTGCAGGATGGACCAGCAACAATTGCTGAGCGGCCCGAGAAGCTCACGGCGATCATCGGGAATCCCCAGCATCCGGGCGATGCCCACACGCAGTGCCGCTCCGTGACTGACCACGACCAGCAAACCCCCGGCCGGCGTCTTGGCGATTCCACGGTCGATGGCGGCGCGCATACGGTCGCCTACGTCGGCGATGTCCTCCCCATCCGGAATATCCATGGTGGGGTGTTCGACCGGCCAGAGCTCAGCGAGCTCAGCAGCGGTGTGCCCCTCCCAGGAACCGCCGAAACGCTCACGCAATCCCTTGTCGAACTCCACCGGAACCCCGGAGGCGCGTCCAAGGTACCCCGCGGTGTCGGCGGCACGCTTGAGGTCGGACGCGACGATGACGTCGGGTCCCAGGGAGGCGAGCAGTCGACCTGCTCGTTCGGCCTGGGCGTGGCCGACCGGATCGAGCTCGATGTCGGTCTGTCCTTGGAAGCGTTTCTCGACGTTCCAAGCAGTGCGTCCGTGCCGCCAGAACAGCACACGGGGGATGTCGCTCACGTGATGTCCTTCTACTCCGGCGACCGACCGCGGTCGCTTGGGGTCCTGTCCGTGGGGTCCCGTGGACCCGACGGAGCGCCGGTCGTCGATCCCGCGCGGAATCACCGCGCGTCCGGCAGGTCGCACCGCACGCATCCACTACCCGCCCGCCGGGTCGCCGCGCGCCCTTGGAGTCTTCACCCACCCTCGAAAGTCCTACCCGCTCTCAGGGTCAACGCTCGTCCAACGGACTACGTTCGGCTCCGCGCGAGCCCTCGGGGAGCTCGATCTCGGGGCAGTCCTTCCAGAGGCGTTCGAGTCCGTAGTATCCTCGCTCCTCCTCGTGCTGGATGTGCACGATGATGTCGGCGTAGTCCAGCAGGATCCAGCGGCCGTCCCGCTCCCCTTCCCTACGAACCGGCTTGACTCCGGACTTGATACGAAGCTGGTCCTCGACCTCGTCCACGATGGCGCGAACCTGACGGTCGTTGGGGGCCGAGCACAGCACGAAGGCATCGGTGATGATGAGCTGGTCGCTCACGTCATAGGCGATGATCTCTTCGGCGAGTTTGTCCGCCGCCGCCTCCGCGGCGACCTGGACGAGTTCCACTGCCCTATCGGTGGCTGTCACGTTGTGCTTGCTGCCTTACTTGTTCGGGTGTCGACCGGGATTCGATGGAACCCCGGTTTCCGGTACTTGGGACCAAGCCCCTTCGGGCTCCGGATCGGATTCCTTCAGGACTCCAGGTAGAGCCCGGTCTTGTTGATGTAGCGGACGATGCCGTCGGGCACCAGGTACCAGATGGGCTCGCCCTTGCGGACGCGTTCGCGGCACTCGCTGGAGGAGATCGCGAGCGCGGGCACCTCCACCAGGGAGACCTTGCCATCGGGCAGGCCGGTGTCACTGAGGTGGTGTCCGGGCCGGTTACAGCCTACGAAATGTGCGAGGTCGAAGAGTTCATCGACGTTGTGCCAGCTGAGGATGGCTCCGAGCGCATCGGCTCCGGTGATGAAGTACAGCTCCACGTCGGGACCGTAGGAGGCCCTCATCTGGCGGAGGGTGTCGATGGTGTAAGTGGGTCCCGAGCGATCGATCTCCACCCGATCGACTCTGAACTGGGGGTTCTCAGCGGTCGCGATGACCGTCATGAGGTAACGGTCCTCGGAGGGGGTGACCTTGTTCAGATCCTTCTGCCAGGGTTGTCCCGTGGGAACGAAGACCACCTCGTCGAGGCCGAAGAGGTGGGCGACCTCACTGGCGGCCACGAGGTGTCCGTGGTGAATGGGGTCGAAGGTGCCGCCCATGATGCCGACCTTGGTCGGGGCCGCACCGCGCCGCCTGGCGGGAGCGGAGCCGCTCTTCTGGGAGGCGTCGGTGGCCTCATTCATCACTGTGCGCTCCATTTCGCGGTGAACACTCATCTTCCAGCCGTCATATCCGACTGCTGGCCTCCTGGCCATCTCATCGCCTTGTTGCCGGTTTCGGCCAACTGAGATTAGCCGACCCTGGGTCTCCACGGACGGGGCAGCCGCCCACCAGCTCACCCGGATTCCCCCTTCCCTCTCCTGAACTGCTCGAACAAGGTATGCATCAGCTTCCTTCCTCCGCCCCGGGAGGTCCCTTCCTCCCGCCCCGAAAGGAGCACCCGAAAACGAGTCATATCTCGTTGGGCGTAAACCGTGGCCAAGCCGCATCGTGACGCATAGCATGCCGATATGGCCAACTCACCAGACCGCGTCCGTGTGCGGCTCACCGACATCTCACCGCGTGCCTATGAGCACCCCGCCGACCGCGGCGCCCTGGTCGCGCTGCGATCGTTGACGGGTTTCGACACCCTCGTCAAGTCCGTTTTCGGGCGTATCAACGAGCGCAGCCTGCGCCTGATGTTCCTCTCCAGCGCCGTACGGGTCAGCCCCACCCAGTTCCCGGAACTGCACGACTACCTACGCGACGCCGCCTACGTCCTGGACCTGGACGAGGTGCCCGAGCTCTACGTCAAGATGGACCCCCAGCCCAACGCCATGGCGATCGGCCGCAAGAAACCTTTCATCGTCATGACGACGGGTCTGTTCGACCTGTTCGACGCCGAGGAGAAGCGGTTCGTCATCGGCCACGAGGTCGGACACGTACTCAGCGGTCACGCCGTCTACCGCACCCTGCTCCTCCTCCTGGTGTGGCTGTCCACCAAGATCATGTGGATCCCCTTGGGCGCCATCGCCATCCAGGCGATTCTGGCCGGCCTCCGGGAATGGCAACGCAAGTCCGAACTGTCCAGCGATCGGGCCGGTTTGCTCACCTGCCAGAACCCTGAGGCCGCCAAGCGCGCCCTGATGAAGCTCGCCGGTGGATCCAACCTGTCCCAAATGAACCCCGACGCGTTCATGGAGCAGGCTCGCGAGTACGAAGGTGGTGGCGACGCCGTGGACAGCGTGCTCAAACTGATGACCACCGTCCCCGCGACCCATCCGTTCGCGGTGGTCCGGGTGGCCGAACTGCACCGCTGGGTGGAAAGCGGCGAGTACCGACGCATCGTCGACGGCGAGTACCCGCGCCGCGCCACCGACCGGGAGGCCAGTGTCTCCGAAGAGGCCGGCAACGCCGCGAGGTCCTACCGGGAGGAGTGGAACCGCACCTCGGACCCGTTGGTCACCACCTTGCGCGGGGTGGCCGACGGGGCCGGACGCGCGGGTGGCCGCTTCTTCGACTCCATGGCCGACCGTTGGCGCAATGGTGGCGGCCAGGGCGGTTCCAGCACCAAGGGTTCCAATGACCCGAACGACGCCGGTCAGAGCAACGGCTGACCTTCGCTCGCCACGAACGCACCACGCGGTGAGTCCCGTGAGCGGAGTGAGGTCGAACGAGGGGCCGGCCCGGCCGTCTGTCGGAGCCGGCCCCTCGTCCACTGAAATGGGTCCCATCACCCACCGGACGCCTCCACCCGGCAGGCTCAGCCCCACCCGTCCCTCAGGGCACCGCGCACGGTGCCCCAGGACCGATGTCCGGGGTCGATGACGGCGAAGTGGTCGGCCCCGGCGATCTCGTGGTACTCGACGGGGTCGTCCACCTCCCGTGCCGCCGCGACGTAGTCACGACTGTGTTCGACCGGAACGCGCTGGTCGGCGTCGCCGTGCAGCACCAGTTGGGGCACACCGAGAGGAAGCCGGTGCAAGGGCGAGGAGGTCGCGTACAGCCCCGGTGCGGGGTCGGGTCCGAGAAAGGGCGCGACGGCCCCCTCCCCCAGCTCCTCCTCCGCGCAGCGACGCAGGTCGGTGATGGGTGCGAGCGCGACCACCGAGGTCACGAGGGACTCCGTCGCGGTCATGAGTGCCAGATGAGCACCTGCGGAGTGCCCGATCGCCACGACTCGAGAGACGTCCAGGGCATCATCGTGGTCGGCGGTGTCGGCGAGCAGATCCAAGGCCCGGGCGACATCGTCGACGGTCTGGGGCCAACCACCGCCATCAGCACCGGTGCGGCGGTACTCGACGTTCCATACCGCCCACCCGGCATCGCGCAGGTCATCGGCCAGAGGAGCCATGAGACCGGCGTCGTGGCGGTCACGCCACCACCCACCGTGCAGCAGGACCGCCACGGGGGCGGGGCCTGGTGCCGTGCGGGGTGCGTGACGGTGGACGATCTGACTGGGGTGGTCACCGTAGGTGGTGGGCACCGTGCTCTCCCTCAGATGGTGTCGATTCGGTCGCAACGGAAGCGTCCGGGGCTCGGGCCCGCTACGTGGTCACCGTGGATACCCGACGCCATCACCGCGATCATCCACCGCCCTCCCCCACCGGCGTTCCCGCACCGTCATCTTCCACTGTCGTCAGAGCCTTTCGGGCACAGCGCGACGAACACAGCGCCCGACCCACCACCTACGGTCAACGAACCGGCGAGCCTTCTCGGCGGCCATCGGTGGCACCGGATCCCGCTCGTCCTCCTGCGGCCCGAGCCCTGAAGATACGGCGGCGCCGGTGACCAAGGGCCACCGGCGCCGCCGTGGAGGGTGTTCCGTTCACCCGAACGGGTTACTCGAAGGCGGGACCGGCCTCGATGGCGTCCTCAATGGTCTCGGCGCGGGCCTCTTCGACCAGCTCCTCCAAGTCGGCCTCGTGGGCCTCGAACTCGGCGGTCACCTCGGCGGCCAAGGCACGCATGGCGACCTCTTGGGTGACGATGCCACCGCGAACACGGTTGGCGTCACCGATCTGCGCGGTGGGGCTGTTGCCGTTGGCGACCAGGTCACCACCGACGATGTTGTTGTCGATGTAGGCGCCACCGGAGACGCCGGTGACCGACAGGTCGCCGTCGATGTAGTTGACCGAGGCGCAGTAGCCCTCGGTCTCGCCCGCGCCGACCGCCACCGGGCCGGAGCTCGCGCTGTAGGTGGCGTCGCCCAGGACCTCGCTGTCGCACAGGATCCCGCCACTGGCGGACCCGTTGACGGTCAGGTCACCGCGGATCACGCTGTCGTAGATATCGGCGTAGACGACACCGTCGGCGTTGACGCCACCGCCGACGCGAGCTCCATTGGCGTAGAGCTCACCGGTGGCGGCGTCGATGGAGGCCGCGGAGGAGTCGACCACGTAGACGAAACCGTCGTTGGCGGCACCGTCGGCGGCCTGGGCCCGTAGCTCGGCGACCGAGCTCCCCTCCTCCAGGTAGGTTCCGTAGGACCCGGCGTTGACCAGGTCGCCGTCGACCGTGCTGTCGGAGGCGTCGAAGTAACCTTCGGTGTTGACCGATACCTCACCCTTGATGGAGCCACCGACGATGTGCAGGTTGGCTCCCTCCTCCACGGTGACGTCGCCCTGGATGACGGTGCCGTCCAGGTAACAGCTCGCGCCCGCCGGGACCTTGAGGTCCGTGGGCAGGGTGATCGCGCCGCCATGTCCGGAGCACAGAGTGATCAGGTCGGCCTGGGCCGGGGCGGCCATGAGGGTGATGCCGCCGATCGCCAGAGCCGCGGTGGCGGTGGACGCGGCGACCTTACTCCCGAGCTTCATGCGGGGGATTTCCTTTCGTCGTGACCGGTGGGGGCGGACGCTCTTGATTCGAGGGTTCGAGTGCGGGAAGAGCTCCGTATGACACCACAGTGAAAGTACCGACCGACAAGCGCTTTGGGAATACTTGTCCGGCGAAGATTCGCTTCTGTCCAGGTTTCGAATGAGAAAACGGCGGTCGTGCCACAAGCGACCACCGCTCCTCCTTCTCCACGGG
>NZ_ANBD01000166.1 GCF_000341005.1 Nocardiopsis alkaliphila YIM 80379 | reverse complement strand
GCCGGGTCTTCCCGCCGCAAAAGCGATCGAACCCGCAAGCATCCTCTTTTACTGAGGCGCCAAAGGGCCGTCCGGCGTACCGAACGGCCCTTCGCAAACCTCACACACCCCAGGGGTTCACCTCGGGAACGATTACTTCAGGTGACCCTCACCCGTTACCACATACTTTGTCGATGTCATTTCGGTGAGCCCCATAGGGCCTCTGGCGTGCAGTTTCTGGGTAGAAATACCGATTTCTGCGCCGAACCCGAACTCACCACCGTCCGTGAAACGGGTGGAGGCGTTCACCATCACAGCGGCCGAGTCCACCCGCGCGACGAAGTACCGCGAGGTGCTCAGCGAATCGGTGACGATGGCCTCGGTGTGCTGGGTGGAGTACTTCCTGATGTGGGCCAAAGCCGCGTCTACGTCGGGGACAACTCGCACGGCCAAGTCCATGGACAGGTACTCGCTGGCCCAGTCCTGCTCGGTGGCTTCGACCACCATGGCCTCCGTCGGGTGAGCGGCGGCGATCTCCAGCACCCGAGGGTCGCCGTGTACGGTCACGTCGACCTCGGCCAGGGACGCCAGCACACGTGGCAGGAAGGCCTCGGCGACCGCCTCGTGCACCAAGAGCGTCTCCGCGGAGTTGCACACCGAACAGCGCTGTGCCTTGGCGTTGGTGGCGATGGCCACCGCCTTGTCCAGATCGGCGTCGGCGTCCACGTACACGTGGCACAGTCCCTCACCGGTTTCGATGACCGGAACGGTGGAGTCACGGACCACGGCCTGGATGAGGGAGCCACCACCACGTGGGATGAGCACGTCGACCAGACCACGCGCACGCATCAGCGCGGTGGAGGACTCGCGAGTGCGCCCCGGGACCATCTGGATGGCGTCGACCGGAACCTCAGTGCCCTCCAGAGCCTCGCGCAACACCTTCACGATGGCCGTGTTGGAGTCGAAGGCGGAGGAGGATCCCCGCAGTAGGGCGGCGTTACCGCTCTTGAGGCACAGGGCGGCGGCATCCACCGTGACGTTGGGTCGGCCTTCGTAGATGATGCCGATGACACCGAGTGGGACCCGGATCTGACGCAGGTCCAGCCCGTTGGGGAGCACCCCTCCCCGCACCGACTCGCCCACCGGGTCCGGCAGGTCGATGATCTCGCGCACCGCCTCGGCGATGGCCTCGATCCGCTGTGGGGTGAGGCTGAGCCGGTCGATCATGGCCGGGCTCGTTCCCTCGGCCCGGGCTCGCTCGACGTCCTCGGCGTTGGCCGCGGTGATCTCGTCGGTCCGCTTTACCAGGGCGTCGGCGATCGCGCTCAGCGCGGCGTCCTTCACCGACCTGCTGAGCGTGGCCAGGACGAAGGCCGCGTCCTTGGCGCGCCCGGCCACGGCGTGGACCTCGCGCTCGATGTCACTGTTGACTGTCATCTGGGCTTCCTTGCTCGGGAGGCCACCCCGGCCGGCGGCGCCTGCGACGTCGAAGACGCCTCTACCGGGGGGATCACTTCCCAGCGTATAACCACCGGCCCCATCACGCCCGAGATCGCCCACGGTCCCGGACGTGCCCTGGCACGGTGCCGTGGCGGGGCAGGGGGAGGGTCTTCGAGCGTCGCAGGCGCCCACGAAGAGGATCGAAAGGAGCGGTCAACTCCAGCCGTAGCGGTCACGCAGCACGGCGGCGACCTTCCAGAAGATCCGCTCGTCCATCACCGCGGCCTCACGGCGGATGTCCTCCTCGTCGAACTCGAAGAGGCGAGAAACCAGTAGATAGGAGTCGCGGCCCTCCCTGTCCCAGGGGCCGGAGCCGATGGGCAGCCAGTCCTGACCTTCATGGGGGTCGGGGCTTTGGGAGGAGAGCATGAGGCCGTGCAGACGCCGGCCCTTACGCCCGACCACGAGCAGTGGACGGTCCTTGCCCTGGGCGGCGTCCTCCTCGTAGGGCACCCAGGTCCACACGATCTCGCCGGCGTCCGCGAGGCCGTCCTTCTCCGGGGCGTAGACGAGCTTGGTGGCGTTGCGCCCGGTGGGGACCTCACGGAGGGCGCCTTGATGCGGGTGGAAGTCGTCGCGCTGTGTCGTCTGTTGATTCACGCACGCATCCTAGTCCCGTGGCGGTCGGGGTCGGCCCCACCGGAACGTCTCAGGGCGTCTCGGAAGGTTCCAGACCGAGCAGGGCCCCAAGCGCGCGGACACAGTGTTCGACCTCCACGGCCAAGGCGGTGGACCGTTCCTCCTCAGCGGTCCACCCCAGCGCCCGATCCTCCACATAGGCGGTCCAGGCCCGTGTGGTGGGGGCGACGCTCTCGGGCAGGTCCAGCAGGGCACGGACGCGCTCACCCATGGATCCGCGCAGGTCCGCGACGAAGGCACCGTCCAGGGTCACCGGGCCGCCCCCGAAGACCAGGGCCAAGTAGGAGTCCCGTCGCCGTTCCACCTGCTCGTAGTAACGCTCCACGAACCGTGCCACGGCGGCCCAGGGTTCCAGGCCCTCCTCCGGTGCGGTGTTGCGCAGGACCCGGCGCCCGGCCGCGGACACCACGGCCTCGTGGAAGGCGGTCTTGTTGGGGAAGTAGTGGAACAACAGCCCTCGGGAGATTCCGGCCTCCTTGGCGACCTCGTCGATCGCCAACTCCTGGATGGGGCGCTCCACCAGCATTCGCAGGCCGATTCCCACCAACTGGCGCCTACGCTCGTCCTGGCTCATCCGCGTTCGCCGCGGGGCTTGTCCACTCACGCTATTGAGCGTTGCTCAATAAAGCCGTAGTGTCAATGCCATGGACCTCACGCCCTCCCCACGCGCCATCGACCTCATCGAGCGGGTCCGCGCGTTCATCGAGACCGAGATCGCCCCCGTCGAGGGCGACTACCAGCGCGACCTCGCGGCGCAGCGGGCCGCCGGCGATCCCTGGCGGCCCCTGCCCGTCATCGAGGAACTGCGTGCCAAGGCCCGTGCCCAGGGCCTGTGGAACCTCTTCCTTCCGGTCGAACACGCCGGCCCCTACGCCGAACGCTTCGGTACCCGAGGCGGTGAAGGCCTGAGCAACGTCGACTACGCACCGATCGCCGAACTCACCGGCCGCTCGCACATCGCCCCCGCCGTGTTCAACTGCGACGCCCCCGACACCGGCAACATGGAGGTGTTGCTGCGTTACGGCAGCGAGGAGCAGAAGGAGCGGTGGCTGGAGCCCTTGCTGGACGCGCGCATCCGTAGCGCCTTCTGTATGACCGAACCGGACGTGGCCTCCTCCGACGCCACCAACATGGAACTACGCGCCGAGGTGGTGGGCGAGGAGGTCGTCGTCAACGGCCGCAAGTGGTGGTCCACCGGCATCGGTCACCCCGACTGCGAACTGCTCATCGTCATGGGGCTGACCGACCCCGAGGCGGACCGCCACCACCGTCACAGCATGGTGATCGTTCCCCGGTCCGCCCCCGGGGTGCGGGTGGACCGGATGTTGGACACCATGGGTTTCCAGGATGAACCCGGCGGCCATGGCGAAGTCACCTTCACCGACGTACGGGTACCCCTGAGCAACGTCATCGCCGGCCCGGGGCGGGCCTTCGAGATCGCCCAGGGGCGTCTGGGCCCGGGCCGGGTCCACCACTGCATGCGCCTGATCGGCCTGGCCGAGCGGGCCCTTGAACTGGCCTGTGAACGCGGCCTGTCCCGGACCGCCTTCGGCAGGCCCATCGCCAACCTGGGTGGCAACCGCGAACGTATCGCCGACGCTCGTATCGCCATCGATTCCGCTCGTCTCCTCGTCCTGGGCACCGCTTGGAAGCTCGACCAGGGCGGTCCGCTCAACGCGCTCAGCGAGGTCAGCCAGATCAAGGTGGCCGTGCCGAACATGGCTCAGCAGGTGGTGGACTTCGCCATCCAGATGCACGGCGGCGCCGGGATGTCGGGGGACTTCCCACTCGCCGGTGCGTGGACCAACGCACGGGCACTACGCCTGGCCGATGGCCCGGACGAGGTGCACCGCGGGGTCGTGGCCCGTCTCGAACTCATGAAGCACGGAGCCCGCAGATGAGCGATACGACCATCAGCGGCCATCGACGCCGGATCCTGGTCACCGGTGGCGCCTCCGGACTGGGCGCCGCCCTGGTCAGGGCCTTCACCGCCCGCGGGGAGCGGGTGATCGCCACCGACCTGGCCGAAACCGCACCCCAGGGGCTGCCCGCCGGCGCCGAGTACCTACGCCTGGACGTGACCTCCGACCAGGACTGGGCCCGGGCCCTGACACACGTCGAGCGACACTGGGGCGGCCTGGACGTGCTCGTCAACAACGCCGGGGTGGCCGCCGGTGGACGGATCGACGTCCTCACCGTCCAGGACTGGCGGTGGATCACCGAGATCAACCTCTTCGGCGTGGTCCGAGGTTGTCGCACCTTCACCCCACTGTTCAAGCGACAGGGTCGCGGACACATCGTCAACATCGCGTCCATGGCCGGCCTCGTCCATCCACCGGTGATGGGCTCCTACAACGCGGTCAAGGCCGCGGTGGTGGCGCTCAGCGAAACCCTCCACCACGAACTCGGCCCCTACGGCGTCACCACCTCGGTGGTGTGCCCCTCCTTCTTCCGCACCAACCTCGCTTCCTCACTCAGCGGCAGCGACCCCATGGTGGAAGCCTCGGCGACCAAGCTGATCAACGGATCGAAGCTGACCGCGGACGACATCGCCGCCCAGGTCCTCAAAGGTGTCGACCGAGGGCGACCCCTCATCCTCACGGACCGGCCCGGGCGCCTCGCGCTGCGCGCCAAGCGGGTCCTACGCCCCCTGTACGACCGCACGATGCGCCGGGTGGCCGAAGGTGTCCGCCGCCGCGTCGAGCAAGACCAGAAGAACACCACGGAGAACCACGCATGAGCAAGGGAACGATCATCATCACCGGGGCCTCGGCGGGCCTGGGCGCGGAGATGGCGCGCCAGTTCGCCGTCCTCGGCTACGACCTGGGGTTGTGCGCGCGACGCACGGACAGGATGGAGTCACTGCGGTCCGAGATCACCGCCGCGCACCCCGACCGGCGAGTGGTGCTCAAGGCCTTGGACGTCACCGACGACGAGGCCGTCTTCCGAGTCTTCAAGGAGATCGCCGCCGAGTTCGGCACGGTGGACCGGGTGATCGTCAACGCCGGTCTGGGCAAGGGGGCCGCGCTCGGCAAGGGCCGCTACGACGCCAACCGACAAACCGCCATGACCAACTTCGTGGGGGCGCTCGCCCAATCGGAGGCGGCCATGGAGATCTTCCGTGCGCAGGGCCGTGGTCACCTGGTGATGATCTCCTCGATGTCGGCGCTGCGCGGCATGCGCAAGGCCATGACGGTCTACGCCGCCACCAAGGCGGGGGTGGCCGCCATCGCCGAGGGACTGCGCTCGGAGCGTGTCCCCGGCTTGGAGGTGTCCGTGATCTACCCGGGTTACATCCGCTCGGAGATGAACGAACACGTCGCGCAAAGGACCCGCTTCATGGTGGACACCGAGGCGGGGGTGCGCTCCATGGTGGCCGCCATCGAAAAGCGCAAGGTCAAGGCCTACGTCCCGGCGTGGCCGTGGGCACCGATCGGTTTCGCGATGAAACGCCTGCCGCTGTCCCTGGTCAGGAAGCTGTCATGAGCGATTCCCACGGCACTCGACCCACCGAAGACGTCTCGGGAGCGCGCCAGGTCCGGGAGGAGGACTCCTTCGACGTCACCCTCGTGGCCACGTGGTTGCGAGAGCACGCCGAGAACCCCCCGGAGGGCGTACCCCAGGTGCGCCAGTTCTCCGGTGGTGCCTCCAACCTCACCTACCTGCTGCGCTACCCCGACCGTGACCTGATCCTGCGCCGCCCGCCGGCCGGTAGCAAGGCCAAGAGCGCCCACGACATGGGACGCGAGTATCGGATCCAATCGCTGTTGGCCCCGGTCTTCCCCTACGTCCCGGCGATGGTGGCGTTCTGCGAGGACGAGTCGGTGATCGGCTCCGAGTTCTACGTCATGGAGCGATTGGCCGGACCGATCCCCCGCAAGGAACTACCGCACGAGGTCGACCCGTCCCCCGAACAGGTGCGTCTGCTGTGCCTGAACGTCCTGGACCTGCTCGTGGACCTGCACTCGGTGGACACCGAGGCGGCCGGGCTGAGCGAGTTCGGGCGCGGTGGAGGGTACGTGGCACGCCAGGTGGCGGGCTGGTCCAAGCGCTACCGGGCCGCCCGAACCTGGAACGTGGGCTCGTTCGAAAAAGTGATGTCCTGGCTGGAGGCCAACCGCCCCCCGGACCGCCGCACCTGCCTCGTCCACAACGACTTCCGCTTCGACAACATCGTTTTGGACACCGACGACCCCACCCGACCGATCGGGCTCTTGGACTGGGAGATGGCCACCCTGGGCGATCCCCTGATGGATCTGGGCGGGGCGTTGGCGTATTGGGTGGAGGCGGGTGACGACCCGCTGTTCCGGCTCTTTCGTCGTCAACCCACCCACCTGGAGGGCATGCTCACCCGCGCCGAGGTCAGGGACCACTACCTGAAACGGAGCGGGATCGACCTCTCCGAACGCGAGTGGGCGTTTTACGAGGTGTTCGGTCTGTTCCGGCTCGCGGTGATCTGTCAGCAGATCTACTACCGCTACCATCACGGGCAGACCACCAACCCGGCCTTCCGGTTCTTCTGGGTGGCCTGCCGGCTCTTGGAGCGGCGCTGCAAGCGGATCATCCGCGGAGCGGGCCGCTGAACCCACCATCGACCCACACCGCCGTTCCGGGCACGCGTGCCCGGAGCGGCCTCACAGTTCCTCGACCGTCCGCATGATCCGCGCCCGTGCCGGGCTCCCCTCGGGGACCGGGAGCAATGGGTGGATGTGAAGGGCGCCCTCCTCCTCGAAGAGGTTCACCTCTCCCCCGGCCCGGGTCACCATCTCATGCAGCCTGCGAGTGTCGGGCAGGAGCAGGTCGCGGGTGCCGATGTACAGGTCCATGGGCGACAATCCCGCCATCGGCCCGTAGAGAGGGCTCAGGCGGGGTTCGGTCAGGTCGTCACCGCCCGCCCACTCCTTGGCGGCCTCCCTGATCCCGACCGGGTTGAGCCAGGGGTCCTTCTCCTGCACCTCGAAGATGTCGGGGTTGGACATCGTCAGGTCGGTCCACGGGGAGATCAGCACCAGGCGCGCGGGCTGGGGCAGGTCGACCTCCCGCAGGGTCTGGGCCAGGGCGAGAGCGAGCCCGCCACCAGCGGAGTCTCCGGCCAACAACGTACGCGCGGGAGCGACGTCCGCCATCAGTCCCCGATACACCTGTTGGAGGAAGCCGAACGCCTCCCGGTAGGTGTGTTCGGGGGCCAGTCCGTAGATCGGCACCTCCACCCGGCAACCCGCGTCGGCCATACGAGAGATCAAAATCCCGTGCCAGGCGGAGATCTCGCTGACGTAGGTGCCTCCGTGCAGGTACAGCACGGCCTTCTCCGGTTCCCTGGCACCGCGGGGACGCACGGTGAAGGTGGAGAAGCCACCGACCTTCCGCTCGGTGATCCAGTGCCGTCGAGTGAGCCAGGGCGGTGGGGCCGGCTCGCCCTTGGGTTCACGTATCCATTCCCAGGCGTTCTCCACCGACCCCATGGGCCGTTTGCGCACCACCCGCAGCGCCAACGACAGCAGGTGTGTCACCAGACTCGACATGGGAACCACCTCTCCTGGGGAAGTCCTGTCGGGGAGCCTTTCACGCGCTCACGACGAGGGCCCGCAGGAACCGACACGGCATGGCCTGATAGCCCTTCGGGCCGACGGCCCTCAAAGCACCACCAGGTCGTCGCGGTGCACCAGCTCCCGCTCGTAGGAGGGGCCCAGCTCGCGCGCCAACCATCGGGTGGAGCGACCCATGAGGTCGGGAACCTCGGCGGCGTCGTAGTTGACCAGCCCTCGGGCGACCACGGCACCCTCCTCGTCTCGCAAGTCCACCGGGTCTCCCGCCGTGAACTCTCCATGCACCTTGACCACACCGGCGGGCAGTAGTGAGGCCTTTTCCCGTACCACCGCCCTGACCGCGCCCGGGTCCAGGACGAGACTGCCACGGCCCGCGGTGGCGTGTGCCAGCCACAACTGGCGTGCGGAGGGACGGCGTCCGTCGGCGGGGGCGAAGAACGTGCCCACCCGTTCCCCGGCCAGGGCCGCGCGGGCGTTCGCCGCCGAAGTCAGCACGGTGGGCACCCCGGCTTCGGTGGCGATACGCGCCGAGTCCACCTTGGTGACCATACCGCCGGTGCCGACGCCGCGTTTGCCGGCGCTACCGATGTCGATGCCGTCGAGGTCGTCCGGTCCACGGACCAGGTTCACCACCGAGGTGCCCTCCGCGGCCGGGTCGCCGTCGTAGAGGGCGTCCACGTCCGAGAGCAGCACGAGGGCGTCGGCACGCATCAAGTGCGCCACCAACGCGGCCAGACGGTCATTGTCACCGAATCGGAGTTCGTGGGTGGCCACGGTGTCGTTCTCGTTGATGATCGGCAAGGCACCGATGTCGAGCAGTCGACGCAGGGTGCGTTGGGCGTTGCGGTACTGCACACGTCGCATCATGTCCTCGACGGTGAGCAGGACCTGGGCGGCGGTCAGGCCATGACCGGCCAGTTCGGCGGCGTAGGAGGCCACCAACAGACCCTGGCCGACGCTGGCCGCGGCCTGTTGGGAGGCAAGGTCATGAGGACGACGGGCCATTCCCAGCGGGCCCATGCCGGCGGCGACCGAACCGGAGGAGACCAGGATCACCTCCTGGCCAAGGGCTCGACGCGCGGCCAACACCCGCACCAGGTCTCGGATGCGTCCGTCGTCGATGAGTCCTTCGGAAGTGGTCAGTGAGGAGGACCCCACCTTGACCACGACCCTGCGGGCCCCGGACACGGCGTGACGCCCTGCCGCCTCCAAGGGATCGATGTGCTGTTGTCGGGTGTCTGCGCTGTGCACCGCGAGGGGCTTTCCATCCGTGGCACGGCGCCCGAGCGGGCACCGTGCGCTGACCTGTGGTGGGTTCGGCTGGTGTGGAACGGTACGCTCCCCGCGCGGATCAGCCCAGCCGGGCGTCGGTTCCGCGCGGGCCGGACGGGACGGCCTCGGCATCGACGGAGGTGTCCCAGTCGAAGACCACCGAGTCCTCCTCGGTACCGATGCGGACCTCGGCACCCTCGGTGGCACCGGCCTTGGCCAGCGCCTCCTCGATACCGAGGCGGTTGAGGCGTTCGGCGAGATAGCCCACGGCCTCGTCGTTGGAGAAGTCGGTCTGACGCACCCAACGGGCGGGCTTGTCACCTCGAACTCGGAAGACGTTGTCGCCCAACGGCACCACCTCGAAGGGGGTGTCGCCGATGAGCTTGGGACGCAGCACGATACGGGTGGGTTCGGTGACCGGAGCGCTCTTCCTCGCGGCGGCGACCTGTTCGCCCAGAACGTAGGAGAGTTCGCGCAGCCCCTCACGCGAGGCGGCGGATACCTCCATGACCTTGTAGCCGCGTTCCTCCAGCATCGGACGGACCAGCTCGGCCAGCTCGCGAGCCTCGGGCACGTCCACCTTGTTCAGGGCGACCACGCGCGGTCGGTCGGACAGGTCCACTCCGGCCTGCTCTCCGTATGCGGCGAGTTCGGCTTCCAGTGCCTCCAGGTCGCTGAGCGGGTCGCGACCGGATTCGTAGGTGGCGCAATCCAGCACGTGCAGCAGGGTGGAACAACGCTCGATGTGGCGTAGGAACTCCAGGCCCAGGCCCTTGCCGTCACTGGCGCCGGGGATCAGGCCGGGCACGTCGGCGATCACGTACTGGATGGCGCCGGCCTCCACCACACCCAGGTTCGGGATGAGGGTGGTGAAGGGATAGTCGGCGATCTTGGGGCGGGCCGCGGACATCGACGCGATCAGGGAGGACTTGCCCGCGCTGGGGAAGCCCACCAGACCCACATCGGCGATGGTCTTCATCTCCAGACGCACGTCGAGGCCCTCGCCCTCCTCACCCTTGAGGGCGAAGCCGGGAGCCTTGCGCTTCTTGGAGGCCAACGCCGCGTTGCCCAGACCGCCGTTGCCGCCTTGGGCCAGTACCAGGCGGGTGCCGTGACCGACCAGGTCGGCGATGACCTCTCCGTCGAGCCTGGTGACCACCGTGCCGTCCGGCACGGATAGGACCAGGTCCTCGCCGTTGGCCCCGGCGCGGTGACCGCCCTGACCCGGAGTACCGTTCTGGGCGCTACGGTGTGGGCGACGCCGGTAGTCCAGCAACGTCGCGCTCTGGGTGTCGACCTCCAGGACGATGTCACCACCCCGGCCTCCGTTGCCGCCGTCCGGGCCACCCAAGGGCTTGAACTTCTCACGGTGCACGGAGGCGCAACCATGCCCGCCGTTCCCGGCCTTGACGTGCAAGACCGCCTCATCGACGAAGTCAGGCATTGCTCTCCCCGTTATCCATGGGACCTCCGCCACCCGGCGGAGGTCGGTGTGCCGCGTGTGTCACCCGACATGATGGGTGGTTCTCTCATGACAACGCGAAGGGCGGGCCAGTGTTCCCTGGCCCGCCCCGAAAACCCGTCGTCGCGGCGTAGCCTAGCCGGCGGCCGGGACGATGTTGACGGCCTTGCGGCCGCGGAAGTTACCGAACTTGACCTCACCGTCGACCAACGCGAACAGCGTGTCGTCGCCACCGCGACCGACGTTGGCGCCGGGGTGGAACTTGGTGCCGCGCTGACGGATGAGGATCTCACCGGCGGAGACGGACTGGCCACCGAAGCGCTTCACGCCGAGGCGCTTGGCATTCGAATCGCGACCGTTCTTGGTGGACGAAGCGCCCTTCTTGCTTGCCATTTCTCCAGGCCTCCTACTTCGCCGCGATGCCGGTGACGCGAACCTGGGTGTGCTTCTGGCGGTGCCCCAGGCGCTTCTTGTAACCGGTCTTGTTCTTGTACTTCAGGATGTTGATCTTGGGGCCCTTGGTCTCGCCGAGGACCTCGGCGGTGACCGTGTAGCCACTCAGCTTGTCGGCCTCGCTGATGACGTCGTCACCATCGACCACAAGGATGGGCTGCCACGTGAGGGTGGCACCGGTCTCCTCGGAGACCCTGTCGATGTTCAGGACGTCATCGACAGACACCTTCTCCTGTCGGCCGCCCGCTCGCACGATCGCGTACACCGGGGAACTCTCTTCCTGCTCGCTCAACGAATAATGCGCTCACTCATGACCGTGATGCCACGATCCACGAATCGCCTGTAGCGGGGCGTGGGGATCTGAGGGAAACAAACCCACCTGGTGGAGAGCACTGCGGTCTCGGGGCGCGCGAACAATTGGGGCGCGCCGACGCACCGTCCATCAGGTTACCATCGCCCCGGAACAGGCCCGAACACTCGTCCCGGTCCGGACCTGTTCGTGAACGAGTCCGGACCGGAATCTGTCCCGTCTTGGCTCAGCCCGCGTCGACGGCGGAACCCGGTGAGGCCACCGTCGTTCTGGGCCGCCGCGTACGGCGACGCTTGGGCCGTTCGGTGGCGTTTTCGGCGTCACCGTCGTCGGGGTCCGCGGTGGTGGAGGTCTCGGAGTCGGGCCCCTCACCGTCCACCGTCGCCTGCTCACCCTCGCCACCGTCGTCCTCAGCGGCCTTGCGGGCGGTGCGCCGGCGGGTCCTCTTGACCGGCTTCTCCTCGTCCCCGGGAGTGTCTGCCGAGGGCTCGGTGGAGTCGGCCTCGTCGTCGGTGGCCGCGGGCTCCGCGGCCACCTCAGTGGCCTCAGCCGCCTTGGAGGTCTTGGAGGTGCGCTTACGAGGTTTCTTGGCGGGAGCGGCCTCCTCAGCCGCCTCACTCGGCTCCTCGTCGCGCGCCTGGTGCTCTCGGGCCGCTTCGGCGGGCTGTGGCGCCTCGTCCTGGGCCGACTCGGCGGCGTCCGGGCCCTTGTCGGCCTTCTCCGCCCGCTCGTCCTTGCCGACCTGGTCAGCCTTATCGGTCTTCTCGGTGGACTTGTCGGACACCGAGTCGGCGTCGCCCTTGCCCTTCTTTTTCTTGCGACCGTTGCCGTTGCCGTTGCCGTTGCCCTTACTCTCCACCGGCTCGGAGGAGAGCACCAGGCCACGGCCGTTGCAGTGGTCACAGCTGTGCGAGAAGGCCTCCAACAGCCCTTGGCCGACCCTCTTGCGAGTCATCTGGACCAGGCCCAGCGAGGTGACCTCGGCCACCTGATGCTTGGTGCGGTCCCTGGACAAGCACTCCAGCATCCGGCGCAGCACCAGGTCCCGGTTGGACTCCAACACCATGTCGATGAAGTCGATGACGATGATGCCGCCGATGTCACGCAGCCGAAGCTGACGGACGATCTCCTCGGCCGCCTCCAGGTTGTTCTTGGTGACCGTTTCCTCGAGGTTGCCGCCCTGACCGGTGAACTTGCCGGTGTTGACGTCGACCACGGTCATGGCCTCGGTCCGGTCGATGATCAGCGAACCACCACTGGGCAGCCACACCTTGCGCTCGAGCGCCTTGTTGATCTGCTCGTCGATCCGGTAGGCCGCGAAGACGTCACGTTCCTCGGTCCAGTGCGAGAGCCGCTCGGAGAGGTTGGGCGCCACGTAGTCGACGTACTCGTGGACGGTGGTCCAAGCCTCATCACCGGCGACGACCAGGCTGGAGAAGTCCTCGTTGAACACGTCACGAACGACCCGAACCGTCAGGTCGGGCTCACTGTTGAGCAAGGACGGAGCGCTCGCCGACTTGGACTTGCGCTTGATCGAGTCCCATTGCTTGGCCAGGCGCGTGATGTCGCGCTCCAACTCCTCCTCGCTGGCGCCTTCGGCGGCCGTACGCACGATCACACCGGCACCGGAGGGCATCACCTTCTTGAGGATCTGCTTGAGACGAGCTCGTTCCTTGTCGGGAAGTTTACGGCTGATGCCGGTCATCGAACCACCGGGCACGTACACCAGGTAGCGACCGGGCAGGCTGATCTGACTGGTCAGGCGGGCACCCTTGTGACCGACCGGATCCTTGGTGACCTGCACCAGGACGGCCTGACCGGACTTGAGCACCGACTCGATGCGCTTGGGCTGACCCTCCAGTCCGAAGGAGTCCCAATTGACCTCGCCCGCGTACAGCACGGCGTTACGGCCCTTGCCGATGTCGACGAAGGCGGCCTCCATCGACGGCAGCACGTTCTGCACCCGCCCCAGATACACGTTGCCCACGTAGGAGCGATGCGTGGCCCGGTCGACGTAGTGCTCGACGAGGATGTCGTCCTCCAGAACCGCGATCTGGGTACGGTCCCCGGTCCGCCGAACCACCAGGTCGCGCTTGACCGCCTCGCGACGAGCAAGGAACTCGGACTCGGTGACGATCGGAGCTCGACGGCGGCCCTGCTCACGCCCCTCACGACGACGCTGCTTCTTGGCCTCCAACCGAGTGGAGCCGCGTACCGCCTGGACCTCGTCCTCGATGGGTCGCGGTTGGCGGGGCTCGCGCACCTTCACCACGGTGTTGGGCGGGTCCTCGGCGACGCTCTCGCCACCCGAGCCGGAGCGGCGGCGACGACGACGGCGACGACGGCTGCTGCCACGCTCACCCTCGTCCGCGGGGTCGGAGTCCTCGCTCCGGGCCGCGGACGCCTCGTCGGCGCTCTGGTCTTCGCTCTCTTGGGCGCCCTTGTCCTTGGCCGTGTCCTCCTTGGCCGCACCATCCTTGCTCGTGCCCCCGGATTCCGCGGAGTCGAAGGTGTCGCCGTCCTCGAAACCGTTCTCCTCAAGGCCACGCGAGCGGCCTCGGCCACGACCGCCCCGACGCCTGCGACGGCGGCTGGGGCGTTCCTCGACACCGGTCTCCTCCGCGGGTCCCTGCGCCTCGTCCCCGGTGTCGTCGGTGCCCTTGGTCTCGACCTCCCCGCGGGACCGGCCAGGAGGGCTCTGCTGGGCGACCGGGGGTTGGAAGAGCATGCCGCCGGGTGGGGTGAAGACCACGCCCGCCGGCTCGTTCTCGGAGACGTTCTCCTCGGCCGTCTCGGGGGTGGGGTCCTGGGCGGTGCCCTTGGCCGCGCGGGCGCGCCCCTTGGAGCGGCCACGGCCACCCTTGCCCTGGCCGGCGCCCTCACGATCGATGCCACGACGGCTCTTGGTGCCTTGGTCGGTGGAGCGCGGCTCGCCACCGTCCCCCTGCTCGGCGCCGGGTCCTTCTACGGCCTCGGCCTCATCGGGGGAGGTGGAGTCCTCCCGCCCTTTGGCCGAGCGGGTGCGCCGACCACTCGTGGTGATCGCGGGGGCCTCATCCGGACTGCCCGCGGCACGGACCGTACGCCTGCGCGTGGAGGAACCCACCGAGGTCTTGACCATGCCGCCCTCACCGGAACCGGCCAAGCTGGTGACCGACCTGGTGGGCGGAGTGAAGACGTCCTCGGGTTCCGGAGGTGGTCCGGCGGCGCGGCGCGCGCCTTTGGCGGGCGCGGGTGTACTCACCCGGACCTCGCCGTCCCCGAAGAGGGGCGTCGCCGCCGTGTTCTCGGTTGTTTCAGTTGTACCCGCGGTGCCGTCGGCACCGTTCTTGGGCTCGTGGTCGAGCATCCGGGCGGTCTCCCGTCAAAGCTCTCGGGCGCGTCACGGCCTTTCGGTCCGCGGTGCCGCTCGCGAGAGCTGTCGTCGCTGTGTCAGCGCCGGCGGCACCAAGGTGCAGCCGGGGCAAAGTCCTGTGGTTCGCCCATGTTCCCCGCGTCAGGACCGCTCATCGGCGCGGACCCGTCATGGACGATGACGGCCGTGGTGCGCGGGCGCGTCGATCGTTCGTCTCCTCGTGCGCGGATTCGGGGCTCTCAGTGCTGGGAGCTTCGGTTCGGTCCGCGTCGAACGGGTCGGCGATCGCGCCCGTCCCTTCGTCGAGTGGCCCCTGCGCCAGCCGGGTCATCTTGGGTGATGACGGCGGCGCGAGGTCGGTCAAACGCCGAAGGCCGGTCAACACGTCGTCTGGTCGAACAGCAGGTGTCGTGTGCCGTACGACCATTCGAAGTATGGCATATGTCGCGTGTCGTTCCTCTGGGCCGCGCCCGTCGGGACCGCGACACACGTCGATATCGAGTACAGCCGGGCGAGTGTCGAAGCGGCGTCGACCCTTCTTCGTCACTCGTTCCACCTCGACGTTTTCGGCGGCCAGGTAGGCGGCCACCGCCCTGGCGACGTCGTCGGGGTCGACGCCGTCCAACTCCACCCGCCACAAGGAAGCCTGCAGGCGGTCGTTCAGACCCGGCGTGCGGGCTTGGACGACCTCGATCACGTCGATCCCGTCGGGCATGGCCGCGTCGATCGCGTCCCTGACCTGTTCGGGTCGACGTTCCTCGGCCAGTGTGAGTTCAAGATACTCCGCCTCGCTGGCGACCCCGGTGGGGGCCGCGCCGGTGTAGGAGATCTTGGGATGTGGTGAGAAGCCGGCGGAGAACGCCATGGGCACGGAGGCCCTACGCAGAGCTCTCTCCAGTGCCCGGGCGATGTCGCGGTGGCTCGCGAAGCGCATGCGTCCACGCTTGGCGTAGCGAACGCGAAGCCGCTGTCCGGGTTTGGCGGTGGAGGGTGAGGTGGTGCCCTCGTGTGCGGGGGGCAGCTCAACTCCTTTCCTCATGCCCCCTATCTCTGGGAAGCCGATGGCGACCCGAAGGGGCTGTTCCTCGTCCTGCTCAGCGTACGGTGCGTCGTGGTGCACACGCGCCAACAGGACTACACATACCGGTTCTTGCCCCGCTGACCTGGAATCGAAAAGTCTCGACCGGGTCCAACCGCACACCGAACCGGTGTTCACCACCAGAACGCGGAGGCGCGGAAAAAAAATCCAAAGAAAATCCGCAATCGATGGCAACCCATCGCCGTCCCCGCGAGTCTTACTTTACGTACGGCCCGGCGCGAGCGGGGCGCCGGGCCGTACACCTTCCCTCCTGGAGGCTCCGCCCTCAAGACACAACAGGGCACAGAGCGCTCGGAGTGCGAATCCTACTCTTGTCACCCCAGGGCACACCAGCGCCCTGGGGTTCTTCGTGTCCCGTCCGACGCCCCCTTCACTAGGCCACCGGACGAGGCACGAATCCTCTCCCCCGCTCGACCCGGGAGTGGTCCACCGCGCGGGCACGGCTTGCTCAGACGACGGTCAGGGGCAGCATGGGGCGTCCTTCGGCTTGGTCGTTGATCTGGATCTCGGTCCCCATGGTCGGGCACACCCCACAGTCGTAACAGGGGTTCCACCGGCAGTCGTCGACCTCCAAGGACTCCTCGCCGTGCAGCGAGTCCTGCCAGTCCTGCCAGAGCCAGGAGCGGTCCAGCCCGGCGTCCAGATGGTCCCAGGGCAGGACCTCGTCCTCCGAGCGTTCGCGGGTGGTGTACCAGTCCAGGTCGACGCCCGTCCCGGCCAAGGCGGTCTCGGCCGCCTTCTCCCAGCGTTCGTAGGAGAAGTGCTCGCTCCAACCATCGAAGCGCCCACCTTCCTCCCAGACCTGTTCCACGACGCGACCGACACGACGATCACCCCGGGAGAGCAGTCCTTCGATGATGGAGGGGCGCCCCTCGTGGTAGCGCAGACCGATGGACCTTCCGTACCTGCGGTCCCCGCGCAGTCGGTCCCGAAGCTTGCGCAGCCGGGAGTCGACGTCCTGGTACGAGGCCTGCCCCGCCCACTGGAACGGGGTCTGTGGCTTGGGTACGAACCCACCGATGGAGACCGTGCAGCGAATGTCCTTGCGTCCGGTCACTTCCCTACCGGTGCGGATGACCTCGGTGGCCAGGTCGGCGATGGCGAGGACGTCCTCGTCCTCCTCCGTGGGCAGGCCGCACATGAAGTACAACTTCACCTGCCGCCATCCGGCCTGATAGGCGGCGGTGACGGTGCGGATCAGGTCCTCTTCGGTGACCATCTTGTTGATCACCCGCCGCATCCGCTCACTGCCGCCCTCGGGTGCGAAGGTCAGCCCGGATCGGCGGCCGTTACGGGTGAGTTCGTTGGCCAGATCGATGTTGAAGGCGTCGACCCGGGTGGAGGGCAGCGACAGGCCGGTATTGGTGCCCTCGTAGTCGTCGGCGAGGTTCTTGGCGATGTCACCGATCTCACTGTGGTCGGCGCTGGACAGGGAGAGCAACCCGACCTCTTGGAATCCGGAGTTCTCCACCCCGTCCCGCACCATCCTCCGAACGGTCTCCTCGTTGCGCTCACGCACCGGTCGGGTGATCATGCCGGCCTGGCAGAAGCGGCAGCCCCTGGTACAGCCACGGAAGATCTCCACGCTGTAGCGCTCGTGCACGGACTCGGCGGTGGGCACGATGGGCTTCTTCGGGTAGGGCCACTGGTCCAGGTCCATCACGGTGTGCTTTTGGACCGTGCTCGGGACCCCGGGCCGGTTGGGCGTGTAGGCGGCGATCCGCCCGTCCTCGTGGTAGGTGACGTCATAGAAGCCGGGCACGTCCCCCCCGCCTGTGGCGGCCAGACGCAGTAGCAGGCCCTCGCGTCCACCCGGTTCGCCCTCATCCTTGAACTCACGGATGATCTCGGTGATGGCCAGGGCGATCTCCTCGCCGTCCCCGAGGACCACGGCGTCCAGGAAGTCCGCGATGGGTTCGGGGTTGAAGGCCGAATGACCTCCGGCCAGCACGATCGGATCCTCCTGGGTCCGGTCGACCGAGCGGCGTGGAACGCCGGCCAGGTCCAGTGCGGTGAGCATGTTGGTGTAGCCCATCTCACTGGCGAAACTCACCCCGAGCACGTCGAAGGCCCGGACCGGACGATGGGCGTCGACGGTGAAGTGCGGCACTCCGTGTTCGCGCATCAGCTTCTCCAGGTCCGACCAGACGGCGTAGGTGCGCTCGGCCAGGACCCCCTCACGCTCGTTGAGGACCTCATAGAGGATCTGCACACCCTGGTTGGGAACCCCCACCTCGTAGGCGTCCGGGTACATGAGCGCCCAACGCACCCGGGTGTCGTCCCACTCCTTGACGATGGAGTTGAGCTCACCGCCCACGTACTGGATGGGCTTGCTCACCTGATTCAGCAGGGGTTCGAGACGCGGGAAGAGATTTTCGACGGACATGGTGTGGGCCTTCGATCGGCGGACAACGTGTCTGACTGGATGCCCATGGGGCAGGAGTTGCACACGCGCGGTGGTCTTCCAGGCTACCGGCGCGATCGACCTTCGACCCGTTTTCCGCAGGCCTGGTCCCACCGCTCTACTTGAAGCCCCGGTCCCGGGAGTCGATGCTCAGGACCAGCCCCAGGGCCAGCATGTTGGCCATGATGGCGGTACCACCGTAGGACAGGAACGGCAACGGTAGGCCGGTCACCGGCAGCACCCCCAGACACATACCGATGTTGGTCAGCGACTGGAAACCGAACCAGGTGGCCACGCCCACGCACACCAGGCGCGGGTAGGGCTGATCGCAACCTTGTGCGATGCGCAGGATCCGCCAGATGACCACACCCATCAACACGATGATGAGCGAGGACCCGACAAAACCGAGTTCCTCGCCCGCCACGGTGAAGATGAAGTCGGTGTGCTGTTCGGGCACGAACCGCCCGTGGGTCTGTTCACCCTGGAACAGGCCGGTGCCGTCGAATCCCCCCGACCCTACGGCGATCAATGCTTGGGCGGAGTTGTATCCGGAACCCTGTGGATCGGCGGCCGGATCCATCAGTGTGGCGATACGGTCCATCTGGTAGGGCTCCAGGAGATCGAACCACCATACGGCCAAAGCCCCGAGCGCGCCGGTGAGGAGCATGCCCGCGACCCACAACAGGGGTGCCCCGGACAAGGTGAGCATCCCGAGGAAGACCGCGGCCAACACCAAAGCGGTGCCCAGGTCGGGTTGGGTCGCTACCAGCCCCAGCGGAATCGCCACGACCAACAGGCAGAACAGCACGTCGCGGGTCATGGGACGGGCCTCTTGGTCGCGAGGCTCACCGAGCAGGGCGGCAAGGACCAGGATGAGGCCGACCTTGGCCAGCTCACTGGGCTGGAACTGCAGACCTGCGACCACGATCCAGCCACGGGAGCCGTTGATCACCGCTCCCAGGGGCGTGAGCACCAGGACCAGCGCGAGGACGCTCGTCGCGTAGGCCAGGGGCACGTAGGCGCGAACCGTTCGATGGTCGACGGTGGCCAGGGCCAGACCCGCCACCAACGCCACTCCCACGTGGGCCAGGTGACGCACGAGTGCGTCGATCGACTCACGAGGATCGCCGCCGTCACCCGGTAGGGTCGCCGACCAGACCAGTAGGGACCCGATGGCGCACAATGTGAGAACGGATCCCACCAGGACCCAGTCGAATCTACGGGCGGCTCCGGCCGCGGCCACCGCGGCATGGCCCAGGTTTCGTGATGGGCCCGGTCGGGTGTACATCACCGCTCCAGGGAGTCGATCGTACCGTCCGTACGGACGGTGGGCAGGTCGGTACGGGGCTTACCATCGGGCAGCAATTCCTCGCCTTGCTCACCGAAGCCGTAGATGGCCTCGTAGATCTCTCGGGCGATGGGTGCGGCCGTCATACCACCGGTCCCGCCCTGGGAGACCAGGACGGCCACCGCGTACCGCGGATCGTCCGCGGGTGCGTAGGAGGCGAACCAGGAGGAGACCTGACGCTGCTCGGCGTCGGCGCTACCGGTCTTGCCCGCCACCGCCACCTCGTCCAACGGAAAGCCGGCGAAGGCACCACGACCGGTACCGGAGACGGTCACCTCGGCCAGGGCCTCCTGAAGGTAGCGGATGGTCTCGTCACTGACCGGCACCTCTTGTTTGACGCTGGGCTCGATGAGCTCCACGTCGGAACCGTCCGCGGTGGCCAGGGCCTTGGCCACCCGAGGCTCGTACAGGGTGCCCCCGTTGGCGATGGCGGCGTAGGCACTGGCCAACTGCAACGGGCTGACCAGGACGTCGCCCTGGCCGATGGAGAAGTTGATGGCCTCGTTGGCGCGCCACTCGAACCCCTCGACACAGTGCTCGTGGGCGAGCCGTTTGAGGTAGGCGGCGTGGGACGGGTTGCGCTCGGCGATGTCCGGGTAGCCCTCCTCGGCGCGAGCACAGTTGGCCTCCCGGGTCTCCTCCCAGAAGGTGCGTTTCCACTCACGGTCGGGGATGCGACCACCGGTCTCATAGGGCAGATCCACCCCGGTGGGCGAACCGAACCCGTAGCCACGGGCCATCTCGGCCATGGCTTCCTCGGGTTCCCCCTCCGGGTGCAACCCACCGTCCTTCTGCCACATCTGGTAACCGAAGTTGTAGAAGACGGTGTTACAGGAGGCGATGATGGCCTTCTTCAAACTGATGCTGCCCTGGCCGGCGCCCGCGTAGTTCTGGTAGCTCTGTCCAGCCAGACTGACCGATCCCGGGCAGGCGTAGCTGTCGTGCAGGGAGTAACCGTTCTCGACGGCGGCCGACAGCGATGACACCTTGAAGGTGGAGCCGGGCGGATAGGTGCCCTGGACGGCTCGGGAGAGCAAGGGTTCACCCGCCTCCTCGCTGAGGATCGTGTCGAAGGTCTCCTGGTCGATGCCGCCCTGCCAGATGGCGGGGTCGTAGGTGGGCAGGCTGGCCATGGCCACGACGCCGCCATTGGTGACGTCCAAGACGACGGCGGCCCCCGAGTCGGCCCGGTACCGGGGTCGTGCGGCCTCCATCCCCTTGGCCAACGCCTTCTCTGCGGCCTTTTGCACCTTAAGGTCGATGTGGGTGATGAGGTGACGCCCGGCCACGGGCATCTCCTCGGAGATCACGTCCATGACCTCGCCGTGGTTGTTGACGCCCAGGGTCCGCTGCCCCGCCTTGCCGCGCAGCTGGGCGTCGTAGACGGCTTCCAGGCCGTCTCGACCCACCTGGTCGATACCGGTGAACTGGGTGCGCAGTTCCTCCCGGGCGTCCAGTTCCTCCTGGGTGATCGGTTGGAGGTAGCCGAGCATCTGTCCGGCGTGTTCGCCCTGCGGGTAGGCTCGCACGGCCTGGGCCTGAGCGGTGACCCCAGGAAAGTCATCGGCGCTCTCCATGATCCGCAGGGCCACTCGCGGCTCGATTCCCTCCGCGAGGGTCACGGGCTGGTAGGGCGACCCGGGCCAGCAGGGACGCTCCACCTGGGGCCCGCACAGACGCATGCGCTGTTGGAGTTCCGCCAAGGGGACGTCGATGATCGCGGACAGGTCGGACAGGACCCGCTCGCCCCCGTCCTCCATGCCTCGAAGTTCGTGGTAGTCGGCGGAGACGACGAGTTCGGTGCGGTTGTTAACCAGTGGCCGACCCGCGGAGTCCAGGATGTGGCCACGGGTGGCGGGCACGATCAACTGCTGGTGGTGGTTGGCCACGGCCAGTTCCCGGTAGTGCTCGGCCATGGGCACTTGGAGGTACCAGAGTCGGGCCACCAAGGCCGCCACCAGGACCAGCACCAAGAACTGCACGAAAAGTAGACCGGACCACCCCCGGCCACGGCGTGAGACGCTCGACCCTCTGGATGATCTACGCATGGTGTCACCACCTGCCTACGGAGGCCGGCCCTTGGAAACCGGATACCTCCCCCTCGGAGAGCAGGGAGCGCACCCATAGGATCGGTGGGCACACCAGGAAGGCGGCCAGTGTCGTCAACAGGGTGCCCACCACGATGTTCCCGAGAACCGTGGCCCAGGTGACGTGCACGTCCCCCATGGCCAGTCCGACGAACACGTATCCCAGGCCCACGCCCACAGAGGTGGCGGCGACGACACCGAGACGGGCCCAGAGCGAGGCCCCGGGCCCGTCCACGCCACCCGGCCCGGTGTTGGCTCGCAACAGGGCGATCAGGTAGGCGGCCGCGCAAAGCACCAAGGAATAATGGCCCAAGGCGTGTTCGGCGGGTGGCAGG
>NZ_ANBD01000165.1 GCF_000341005.1 Nocardiopsis alkaliphila YIM 80379 | reverse complement strand
GGCGGGACTGGTGGTCAGGGCGACCGCGACGACGGCCGCCAGCACCAGATCGGGCCCCGGCCCCCATTCGAACGGGAGTCGGTTGACGATCGTGGCCTGGGCGAGCACGGTGGCGGCCACCATGAGCGAGGTTGCTACGGCCCTCACTGGTCCCCCTCCGGGTCGGGTTCGGGCGGCAGGACGGAATCACGTGGGTCCTCGGCGGGTCCCTGAACGACCACCCCCACCACGTCCAGGGCGGCGAAGTCCACGGCCGGTGTGAGCCGGGCGATCCGACTGAGCGCACCGGGAGCGACCTGAACCTCCTCCACGGTGCCGATGGGCACCCCGGGAACGAAGGGCGCCCCCTCGTGCGAGCCGAGCGTGACCACACGGTCGCCCTGCTCGACGGGGACCTCCAGATCGAACAGTTCCAGGGTCATATCGCCCTCGGGACCTCCTGGAACACTGCCGCCGGTGACGGCACCGATCTTGCGGGTACTCTCCAGGCGCGCCCCGACCGAGGATCCGACGTCGATGGCGAGTTTGACGGTGGCCGTGCGTGGACCCGCTTCGGTCACCTGACCGACCAACCCGTCACCGTTGACCACGGTCATGTTCGGTTCGACACCGGATTCGGTCCCGGCGTCGAGGGTGGCGGTGTGCGCGTATCCGCGCGCGGTGGTGCGGGTGACGGCCTGGGCCGGAACGATCTCGTAACCGCCCATGCCGGACAGGTGCAGCAGGTCATCGAGCTGGGCGGAACGATGTTCGTCGATCCTGGCGGCCAGGAGTTCGGATTCCAGTTCGGCGTTGGCGGCTTCGAGTTCGGCGATGCGGTCGCTCCCCTCCGAACCCTGGCCGATCCTGTCCTGGATCTGGCCGATGGGCCCGAGGACGTACCCCACCCCGGCCGCGGTCGGCGCGAAGACGAGTTCGCCACCGTTCCTGGCCATCGAGGTGAACGGGTCGGTCCCGGGCCGGGTGTCGACGATCAACAAGATCATGGCCGACACGACCAGCACGGCGAGGATCAGCCGGGACCGCGCGGAGTCGCGGAACATGTCAGCGCCGCCGTTCCGGAACCAGGACCTGGTGGAGTCGCTCGTAGTTCTCCACGCAGATGCCCGAGCCGACGACGACCGAGTCGATCGCGTTCTCGGCGATGTGGATGGGCATCCCGGTCTCGTGCAGGAGCCTCTCGTCGATGCCGCGCAGCAGGGCACCGCCTCCGGTGACGGCGATCCCGCGATCCATGAGGTCGCCGGACAGTTCGGGCGGGCACTTGTCGAGAGTGGTGCGGACCGCGTCGATGATGGCGGTGATCGACTCATCGATGCCCTGGCGCACGTCCGATTCGGACAAGACGATGGTCTTGGGCATACCGCTGACGAGGTCACGACCGCGCACTTCGGCGCGCAACTCCTCCTCCCCAGTGGGATAGGCCGAACCTATGGCCATCTTGAGCTCCTCGGCGGTGCGCTCTCCGATCATCAGGGAGTGCTCCTTCTTGACGAAGGTCATGATGGCGTTGTCGATCTTGTCACCGCCCACCGGGATGGTCTGGGAGGTCACGATGCCACCCACGGAGATGATGGCCACCTCGGTGGTGCCACCGCCGATGTCGACGACCATGTTCCCGGTGGCCTCATGAACGGGCAGCCCGGCACCGATGGCCGCGGCCATGGGCTCCTCGATGATGTAGACCCGGCGGGCGCCGGCCTGGTAGCCGGCCTCCTTGACCGCGCGGTGCTCCACGGGGGTGATGCCGCTGGGCACCGCGACGACGATGCGCGGTTTGGCGAAGTGACGGCGGCGGTGGACCTTTTGGATGAAGTAGCGCAGCATCCGTTCGGTGGTCTCGAAGTCGGCGATGACGCCGTCCTTGAGCGGCCGAATGGCACTGATGTTGGCAGGAGTCCGCCCGATCATCCGCTTGGCCTCGATACCGACAGCCACGAGCCTGCCGGTCGAGTTGTCGAGCGCGACCACCGAAGGTTCGTTCAGGACGATGCCGCGTCCGCGCACGTAGACCAGTGTGTTGGCGGTACCCAGGTCGACGGCCATGTCCCGGCCGAGAAATGCAAGGTTGTTCGACATGTAACGTCCTCAGAGGCGCCGTGGCTGGCGTGGACAGGAAGAACGACCATAGGTAGTCGTTCCACCACTTTAGGTATCCAGTCCCCCGTATCGTAACGGTCAGCACTTAGGTCGTTACGCAAACACACCGAATTGTTCCCTCGAGATCGGACGAAATATGCGAAGAGCGACACCAAAGGCCCCCGAAGACAACGAACGCGCCCCCTAGGGAGGCGCGTTCGTACGTTCATGACCGATGCCCACGGGCCCGGCAAGTCCTCACAGATCCGGGAAGAAGAGCTTGATCTCACGCTCGGCGGAGTAGGTGGAATCCGAACCGTGCACGATGTTCTGCTGCACCTCCAGGGCGAAGTCGCCCCGGATGGTGCCCGGCGAGGCGGTCACCGGGTCGGTGGCGCCGGCCAAGGCACGGAAGGCCTCGATGACACGATCACCCTCGACCACCATGGCCACCAGCGGGCCACCGGTGATGAACTCGACCAGCGACTCGAAGAACGGACGCGAGGAGTGCTCCTCGTAGTGCGCCTTGGCGGTCTCGGCGTCGAGCGTGCGCAGCTCCATCGCGACCAGCTTCAAGCCCTTGCGCTCGATGCGCGAGATGACCTCGCCGACGACGCCACGACGGACACCGTCCGGCTTGATGAGAACGAGAGTGCGCTCCACGTGCGTTTCAACTCCTCACTGGAACCCGCACGGCACACGGGGGCCTGGCCCTCGGCGCGGCCGCGCGCGGTGGTGTACGGGTATGCGCCCGAAGCGGGAAGGAGAAGGGTGGTCCATCGACGACGGGCCCCGTGGCAACCCGCTCGGGCGTGCGTCACACTATCGCGTTTGTGATCCGGACGCGGTGGACACGTTCTCGCCGCCGTCCTCCTGGATCAGGGCGTGGGCGGCCTGGGCCTCGTCGACCCGACGCCCCAGGATCACCGCGGTGACCCACAGGGAGACGAACACGATCGCGACCAGCAACGCCCCACTGACCGTGAACGAGCTGAACAGGAAGGCGGCCTGCAGTGCCCAGGCCGCGTAGTGCGCCCAGGTGTACTTCTGCAACCCGGCCAACACGAGGGCGGCCAAGGCCATACCGCCCCAGACGCCTCCGGCGACGGTCGGGTTCACCCCCTCCAACTGAATCGCGATGGGGATGGCCAGGCCGATCACGATGGCCTCGAACATGAGCACTACGGCACAGACTGTGCGCACGGCGGTTTCCCTTCGTCGGAGTGTCGTCCGACCCGCTAGTCACCGGAGCCGCGCAGCAGGTGCACGGCGTCGCCGGAAGTGACCACCGATCCGGTGACCAGCACGCCCACTCCACCGAACTCTCCGCCTTCTTCGGCCAGGCCCACGGCCTGATCGATGGCGTCGTCGAGTCGGGGAGCCACGTGCACCCGGTCCTGGCCGAAGATCTCTTCGGCCAGGGCGGCCAGCCTCTCCGGTTCGAGGGAACGCGGCGAGGAGTTACGGGTGACGACGATCTCGTCGAGCAGTGGTTCCAGGGGATCCAGAATCCCCTCGACGTCCTTGTCGGCCATGACGGCCACCACACCGACCAACCGGGAGAAGGTGAAGGCCTCCTCCACGGCCGCGGCGGTGGCGATCATCCCGGCCGGATTGTGTGCGGCGTCGGCGATGACGGTCGGGCTGGTGCGCACGACCTCCATGCGCCCGGGGGCCTGTAGTCCCGCCAAGGCCTCGCCGACGATCTCGGGGTCGAGCCCGGCGGCGTCCTCGGAGGCCGAGAAGGCCTCGACCGCGGCGATGGCGACGGCCGCGTTGGAGGCCTGATGCTCACCGAACAGTGGCAAGAAGAGGTTCTCGTAGGTGCCGGTGAGACCCTTGATGGCGAGCTGCTGACCCCCGACGGCCACATCACGTGAGGCCACCCCGAACTCCAGACCCTCGCGGGCCACGGTGGCGCCGACCTCGGCGGCGTGCCTCACCAGGACCTCCGCGGCGGGCAGCGGCTGCTGCGCCAACACGGCGACGGAGTCGGGTTTGACGATGCCCGCCTTCTCCTCGGCGATCCCATCGAGGGTATCGGGCAGGTATTCGGTGTGATCGATACCGATGGGCGTGATCACCGCGACGTCCCCGTCGACGACGTTGGTGGCGTCCCAGGTCCCTCCCAGGCCCACCTCCACCACGGCGACGTCCACGGGAGCGTCGGCGAAGACGGCGTAGGCCAAGACGGTGAGGATCTCGAAGAACGACAGAGGCTCGTCGTTCATCGAGTCGGCCATCTCGATGTAGGGGCGGATGTCGTCGTACGCTTCGACGAAACGCTCCTGGGAGATGGGTTCGCCGTCCACGACGATGCGTTCGCGGACCGTCCGCAGGTGTGGGCTGGTGTAGCGCCCCACCCGCAGGCCACGACCACGCACCAGCGCGTCGATCATGCGCGCGGTGGACGTCTTGCCGTTGGTCCCGGTGATGTGGACGACCCTGAAGTTGCGCTGTGGGTCGCCCAACAGGTCCAGGAGCGTGCGGACACGGTCCAGACGTGGATCGATGTCGGTCTCAGGGGCGCGAGAGAGGATCTGCGCGGTGACCTCGGCGTAGCGCTCATGGGCGCCGGCGCCACTCACCGTGCCTCGATGGTCAGGGTGTACACCCGCGTCAGTCTACGCGCCCTCACCAGGCGGCGGGCTCCGGGGCGAGGGTGCCGGCCCCGATGTCGCCGAGAGCATACTTGGACCATGCCAAGCCTTGACCCCTTCTTTCGCGAGTGGGCCGACCGCACCCTCGGCCAAGAACGGAGCCTGGACCGGGCCGCAGCCCTGCTGAGGGCTCTGGGCCTGTGCACCGAACGCGTCCCGGTATTGGGAGTGGTGGGCTCCAAGGGCAAGGGGAGCACGGCCACCGTGGCCGCGGCGACGCTGTCCGCCGCGGGTCTGCGCACCGTCCTGGTCACCGGACCGAGCTTCCGGAGTTATCGCGAGCGCGTACGCGTGGACGGGACCTCCATCGGTGACTTTGAACTGGACGCTCTCGGTGCCAAGCTCGACGCCGCCAAAGCGGCCCTTCCCCGGGATACCGGCTACCTGGCACCCAGCGGGTTGTTCCTGATCGCCGGGTTGCTCAAGGCCCGTCAGATCGGCGCCGACGTCTGCGTCCTCGAGGCCGGAATGGGCGGTCACCGGGACGAACTGCGTCTGGTCGAGCCCGAGGTGGTGGCGCTCGGTGAAATCTTTGCCGAGCATCTGGGTGTTCTTGGCGATAGCGTGGCCGATATCGCCTGGGAGAAGGTTCGGGTGGTCGGAGAACGCGCCCGAGCCCTGATCAGCCTGCCACAGAGTCCTGAGGTCTCTCCCGTCGTCGCACGGACTCTCACCGAGGTCACCGGCGGACGTATGAGGCCCCGGATCGTGGATCCGGACACGCCCGGCGTCGAGCCACCCACCGACCTTCGTCCGCCGGGTCTGTCCGCGGCCTCTGGAGTCCTCGGGGTGGCCGCGGCCACCCGGATGCTCGAACTTTTGGACCTGCCCCCCGCCCCCGCCCATCGTCTGCGTCGGGTATTGGGCACCCTGAACCTGCCCGCCCGCCTGTCCGAACACCCGGTGCCCGGCGACCCCACCGCTCGCGTACTGGTGGATTCGGCCATCGACCGCGTGGGGGTGCGGACCGCCCTGTCCCAGGCCCGCGCCCGCTGGGGCGACGTGGATCACGTGCTGCTGTGCCTACCGGACCACAAGGACGTGTCCGGAGCCATCGACGTCCTCCAAGGACTGCCCGTGACGGCGGTCCGCCTGCCCGAGGCCCACCTGCGCTTCGAGCACGATCTACCCCCGCACTGGGATCACGTGGACGCCGAGGGGCTCACCCCCGAGGTGGTCTCCGCTCTGGGGAATCGGGTTCTGGCCCTGGGCACGGTGTACTTCACCGGCCGCATGATGGAGGTTCTGGACGCCCCCACCGACCGCCTCTTCGAGTCGGACTGAGCCTCTCGGGCGAGCCCGTGGCCGCTTTTCTCCGAAAACACCGACTCGACCCGACAAGACACGGCATGATCACTCCTAGTGACCCCTCGCAGGTCGGCACGGCGCACCCGTGCGTGTGTTCGACCATGCCCCGGCCCCAGGAAGACGCATGCCCACACGAGAGCACGAGATCCCGCTGCGGCTGGTACAGAACCAGCCCGCACTGGCCCCGGCCCTGCTGGAATCCCTCGGCTTCGAAGTCCCCCGACACACCGAGGCGCTCAACACCAATTCGGTTCTGACCAACTGCGATCCCAAGGAGTTCAACAGCGACGGGGCCGTGGTGCTGCGTCAGGGTACCGAGAACGTGATGGCGCTGGTGGTCGAGCGTCAACACGGTCACGACCAGGACAAGCGACGTAGTTGGCCCGCTTACCTGGTCACCCTCCACGTTCGCCTGGAGTGCCCCACGATGCTGCTGGTCCTGTGCCCGAGCGAGGCCGTGGCGCGTTGGTGCGCTCAGCCGATTCGGACCGGACACCCGGGATTCGACCTCTCACCACTGGCGATCGGGCCGAGCAGGGTGCCGAAGATCTCCGACGAGCAGCAGGCTCGGAATCTTCCCGAGTTGGCCGTGCTGTCCGCGCGGGTACACGGGGACAGCGACCCCGGACCGCTACGGGCGGTGGTGGAGGCACTGGATTCCACGGCCGAGGAGAACCGAGCGTTCTACTATGACTACGTACTGGCCGGTCTCAACGAGGCCGCTCGGAAGGAGCTGGAAGGCTTGATGACCGTGGAGACCTACGAGTGGCAGAGCGACTTCGCCCGCAAGTACGTCGGAATCGGCCGCGAGGAGGGCCGCCAGGAGGGCCGAACCTCCGAGGCCGTCAAGAACGTCATCTCAATCCTCCAGACTCGCGGATTCATCCTCTCCGCCGAGGTCCGTGAGCGGATCGAATCCTGCGCGGACCTACCGACGCTGGAACAGTGGGTCCCCGCGGCGGTCAAGGTGGACCGACCCGAAGACCTTTTCGACTGATTCACAGGGCTCCACGGACACGGGGTGGGAGAACACTCCCCCACCCCGTGCCTTCCATCGCCCTCCCTACCTACCGGGGCGGTAGACCGGCTGGGTCTGCGGGTTGAACTCGTCGTAGGTGACGCGCTCGGCCGCGCGCAGACGCGGATCGGTCAGCTTCAGCACGTCCAGACCACGGCGCATGTCCGAGGAGTAGACGTGGCCGTTGTAGTAGTACGCCGACCAGATGCTGCCGTTCTCGATGTCCGGGTCGATGCGGTCGTCGGGATCGAAGTGCCCGATCTCCCTGGGGTTCTTCGGGTCGTTGAAGTCGATCACCGACACACCGCCCTGGTACCAGGCCTGCACGAAGTAGTCCTGGCCCGGAACCGGGATCAGGGAACCGTTGTGCGCCACGCACACCTGCCGGTCACCCTGGTGACGCTCCAACTTGTAGTAGGAGGCGAACTCCATGGTGGTGTCGGCGCCCTCCCCCTCGATCGTGTAGATGGCGTTGGCGCCGCGCTCGGGACCGATCTCCTCGGTGCACGTGGCCGCGCCGCCACCGCCGAGTTCGTCGGTGAAGATCACCGCACCCGCGTCGTTGGTGAAGGTCGCCGAGTGCCAGAACGCGAAGTTCTCGTCCCGCACCACCTCGGTCACCACGGGGTGGGCGGGGTCGGAGATGTCCATCAGGATCCCGTCACCCATACAGGCGCCCGCGCCCAGGTCCAGTTCGGGGTAGACGGTGATGTCGTGGCAGCCCTCGGTGGGGCGCAGCAGGCCGTCCTGATCGTGGTTGCCACCGTCGGGGAACAGCACCGGCTCGTTCATCAAGGCCGCTTCGGCGGGATCGTCGAGCGGCACCTCGATGACGGCGATCTTGTCGTGCGGCGGCCGGCAGTTCGGGAACTGCTCCGCCGGACCATAGGAGGAGACGTACACGTATTCGCGTTCGTCGTCCCCAGGTACCAGGGTGAGGGTGTGCGAACCGCAGTCGGTGCGCACCGCCGCCACGTATTCGGGGTTGGCCTTGTC
>NZ_ANBD01000164.1 GCF_000341005.1 Nocardiopsis alkaliphila YIM 80379 | reverse complement strand
AGTGAAGTTTATCCCCTGGTGTCCCACTCGACCCTGACACAGAGGGAGGACCCCACGTCCGCCTTGGAGACGTGCGAGCCGCCACTCGTTTCCGCCCGCGCCATCGTGGTGCACGACCGCGTCGGCATAAGCATGCTGGTTCTCGCTGCCGCCTGCTTCCAGAGTGGCCAGTGTGGCGGCGCGGGCCCAGAGGGTGTGGAAGGAGGGCAGGTCCTCGGGGCGCCCAGGGGTGTGGAACCGCATGGATGGACCTTTCAGATCAGGGGGCCGGTTGCGCGGAAAAGCTACACCGTGGTGCCGACAGCCTGATCGGGGTCTCCGTCTGGGTTGAAAGGGGTGCTGTCGTATGCCGGGTACCAGGGCACACCGGGATCGCCTCCCGTCACTCACGATGGAGCCGCTGCCCCACGTCGGTGAATCTATGACTGGCTGGTCATGGGATGGCCCCTCTGTGCTGGCCACAGTGGGCGCATGGATGGATTCAAGGAAGCAGCCTTCGGGTTGACGATCCGCGTCGAGAGTAGGTGGCGCAATGGTCGCTGACCTGCTCTCACAGCGGTTGGACCCCGATCTGTGGGGTCACAAGGCGGCGCGGCTGAGCCAGGTTGCTGACCTCGGGCTCCCCGTGCCTCCGGGGCTCTGCCTCAGTACTGCGGCTTTGGCGCACGGAACCAGCGAGGCGATCGCCTCACTCCGTACCTGGTTGGGGCTCTACCGGCCTCGCCGGATCGTGGTGCGCACGAGCTCTATCCTGGAGGACGGACTGGAGCACGCCCAGGCGGGGCGGTCGGTGTCGCTGCTGAACTGTCCGCCCGACGCCTCAGCACTGGCCCGGGTCATCGACCAGGACCTGCTCTCACAAGAGAACCTGGAGCTCTTGTCCGGTGGGTGCGTTCTGGTCCAGGAGCAGGTGGAAGCTCCCCTGTACGGTGTGGCCTTCCACAGTCAGGATCGCCTGCTGGTGGAGGCATCCCAGCGCCCGGACGGAGCTACCGCCGGTATGCCGTTGCGCATGCGAGCCCGGCGCGACACACGCCGGTTCAGGGCATCGACCGGCACCGTACTCGTCCCGAGCCTCACCCTCACCGCGCAGCTCCACCCCCTGTGCCGACAGCTCAGCACCCACTTCGGGTTCGACGTCGATGTGGAGTGGGCTTGGACCGGCGCGACCGTCCTGGTGCTCCAGGTCCGCCCGATCACCCGGGCTGTCTTGGAGTGGGCTTCATGAGCGGGTGGGCCAAGGTCGAGGCCGTCAACACCCTTCAAGCACACGGGCTGCTGCGTCTGCCAGTTCATGTCGTGCGGCGACCACGCCGGATGAGCCCTCGGACACTGCGCGACAACTTCAGCCAACATCCGCTCCTGGTGGTGCGCACCGCGGCCGACTCCGAGGAACGGAACCTGCCCCGCCTCGTTGGCGCCACCCCCGCAGCCGCAGCGCAGTGGATCATCGACCTCGCTCCAGGACTGTCGGCGCTGGTGCAGCCCTATGAACAGGTGCTCTTCTCCGTCGAACTCGCGGTCTACGAGTCATTGGTGGTTGCCGAGATCGTTCCTGGGATCTGGGAGCTGGACAGCCGCCTCACCCCCGCCGTACTCGTATTCACAGACGAGGGTCTCGAACTCACCGTCCCGGAGACCAGTCTCCAAACAGCTCGCTTCCACGACCCCCGCCACGGAACCCGACAACGATCGGCGCGAGTGAACGACTGGCAGCTCGCCACCATCGCAGCCTGGATTCGTGAGCACCGACGCCACCTGACCGCCCTTTGTGAGGACCTGGGCCAGCCGTTCGGCCTCAAGCTGCACCACTCCAGCCGCTACGGACTCTCCGCCCAGAACATCCGCAGCAGCGTGCCCGAGCCCGAGACCTGGCAACAGGACACACCCGCACTTCCCGACAACGCGGTCCCGCTCTCCTCGACCGACGCACCCCTACCCGACGGCCCTGTACTCCTCGACGTGTCCGTGGCCCGTGAGGAGCACGCCCGCCTGGCCTCGTTCATCGACCGGCTCCACCGGGCCGGAACACCAGAGGTGTACCTGCGCTCAGGGTTGCTCTCGCACCTGGCCATCAACCTTCGCGAAGCCGGGATCACTGTCAGGAACGCTCATGGCTGAGTTCTGGACCATTGAGGGCATCGACGGCGCGGGCAAAAGCCACCTGCTGTCCCGCCTGGCCACCACGGCTTCCTTCCAGGTCACCGCCCTGCGCAAGGATGCCCCGCCGCACACTGGCAACGCCTGGCTGGACCGGCGCCTCGCCCAAATACACGACCTCACCTGGGGCTACGACCACGCCGAACCGGTCTGGAACTACCCAGCGAACTACTGGCTGCACTCCCTCGCGGCCTGGTACGCACTCTTCTACCACGCCCACGTGGCTCCCGCCCTTGACCAGAAATCCCCAGTCGTGGTCGACGGCTGGTACTTCAAACACCAGGCCCGCATGACCCTGTCCGGCGACGACCGTCTCGTAGTCCAAGCCGAAGGCGTGTTCTCCGCCCTGCCACAGCCCGACCGGGTCGTCCTGCTCACCACCCCGGCGGAGGTGGCCACCACCCGTAGAGCCGAGACCTCCAAACCCTCCGAACACGGAGCCTTCACCACCAAGAAGGCCACGACCTCCCCAGCAACCTTCACCGACTATCAAACTCGCACCGCCCACGCCCTGGAAAAACTGCTCAGCGCACACCCTGCCCCGGTCCACGCCCTGCACAGCACCGCCGACGACAAAGACCTTCTGTCCCTCCTCCGCAGAGAGGTCAACGCGTGAACACCACCGAGACCAGTCCCATCCTGGCCAGCGAACACACCATGGGCGAGCGCCTCCCCGACTACGTCCTCCCCAAGGTCCCCCTGGACCTGCTCACCGCCGCCCGAGGCCGGGCATGGGTCTACCCCAACCGCTCACTGGCCTTCCTCCTCGGCGGCGACAAACGCGTGGGCAAACGCTTCAACTGGCGCCGCCCCTACTTCACCCTCGCCGACGGGGTCCTGCACTGCGTCGTCCCTCCCGGCCAGGACTACACCCACCACTACGCCGGGCTTCTGCGCGCGGCCTGCGCCATGACGGACCTACCGGCCGACATAACCGTCGAGCGGCCCGTCCCCGGACAAAGCCTGGAGTTCGTCGACTACTGGCTCCCACGAAACCTTCCCGCCCACGACCTGGCGATCCTCGGCTACGTCGAACCCCTCCTCACCCGACCACCTGCCTCCAACACCGAATGGAACCACCGCCCGGGCTTCGGCTGGCGCACCGCCCGCGTCGGCAGCTCCACCGTGCTCCTCCTGGGATGTGAGTTCAGCTTCTGGGGTGACCTCGCCGGTGACCTGGTCACCGCCCTGGCCGATCGCGGCCACACCTCAGGCGTGCTCTACGTGGGCAAACTCGGCGGCCTCCAGCCCGGCATGGAGCCCAACACCGTCATCGTCACCGGCACCACCAGCCAGGTGAAGGGCCACCCCGTTTCCTGGAAGAGCTCCCTGGACCTGGACCTCGCGCTCCCCGGAGTCCGCACCGGGGTCCGGCACGTCACGGTCCCCAGCGTCCTGGACGAAACCTGCACCTGGCTTGACCAACACCGTGCACACTTCGACGTGGTGGACCCCGAGATCGGACACATGGCCCTCGCCGCTGCCACAGTCAACGTGCCCTTCGACTACCTGCACATCGTCACCGACAACCTCAACGGCACCCACGAGCACGGCCTGTACGCCGAACGCAGCACCCCCGTCGCCACCCGGCGCCGCCGCTGCCTGCACCACATCGAAACGATCCTGCACCGGAGCCTGGCATGAACCCGACAGCACCCGTGACCCTTCTCGGCCTGGACTGGAACGACTCGGAGAACCCGCGCCTGCTCACCACCGACCCCGACCACCCCGAACGCAGCCTGCTCCACCCCCTCCTGGGCGAACACACCTTCCGCGTCGACGGGGAACAGCGCCGCTGTGTCGGCTGGTTCGAACTCACCGGAGCGCAGGGCAGGCACGTGCGTTGTCGCACCGACGAGATCGTCACCCGAGGAAAACAGTGCCGACGCTGCCAGTACAAGGAAGGGTTCATCGCCGCCCACCAGGCCCACCGCACCCCCGACGCTCTGCCTGACAACATCCGCGACTACCTCCAGCAACCGCACTGGCTCTACCTCGACGTCTTCGCCAACGGCACGACCAAGGTCGGCACGGCAGCCGACTCACGCCGCCGCAGCCGCTTGAACGAGCAGGGACCCGTCGCCGCCCTCTACCTGGCTCGTACCAAGGACGGCGCTACCGTCCGCACCCTGGAGTCCGCCCTCTCCCAGCACTTCTCACTGCCCCAACAGGTCCAGGCCCGCCGTAAGGTGCTCGGCCTTCAGAACAGCATCGACACCACAGCACTCATCACGAAGCTGACCGAACTCGCCGCCCAGGTCACCCCCTACCTGGACAAGTTCGCCGCCGAACAGCCCGGAACCGAAGTACTCGCCGCCCCCGAACCCTGGCTACGGCCTGCCTGCTCCACCGCCGTCTTCGAATCCGCTCCCGTGCTCGCCTACCCCGGCGACCTCACCCAGGGCACCCACCGACTGCACATCACCGGGGCCGCCGGCCCCGTCGTCGTGTTCTCCACCGACCCCGAACCCGACGTGCCCCACCACTGCGCCGACCTGAGCAAGCTCATCGGTCGAACCCTCGCCCCAGTCACCGCCGAAGACGCTCCCACCGGTGCGCCCACCCTGTTCTGACCCGGAGGATCCCGTGCACGAGAGCACCCTGAGCGAGATCTGCACTTTCTGCTGCGAGGTGGAAGGGGGCGATGACTCCAACCTCTTCTACGATCTCGGCCTGGCCCGAACGCGCGCCGACTACGTGCTCCTGGAGAGCGAACACTTCGTCGTCATGCCCTGCATCGGCGCACTCACCGACTGGTACCTACTCATCGTCTCCAAACGCCACACCCTGTCCGTGGGCTGGTTGGACGAAGCCGAACACGCCGACCTGCGCATCCTCATCCCACAGGTCACCGACCTCATCCGAGCACGCAGCGGCCTGAACAGCTTCGTCTTCGAACACGGCAGCCTCGACTTCCGAGATAAGGGCGGTGCCTGCTACGACCACACCCACATCCACGTCGTGGCCACCGACCGCGACCACCAGCGCTTCCTCGACCACATCCCGGCACCCGTCACCATGCGGCCCTGCACCGACTGGATCAGCGCCTCCCGCCGACTGGTCGAGGAGGAACAACGCTCCTACCTCGCCCTGAGCACACCCGACCAGGACTGGATCGGCACCGCCACCGGAGCGCCCTCCCAGTTCTTCCGCCGCTGCCTGGCCGCCTGGACAGGAGCCGAAGAAGGGGAGTGGGACTGGCTCACCTTCCCCCAGACCGACCGAGTCCACCGCATGAGCACGACCTTCACCACCAGGTGACCCATCTCGCCCACCCACCGCAGGGTGCTCCGCTCGATCGCGGGGTGAGCGTGCGGCTCCGGCATAGGCTGGAACCCGTGGCCCACATCGAGGATTTCACCGAGCGCGCCATCCGCGCCGTCCACACCGCAGCCCAGGCCCTGGGCATCCCCGAGACTTCGGCCCACCACGGCCCCGAACTCATCCGCATGGGGGAGCGCGCGGTGTTCCGCCTGCGCGACGGAGCCGTCATCGCCCGTGTCGAACGCTCCGCCGCCAGGTGGGTGGAGGCCGACCGGGAGGTGCGGGCCGCCCGGTGGCTGGCCGAACAGAATCTGCCGGTGAGCCGCCCTCTGCCCGGCGGGCAACCCGTTCTGGCCGAGAACACCGCAGTCACCCTTTGGGAGGGGGTCCAAGGAGAGTGGACCGTACCGCGTGAACTGGCCGGACTCCTGTGCACCCTGCACAGCCTCACCCCGCCACCCACACTCGAGCTCCCGGAACTGGACCCCTTCGACCGCGTGGCCGAACGCATCGACACCGCCCCCGGGCTCAGCCCCACCCAACGTGAACGCCTGCGTGAGGTCCACGGCGACCTGGCTGCCCAGTTCCCCACCACCAAGCCGGTGCTGGGCACCCACGTCATCCACGGCGACGCCAACATCGGCAACGTCCTGGTCACCCCGACCGGGGTCGTGCTCTTCGACCTGGACGGCATCTGCTGGGGTCCGCCCGAATGGGACCTGGTCCTGACCGCCCTCTACCGGGACCTGGGCTGGCACAGCGAGGACGAGTACGCCGACTTCTGCGAGGTCTACGGGTTCGACGTCACCTTCTGGGAGGGCTACCCCCTCTACAAACAGGTCCGGGAACTGCGCATGACCACCTGGCTCGCCCAAAAGCGCGGGGAGAGCTCCGAGATCGACGCCGAAATCGACCGGCGCGTCAACGACCTGTCCGACCCCCGACGCCCACGGGAGTGGAGCCCCTACTGAGCAGCCGACACCACGGCCCGAGCCTGACTCAGGAACCGTTCCGCCATCGGCTGTCCGCGGTAGGGCCGCATACTCCGGGCGAACGCGTCGAGGTAGCCCACACACCGCGCCGACGAGGTTGCCCGCACCTGCGGCAGCACCACCGAGCCCAGATGACAGGCCTCTTCGACCTCGCCCTGTCCCAGCACGGCCGCCGCCAGCACCAGACGGGTGAAGACCCGGCTGCGCGCGTACTCCTCCCCGACCGAGGACGCCAGGCTCTGCTCCGCCAACCGCCGCGCCACATGGGAATGACCCAGGTCGCGATGGCAGTGGGCGACCTCGTCGGAGTACTCCGCATGGTCGAAGTAACCGATCCACTCCGGATCGGCCCCCGGGTCACGTCGACCGAAAGCCCGCTCCGCCTCGCTCATCGCCTGGAAACACGCGGACTTGTCCTGCCCGGCGGCGTGGGCACGCGCCTCCATCATCAGGAACTGCGCCCTCATGGTCTGTGTGGCCCGCTCCCCGGCACCGGTCAATGCCGCCCGGGCCAGATCCCGTGCCTCGGCGTGCGCGCCGACGTAGTTGGCCTGGTGACTCATCGCTGAGAGCACACTCGCCCCGAGCAGGCGCTCGCCCGCGTGCGCTGCCAGGTCCAGGGCCTGCACGAAGTAGCGGCGGGCAGCGCCGTTGCGCTGGGCATCGTAGGACATCCACGCCAGTGAGAGCACGAACTCCGAGGACACCGCGAACAGAGCCCGGCTGACCTTCTCCGAATGCGACTCCCGGAGCAGCGGTACCACCGTTTCATTGAGGTAGTGCACCGCTGCCGCCCGCGCGTTGTCACCGCCGAAACGGTTGTCCAACGCGGAGAACGCAGCCGACGCGGTCCGGATCGCCGCGACCGGACCGTCTTCAACCTGAACCTCGGAACTACCGGAGGAGGGGCCCGAAACCAGCCAGGAGAGCACCGCGGAACTGACCGCCGAAGCCGGTGGCTGCTCCTGCACCCCCGGGATGTCCTCCGCGTCCACAGCAGCTACCTGGTTCAGAACCTCGGCGGTCTGCCGTGCGGAGCCGTTCAACGCAAGACCCAGCTCCTGCGGGACTCGCTTCATCACAGGGGCGGGGATGTCGAACCCGTGCGTGATGCCCTCGACCACCCGCCGCACGGTCTCCTGCCTGCGTAGTTCCCGCTGTCCGCTCAGGACTCGGGAGACCATGGTCTGGGACAGGTCGCACATCCGCGCGATGGCGTCCTGAGCCAGGTCGGTGTGTCGAAGCAACAGGCGGATCAGCGTGTTGGCGTCTCCCTCGGCCGCGGCCCGCCGCACCTGGGGGAGGCGCCAGAACCGCGCGGGTACACACGAGCAGTCACCGCTGCCTCGGCATCGACCACAGTTTCCGCAGTACACGGGGGTGCCTTCCACTCGAAACCTCGGGGCGGGTGGGTGGCACAGAAGACTACGGGCGCCGACTCCAGATCCGCCATGACCGGCTTGTCATGACCACCATGCCCGCGCTGTCATGGGGATGTCAGCGGTTTCTCCGGACAGTGGCCCTATGACCCCAGCGACAACGCCCAAGAACGGCCTCCTGGCGGTGAGAGGCTCGGACCGAACCCGCAGCGGGCCCGCACACAGCACCGACCCCGGTGGAGACTGCGATTCCTCGCCACGTTCGAGCACAGGGCCTGATCCCTGCCAAACGGATGACCGCAACCTCAAAGGGGGCTCTTCGAAGTCACCACACGGATCCAACGAGTTCGGTCCGTTGCTGCCGCGCCCCAGGGCAGATGACCTGATCGGTCACGGGTACACGGCGTTTCAGGTGGTGCGGTTGGCGGTATGGGCGGCGCGGGAGTGCCGGTGGGTGAACGGCATGGAGATGGTCCACCGGGCCGAGACCGCGTGGGAGGCGATCATCGAGCACCTGCACCTGGTGGTGGAGCGCCCGGAGGAGACGGAGCTCATCGCTGTCGGGTGGAAGGCGATGAAGGCCCAGCACTACCAAGACCTCAAGGCCCATGGTCTGGGTGGCAAGGACAAAGCCCTGGTCTCCCGAGCGTTCCTGCGTTATTGGACCAGCGCTTCGGCCCCCGCCCACTCCCATGAGGACCTGCTGGTGGACCGTATCGCCCTGGCCCAGATCTGGACCGCTCTGACCCCGACTCACCGCCAGGTGCTGACCGCGCTGGCCGAACACGACGACCGCCGTCGGGCTGAGCGTGCGGTGAACATGGACACGGCAGCATTCACCCGGACGTTGGGCCGGGCCAGGCGGGCGTTCTTCGCTTTGTGGCACGAGGGCGAGACCCCCTCGAAGATGTGGGGCTACGACCGGCCCGGAGCGCGCCATCAGAACGTGATGTACCTGGTGCGGCTGCGTAAACAGCGGGCTCTGAAACGCAGGGCCGCAGGTGGAGCACCTCGTAGGGGCACCGGCCGCCCAAGGAGCTGGGGGTATCCGACAGCGAGCTCCTGGCCCGTTTCGAGGCCGGGGAGACCTACGCGGCCCTGGGACGGGCGTTCGGTGTCAGCGGGGATCTCGTCAGGACCCGTGTGAACAAAGCCCGCTCTGAAATGGCCCCTTCCTCTGGCGATCGGGAGATATCGGCGCTGGGCTGAGGAAATCTGCCCCTTTTTTTTCGTGCGGGGTTGAAGAACCTCGCTCACCCAAGCGAACATCGACCCGCCCTGCGGGAACAGCGCATTCATCGCAGGATTTGGGGCTTTTATGCCCTTTGTGTGGTGTGGGCGGGAAGCGCAGTTCCGGGCGGCGTACGACCCTGGGACCATTGACACCCGACCAGGCCACACCTTGAAAGGGAACGAAGAAGAAATTCGTGGAGGCGCCCCGACCCGGTGCTGCGAACACCGAGCCGGGGCTTAATCCCCACCTGGATTCAGCAGGAGGAGATCGTGGAAAAGCATAGCGGGCGGCACCGCAAACGCCGACAGGGCTGGGGTGAACATCTGCGTTGGATCCTGGGAGCGGTGCTCGCCGCCGTGTTCTGCAGCCCCACCGCACAGAGCGCTCGACCCGTGGCCGAGGTGCGTCAACCACTGTCAGCGCGGCGTCCGGATGGAGGCCGGGAACCTGACCTGGGCAGGCCTGCGGGCCAGGTGCGGGTGCAGGTCCCTCGGCCCCGTGCTGGCGAAGCTCGCACAGGCCCGCACACGGCTGGCCCTCCCCATCGGCGGGCGTTGTACACGGGGCGACGCGGGTGGTGTGAGGATGATGATGGAGTGCGCGGCGTGCGCCTCTACCTGGCCGTGCACGAGAAGAACCAGCACGCTCGGCGTCGCGCGAAGCCAGTGCCACCGGCACCCCGCCGAGAGGGACCGGTTCCCGGGGCCACAGGGGGCAGTGGTGCTGAGCCGCTCTTGGATATGAGTGACTTGGCCGCAGTGGTGCGTCAGTGGCAGGCGCTGCGCCAACCCGTGGCCTGACCTCGGTCAGAAGGATTCAGGGTCGTTCCCTTCGAGGGGCGGCCCTGTTTCGATGTCCTGGCCCACCAGCACCGATAGCGGGGCGTGGGTGTCTGTTGGGGGCGTCGACTGAGGTTGTTGTGGTGAGCGAGACCCTCTCGGTGGTCACCTGCACGGGCTGAGCGCGGCCTACGACGGCGATGAGGGGGCGGCGCTGCGTATTTTCGATGACGAGAACCACAAAGAAAGGTTGCGGGGTTGCTTATTCAGCGACTTGCCGCCAATCTGACGCGCTGGAAAATGCTCAAAGAAGCAAAACTCGGCACCTGGCTCACGGAGGTCTCACCGGGCCGTCTCACACCCTCCGCCCCTACCCCCTGGCTCGCACTGAGGGGCGTGTGCGAACCAGTGAATCAGTACTCCAACGGACCCTCCAACGATCACTCCAACGACCCATCCAGCCCTGTGGACCCCCCTGAAACACTCATTTTCGCAGTTCAGGGCCGGTTTTAGGGGTGTGACTCACGTCCAGACTTATACCCAGTGGGTAGTCACCTTCACGTAGGGGGCGGCGGCCTCGGCGGTGACCCCTCGGTTGCTCGCCCCACGTGCCGCCCTCCTGGCTCCTCCCCGGCCCGCCCCTCCACCCCCTTCTCTGCTCCTTGAGCGCTCATGTATGACTCAATTCCTCTAAGTGTTCAAGGGTGCATGCTTCGGTCTCGGTTCGGGTGGAGGCCTGCTCAGTTCATCACCTTCTGCATTCGGTTCTCTGGTAAAGAATTGCTTGGTCAAATGTGTGTTCTCAGGTATGAGGAATCGTGGCGCTGGGCGGGCGTGGGTCCTGGGGTGCTTCAGGTGTGGTGCGTGCGCTCGAAGGCGTGCTGATTGGCCCCGGTGTGGTGTGGCGGGTTGAGTGAGGGATAAAAGAATGCTCGGTGAATCGGAGGAAGTCTTTCTCGTGCGGTTTCCCTCTTCTTGGGGCGGGGAGGGTGTGCGAACAGGGGGCTCCTGTGACTACGCCTGTGACTACGCGCATCGCCCTACCTGTGACTACGCCAGCGCCCCCAGTGGCACACTCGGACTGAAATCTGCCATCCTTGCAGGTCAGGGTGCATTTGAGTGTGACTCACGGGGTCAGACTTATACCCAGTGGGTAGTCAGGGCTGTTTCAAAGTCGAGTGAAAGACGTGTTCTCCCTGATCAGGGGATCCTCAGCAGACCAAGAGGGCGGGTGAACGCCTCGTAGGAGACCCAGCGGACCGCTTCGGGAATGCTGGACATCCCCAGCCCCGCCAGCAGCGGGATGGCCAGGTTACGCAGCATCGCCATGTTCTGCGGGCCATGCCCGGTACGCACTCGGGAGGCATCCTCACCAAAGCTCACGTCCCGCACATGGTGCAGCGCCTCAATCCGCCAATGACCCCGCACCAAGCCCGCCAACCGCTCCGGGCCGGCCTGCTCCGCGCTCAAACTCGTGACCACGTAGGCGTAGGTGCGCCGCACCCTTCCCGTGGCCAGGTCCTTGACCCACCTGTGCACCCGCAGCACCTGCTTGGCGTACGGGAACGCGATCTTCGGTGCGGTGAGCACCTTCACGGTTCTGGTCTCACACCGCCCGTGGCCCCGCTCCGAGGTGGAGAACAGGGTGGGCGCCTGCCCCCACGGCAACGCCTTGACCTGAGCGAACAAGGTCGGCTGGTTGGCCTTCGCGGTCAGGACGTAGTGCGCCTTGCGTTCGGCGACCAGGTGTTTGGCGGTGTCGGTCTGGGTGTGCAGCGCATCGGCGCTGATCACGCTGCCTTCGATGTCCAGGCCTTGGAGGAGCCCGGCCAGGGCGTCGATCTCGCTGGTCTTGTCGGCCACGCGCACCTGGGCGGCCACGTGCCCGGCGGGGGTCATCGCGGTCAGCAGGTGCATCGCCTTGTCGCGGCGGGTACGCGAGCCGCGCACGCACTTACCGTCCACGACGAGAACAGCCAGGTCGGCGGCGGTGATCATCCGCGTCAAGGCGTCGGGGTCCAGGCCGGTCAGGACGTGTCGGATGGTGGCGGGGCTGGGAGGTCGACGGATGCCCAGTGCCGGGCAGGTGGTGCGGGCTCCCAACCGGGCCAGGGTGTGCTGGGGCGCGTTGGCCGCCCACTGACCGATCGCGGTCAAGGAGCGAGCCCCGGCCAGCACCGCGCACAGGGCGATCAGGACGATGCAGCCCAGCTGGTGGCGCCGTCCCCGCCGGTGACGGGGGTCGGCCTCCTCGCTCGTGGGTGCGCACAGGGCAGGGGAGGGCGTGGCAGACTGGGAGCGCAACGGAGTCCTTGTGAGGCCAGGGGTGTGAGAGTTCCTGACCTTCTACCAGGGCTCCGTTGTCGTGTTCAAGGGGCTTGGCTCGTCCTGCCGCTCTCCTGTGACCAGGAATGATCCCATCGATCACCGACTTTGCAACACCCCTGAGTGGGTAGTCACCTTCACGTAGGGGCGGCGGCCCCGGGTCTGCTCGCAGGTCGGTCGGCCGACCGATCCGCCACCTCTTCTTCCACTCTGGCCTGTCCTCCATCTCCCACTCTCCTCCTTTCATTATCACTTATGAAATAGTTATTCCTTAACCTTGCTAAAACCATTGGTTTGGGATTCGGTGGACATCCGAAATCGGTGTGCGCGTCAAAGGAGTGATCGTGCGGGAGCGTGCCGGGCATGCCAGCACCTCAGCCGTGTGGTCTGGTGCGCGGCCGTGAGGCGTGCGGGGTGGGGACGCGTACGGGACGTGGGTGGCGTTTCGTGTCCGGATCCGTGGTCGCCGGGCTCGGGGCTGGCATGGGGCGGCGGGCCGGGTGGTTCCCGTCCTGTTCGGATCGTGGGGCGGTGTGGGGCCACCAGCGCCCCGGTGCCGCACTGAACACCCCAGCCCCGGCACCCGGGGCCGCCCCTGCGGTCAGCGCCCCACGGGGCCAGTGGTGGCCACGGCCAGCAAAAAGGGCATAACGCCCGCATTGGGCGGTGTCGGGGTAGGGAGGCCCGGTAGGGGGTGTTGGGTCCTCGCGCTGCGTGGGCTTGCCTTGAGGTGTTGGCTGCGGGTTCGGCTGTGCAGGTGGCCTCGGGCGGGTTGGGGCGCTCCAGCACGTACTTCACACAGCGCATCTGCCAGAGCGTGCTCCCGCATACGGCGACGGCGGAGGCCGGGGCGACTGCCGCGCTGCTACACGGTGCAGCGGCTCCGTCTGAGGTGAGCGACCTGGTCCCGGTGCGGTAGCCGGTTCAGGGGAGCACACCAGGAGCACCACAGGGCCTTCAAACACAGACGATGCTGAAGGTGCACCCCACCTGGACTGGGATTCCCTCGCGTCGAGGGGGTGTAGACCATCGGATCAAAGGTCCCCTGGGTGGGTCGGCAAGTTGAGATGGTGCCAATCATCTTGTTCAACCGCTGGTGCCAGCGTTGAGGCGCTCCCCTGAGGGCAGTGGCCACCACGCGGGTCTGCGTTGCTCTCACAAGCTCCGATTACCACGCGGTGGCCGTCCTCATGCCGGGAAACAACCCAGGTCCGGATCTGCAACTGGAGTACTGGTCACTCGCCTCTACGGAAACGCCTCTGCCAGTTCCTCTGTCAGAGCGGAAACGTAACCGGACTGTCCTGTCGACCACTGGTTGGGGTTCTGTACGAGCTCATCATCAATCATCAGGGAGCCGTCAATGTCCTCCTTCGTGAAGGGGACACCGTTATCCCCAGCCAGCCATCGGGCAGCCTGCACGACGAGAAGATCATTCATCTTCCCTCGTGGGGATGAGTGCAGGATAATCTCTTGCGGTGCCTCCCTGAGGTCCTGCAGGGGCTCCTCTGCATAGTCCCCTACCCCCGGAGCACTACGCCAGGGCTCGGGGAGAAACGGCTCCACCCCGTCGAGTTCGCTTCCGTAGACGAACAGGAACCCGCCGCTCAGCTCCTCGTTGAGCATTCGTGAGATCGGATCATCCGGCCCTCCAGGAACTGTGTGTTCGTGCACGACGTGAACCTGGGGTGCGGGGGTATCCGCCCAGGATTCCTCCCAGAAAGGGTCCCCTGTATGATCTGCGATCATCGTGGCATGGGCCGAACCGTCCTCGACACACGTATATGCCACCAACAGTTGGATCCCGGCGGATGCGAGATCGATGTCATCCGCGCTCCCCGAAGAGCAGGTTTCGGTCAGATCGTGCTGCCAGGCCACATCACCGTCGGAGAGCCGGCGGGCGACCAGTATCCCCTCGGGCTCGGCCGTCACCCACACCTCGCGGAGCAGGTGCCCCGCGCCGGACGCAGCCTCGCCCCAGGCGGTGTAAGACTCGATCACACGGCCATCGCTCGAGTCCAGCAACATGCTTCGCTCCCGGTCCACAGGACCCAGACCAGCGTCGCGTCGTAGCAGTATCGTCTCTCCGCTTGGCCCGATAGACACGTCCCGGACCGGACCGGAGATCTCGTAGCTCCATGCTTCCGCCACGGGATCGACTCCGAAGGAGACCACCTCGTTCTCGAACAGTGCCAGGACACCGGACCCGGTGGTCACCAACTCGGTGGCAGAGCCCCGCTGACTGTCGGTCAGAAACTCCGTGACCGTCTCCACCTCGGAGGCTGTTAGCGGTCCCCGCGCCTCATCGATGACCTCCGTGTCAGTCACTCGTTCCCCGGAAACAGCACACCCCGCCGCGGCGAACACGGTGAGAACAGCGGCCATGGCACCTGCCCGTATCTGCCCAGCCTGTGCCTTGCCGGTTTTCGAGGGCTTCTTGGATTTCATTCCTACCTCCAGTCCTATTCCAATCGCCCCTCATGCAGATCCGGGCCGTAGAGCTCCATAAAATTGCGAACGTAGGAATCCATGCGATCATCGTTCTCGAAAGAGGTTTCCGATATGACATCCTCTACAGCGGACATGTAGCCGCTGGATCCGGTGCCCCATTCCGCAGCCGTGGCAGGGAGTCGCATGGTGCCATCCGCTTCCTCGATGAGGAGACCCTCCTCCTTCAGAGTATCCATATCGATCAAGTCCATACCAACCATGACGTCGAGCAACTGGAGATTGGCGTGGTCGCGGATATCAGCATCGCTCTTCATGAACCTCTGGTCGAGGTCCTCGATGTACTCGAACTGAATGTTCTCCTTCACCAGGTCCCCGACGTAGTCCTTCAGAGGCTGTTCGAGAACCTTAATGAGTACCTCCGTGCCGATACCCATGGGAGTGGAGCTGGCGCCGCCGAGTCCAGTGGAGATAGCGGTGAATACGTTGTAGCCCGTCTGCCACTGGTTGTTGGCGGACGTCTGCGCCTCCTTGATGCTCTGGTCTCGATCCACATACTCTTGGATCAGCGCGTTGTCGAGAGTGGTTCGAAGATCCGCAGCCGCTTGACCTCCGACATTGTTACCCACGTCCGGGTGCGTGAGGAAGGCCTCGATGATCCTGCGCTCCTGGGACTCGGTCGCCGCGATGATATTGGGCGCCAAGTCCTCGTTGGCGACGAGGAGCTGGAGAAATTTCTCCTTCACGTCCTGTGGGAGCAGTAGGGCGCGGTCCCCGTTCTCGTGGAACAGGTAGAGATCTTCCCGGTTTCCGTCGAGTTCAATGTATCCGCTATCGTTGGTATCAATGGAGAAGTCGTCTAGGTAGGAGAGATAGACGGATCCCAAACTTGCCGCAATCTCCGGATTGATCTCTGTGACCGCGAGGGGATAGTGGCCGTCACCCTCACTAGCAGTGTCCCTGAACGGGTTTTCCCCATCCTCATCAGTGGTTAGTAGATCGATCAGGGCATGTGCCGCATTTCCAGCGTAATGACGCTCCTCCTCAGTTCCGCTCTCCTTGAACGATGAGATCCAGTCAGTAATCCCAGACACGGCATCTCCATCGTCTTCCCACTGGTGGGAATAGATCACCTCAAGGAAGTGCTCGGGAGAATAATCGGAATGATTATCATGATGGCGATAATTGCTTCCATCAAAGTATTCTCCGGTGATCATGACATTGCTTGCTTCAGGGTTTCTTGTGGCAACGTCGAAGATTTCCTGAAGGCTCTGATCCCTCATGGGTCCATAATTTTCAACCTGCTCAATATGCATAGCGCTCGATCCGAGGAGTGCAACGGAGAACTCCGTGCCGCCTCGAACTCTGGAATCAGAGCTGCTGAGAAAATCGCTCAATGAGAGGAAACTGTCCCGCCACAACTGTTCTGGATCTTGGGTAACAGTTGTGTAGGGATCATCTCCTTCAATGCTCCCGACGGGCTGTACGTTATTCCCAAAGGCAACCTCTCGAACGTCCTCAGGGAGGGAGTTCACTCCTCCTCCGATGTTTTCATCAGAAAGGACGAGCATGGAGTTCGCCAAGTTGCGACTGATTTCCTCCTTCAAGGAATCGCTAATGTGCTCGCTGGCGTTCACCTGGTCCATGAAGTTGAGGAAGGAGGGGTCGTTGTCCCCAACGTTGGCGAGGTCGCCGAACAGCGTCTCCAGGAACTCGATTTCGCCGTCTAGCAGCTTGTCGCCGTTCTGTTGGGCGTTCTGTGCTCGCGAGATGATGTTCGCTACAAGGGCAAGGTGCTCAGGGTTGTCTTCGAGAGCCTCGATGCTCCCCTCGTACCCGTTGATGACCGCGTTCTCGATGTGGATCGCGATCGTCTCGGCCTGGGTCTCATCAACGTAGAAGTAGTCCAGGTTGTTGGTCGTGTAGAAGCCGATCTGGCCGTGCTCACCCAGATGGCCTCCTTCGGAGAGGGCGCGGATGTTATCCGGAGTCGGACCGTCGCGCAACAGCTCCTCGGACTCGTCACACCGTGACTCCAGAGTCCGCCACGCTTCTCTGGCGTCCATATTGTGCGACTCGATGATCTGGTTGACGATGGTCAGGTTATCCGGTTCGCTGGCATTGGCAATGGCCGTGGAGAGGCTCTCCTCAATCTCCTCGATTTTTTGCTCGTACCACTGCACGTCCTTGCTGATTTTGTCGAGCACTCCGTAGGCGTGGGTACACGCCATCATGGAGCTGCTCCAGGAGAAATGGTTTTCGGCGGCTGCACTCCTCAATCCTTCGCCGATCAGGTCTGAGAAATCGAACCCCACTGGCTGGGTGATCGTGTTGTGCTCGCCGGATCGTCCGCTGATCGTAGCGTGCAGTTCCTCGAAGGTGGCTCTGGCCGAAGCGACAACACTGCGGTCGATCTCACATTCGGTGTAGTTGAGCGCAGACACATATAACTCCAAAAAAGGGGCGTGCGGAAAGGGGCTAGTAGAGCTGGGGTCCGTTAATCGGGATGGAGAACTCCTCAGACGCTTCGAGGTCTGTTGCCGCTGCCTCGTAAGCACCGTCCTGGATGTTCTCTGCGAGTATCCTCGCGTGCTCCTTAACATCGACCATGTGCTGTTCGTGGTCCGTTCCGAAGGAGTCCCAGCCTGTGATGCCCGGAGCGGGTCTCACTGCGCTCTTGGCCGCTTGAATCGCCCCATCAAAGTCGGTTGGCAGATCCCTGAGCCGTGCTGCTGCCTCCGCCGAGGCCGACCCACCTGCGTAGGCTTCATCCGGGTTCACACCAACGGTGCCGCCTGACACTGCCCCACCCGCTTTCGTGCTTTGATCTGCTTAGACTGTCAAGCCATTCGGAGGTAGGAATGGCATTCAACCGATGACTGGTCCAGGATATCCACGTGCTGATTCGACGGCGACGGGAGGCGGATGCTATTCGGCCATGAGTTGCGGAGAACCGCTCATGTCCGGTATATAGCGTGTGTGCTTCACGTGGTGAATGGCGGCTGGGCGCGCTACCTGCGTCGGGGCGTGTGGGCGGCTGACACGCTCAGAGGGGTCCCAGGGGTAGGGGGTGTTGGGGCCGTGCCCGCCTCCTGGCGGGTGGGCGCGGGGGCAGCTTCGACATGGGGCTGCCAGGGTCAGGGGACGGCAAAGTGCTCCGGGAGGTCGACGCCCACCTGCACTGACCTTGTACTGGGGAGCACACGAGGAGCACACAAGCCCTGAAAAGGCCGCGAGGACCTCGTTCGAGGTCCTCGCTTACCCCGTCTGACCTGGGGTTTTGTGGCGCACCCGGCAGGATTCGAACCTGCGACCGTCGGATTAGAAGTCCGGTGCTCTATCCACTGAGCTACGGGTGCTCGATTTACTTGTGGCTCGTGATCGCAGGGCGCGATCAGAGCATTACCCTTGGTCGGATGGGGTGGCGACCTTGAGGGTGGTGGACCGTGTTGGGTCTCCCGGGCAGACATTCTAGGGTATTCGTCAGATGTCACCCACGGGAGGGCAAAGCCTCGCCAACTACGGTGTTTCGTAGTTGTGTCTCGTTACCACGCGCGTTCCACCAAATCGGTCGCTATGGGCTTCGCGCCCCACGTTACCGGTGATTAACCCCGAGTGTGGTGCTGTGCCGCCGGCGTTTCGTGAACTCCGAGAGTCGCCCTGGCCCAGAGGTGGTCGGGAGGCTTAGAAGACCCACCATTGGCCGAGCAGGAGCATCAGTGACGCCATCGCGAGCAGCATGCGTTTCCCTCTCCGTTCGACTCTAGAGCCTCTAGGTGTATGGGCGGATACATCGCGCGGCAAACCCGGTTTGCTGCGGTTTGGCTCCCTTCAGGGGCGCTGTTGACCGGGGCTAGCCGCGTGATCGGTGCTGAATGGGCCAGGGCCGGGCTACTCGACGACCGGAACGCGAATCCGGGGGCCGCCCGCCGTGGGCGACCCCGAGACCGTGGGCCAGGCCGCCAAGGGTCGGGCGTAGTCGACCTGCTGGTGGATCTGAGGAACGAAGGCACGGCTGTTCACGGGGAGTTGGGTGGCCTGGTAGGAGCCGCCCGCCTGAACGGTGATCCGAACCTGCCTGGTGGTCTTCCTCGTCCTTGATGAGCAGGAAGAGCGTGCCGAAGAGGCGGGTCCACCCGAAGGCGAGGATGGCGATGATGATCGCTTACGTGGGGCGGACTGTTCGGTGTGACTCGTGTCCGAAATCGTCCACAGGCTGTCTTTGATAGGGAAACCACCCGCAGGCGTGATGACACTGGTCTGGGTGATGGTGATGGCCCCGATGGTGAGCAGGGTGGTTCGTTGGGGAGGGGCGGCACGCCGGGGTCGACGGGCAGGTGTCCGCCGGTGGCGTCGAAGGGGGTGATCTCGTCTCCGGTGCGCTGCTCTAAGGGAAGGCTCTGGCCGGGGGCGGCCGTCAGGCCATTGCCAGGGCGGCCTTGCTCGGGGCGTTCGTGCGGGGATTGTGTCGAACCGATCGCCGTCGATGTTCTGTGCATGGGCGATGAGTGGCCGGCCGGTTGTGGCCAAGGTCGGTGGCGAGCCGCGGAGACCGAACCGAGGTTTTGCCTGCTGTGGCCTACATCACTCTAAACCCGGGTGTCGGTGTCGGTCTCCCCGAAAAACATGAATGTCTTTCGCGATTCACCGAATCGTGCCTACTCTGCCGCTGATCCATCTCCCGTACCCCCAGGTGGTGACCCGCACATGCCCCCTCCCTCCCCCCGACATCCCGCCCGTGGACGACGGCTCCGGGCCGGCGCCATGGGCGCCGCCTTGGCCGTGGCGGCCTCCACCGCCGCGGCCCTGCCCGCCACTCCGGCCATGGCCGAACCGGTCACCTATGAGGACTACTGCGCACCCGCCGGCTGTCTGGACATCCTTCCGCCGGGGCAGAACGGCAGCGCCACCCTGGTCGAGATCCTCGGTCACCAGGTCTTCGGCACCCGGCCAAAACACTCCTCCAGCCAGCTCGACATGTACGACGACCTCGTCCATCACTACGACGGCCTCACCCAGGACCGCTTGGACGACTTCTTCCATGACGCCTCCTTCGGTGTCGGCGACGCCGGAATCGACCGTGAGTACAGCCCTCGCGAGGACGTCACCATCACCCGCGACGCGGCTCACGGCATCCCGCACATCCAGGGCACCACCCGAGAAGGCACCATGTTCGGCGCCGGATACGCCGCCGGTGAGGACCGCCTCTTCCTCATGGACGTCTTGCGCCGGGTCGGTCGCGGCGAACTGACCTCCTTCGCCGGTGGGGCCGAGGGCAACCGGGGGATGGAACAGGACCTGTGGAGCACGGCCCCCTACACCGAGGAGGACAAGCAGGCCCAGATCGACCGAGTGGTCTCTCAGGGCGGTGAACGGGGAGCCCAGGCGATCGAGGACGTCGAGGCCTATCTGGAGGGCGTCAACAGCTACATCGACCAAGCCGACAGGGGCCGCTACTTCCCCGGTGAGTACGTCCTGACCGGGCACAAGAACGCCATCACCAACGCCGGCGAAATCGAGCACTTCAGTGTCACCGACGTCGTGGGCATCGCCGCCATGGTGGGCGGCATCTTCGGTGGCGGCGGTGGAGGCGAGGTGCGGTCCGCCATCGTCCTGGCCAACTTCCAGGACCGCTACGGCGCCGAGGAGGGCCTCGAACTCTGGCGGGCCTGGCGCATGGAGAACGATCCCGAGGCCTCGGTCAGCGTCGATGGTGAGTTCCCCTACGCTCAGAGCCCCGACGATCCCGTCGGCCAGGTCATCCCCGACGCCGGATCGGTCGAACCCTACGACATCGTTCACGACGAATACGGCTCGGCGGCTTCCGGTCCCACGCTCTCCCAGGCCACGACCGAACCCCAAGAGGTTCCCGGCCCCGATGCCCCCACGGTCGAGGAGCTCGAGCGGGAACAGCGTGAGGAGCTGGAGGAGATGGTCGAGGAGGGCGACCTGTCCGCCGTCGAGGGTGTCTTCGACGAAGGTGTGCTGCCCGAAGGCTTCCTCGACCCGCGCGGGATGTCCAACGCGCTGCTCGTATCGGGCGAGCACACCCAGAGTGGGAACCCCATCGCGGTGATGGGACCCCAGACCGGTTACTTCTCCCCGCAACTGCTCATGCTCCAGGAACTCCAGGGCCCCGGCATCAGCGCCCGCGGCGCCTCCTTCGCCGGCGTGAGCTTCTACGTCCAGATGGGGCGTGGTGTCGACTACGCCTGGAGTGCCACCTCGGCCGGGCAGGACATCACCGACACCTTCGCGGTCCAACTGTGCGAGACCGACGGCTCCGCCCCCTCCACCGGTTCACGCTCCTACGTGAACTCCGCCGGTGACTGCGTGGACTTCGAGGCCTTGAGCGTCAGCAACGACTGGAAGCCCACCGTCGCCGACGGGACCCCCGCGGGCGGCTACACGCTCACCTCGTTGCGGTCCGAATTCGGGCTGGTACGGGCTTTCGCCACCGTGGGCGGCGATCCCGTCGCCTTCACCGAGCTGCGGTCCACCTACATGCGCGAGGTCGACTCCATACTCGGATTCCAGCAGTTCAACGACCCCGAAGCGATCACCTCCGCGCAGACCTTCACCCAGGCGGCAGAGGACATCGGCTACGCCTTCAACTGGCACTACGTCGACGACCAGGACATCGCCTTCATCAATTCCGGGGCCAACCCGATCCGGATCGAGGGCACCGACCCCACCCTGCCGATCGACGCCTACTCCGGCTCCGGTTGGTCCGGCTGGGACCCGGCCACCAACGACGCCGATCACCATCCGCAGGAGGACCACCCGCAACAGATCAACCCGGACTACATCGTCAACTGGAACAACAAGCCCGCGCACGGCTACACCTCGGGGTGGTCCACCGGATCGGTGCACCGCAACGACCTGTTGGACGGCCGCGTCCTGGGGCTCATCGAGGACGGACACGAGTTCACCACCGCCTCCCTCACCGCCACGATGATGGAGGCCGGTGTCGCAGACCTTCGCGCCGAACGGGTCCTACCGCTGTTGTTGGAGGTCATCGACACCGATGAGGTGCAAGAGCCCGAACTCGTCGGGGCGGTGGAGTCCTTGCGGGCCTGGGTCGAGGCCGGTGCACTGCGTCGCGAACCCCATCGGGACGCCAGGTACTACGAACACGCCGACGCGATCCGGGTGCTGGACGCCTGGTGGCCGATCCTGGTGCGGGCCCAGTTCGAACCCGGCCTGGGCGAGGACCTGTACCGAGAACTGACCCGGGTCTCCCAGATCGACGAATCTCCCTCGGGAGCCATCGGCGACGGTGATCCGATCAGCCTCAACCAGGGCCAACCGCATCGTGGCTCGGCCTTCCAGTACGGCTGGTGGTCCTACGTGGACAAGGACCTGCGCACCGTCCTGGGCCGGAAGGTCGACGGGACGCTCGGTGACCGGGTCTACTGTGGTGAGGGCGACCTCGACGACTGCCGGACGGTCCTGTTGGACAGCCTCGCCGAAGCGGTCGCGGTGCCGGCGGGCGAGGTCTACCCCGGTGACGAACACTGCTCGGCGGGCGACCAATTGTGCGCGGACACGGTGATCCACCAGGCCGTGGGCGGGATCGGCATGTGGCCGATCCACTGGCAGAACCGGCCCACCTACCAGCTCGTCTACCAGTTTTCCGGCGGTAGGTAGCCCTCTGGGCGTCGCACACCGGCGTACACGGGTCAGCAGACGGCCCACGGCATCCCTTACGACGGGGGCGCCGTGGGCCGCGATCGTGTATCCATAGCGCGATCCTTGTGGTTCGTCGGGTTTGTGTGGGTAGTTTGAGGACTACCGAAACCACGGCGGGAGGGCTGACAGGAACATGCCTGCCTGGCTGATCTGGATCATTCTCGCGGCCGCCCTGGGGGTGGCCGAGTTCTTCACGCTGACCTTCGTCCTGGGGTTGCTGGCCGCCGCCGCTCTGGTCGCCGCGATCCTCGGAGCGTTGGGACTTCCCGTGGTCGTGCAGATCATCGGGTTCGCCGCGGCCTCCGCCGCGGGAATCGTGCTGGTCAAACCGATCATGGACCGTCAGCTCACTCGTGGTCCCGACGTCCGTTCCGGAACCGCCGCCCTCGTCGGACACTCGGCGCGGGTCCTGAGCGCGGTCGACGCCGACCACGGGCTGGTCAAGCTGAACGGAGAGGAGTGGTCGGCGCGCTCGCTCGACGAGGACCTGGTGATCCCCGTGGGCACCCACGTCGACGTCATGGAGATCGACGGGGCCACGGCCGTGGTCTACCCACGCGAGCCGCTACCCGAGATCACCGAGCAGGACCGCTCGGACCAGGACCGCCCCGACCAGAATCGCCCCGAACAGGACCGTCCCTGAACGGACCTGGAACCGAGCCACTCGAGCAACGATCACCGGTACGCGAAGCACACAGTCCCATCCCCGACCTAGGCACAGGTACAGAAGATGGACCCCGCAATACCGCTCATCATCATCGCCGTCCTCTTGGTCGCCATCGCTTTGGCGGCGATCCGCATCGTGCCGCAGGCGCGCGCCTACAACATCGAGCGCTTCGGCCGCTACATCCGTACCCTCGACCCCGGACTGAACTTCATCATCCCGGGCGTCGACCGGGTCAACACCAAGTTCGATCTGCGTGAACAGGTCTTCAGCTCCCGGCCACAACCAGTGATCACCGAGGACAACCTGGTCGTCAACATAGACACCGTCCTCTACTACCAGATCACCCAACCCAAGGCCGCCGCGTACGAGGTGGCGAACTACATCCAGGCCATAGACCAACTCACCGTCACCACGCTGCGCAACGTCATCGGCTCCATGGACCTGGAACGCACGTTGACCTCCCGTGAGGAGATCAATACCCGGTTGCGCGGTGTCTTGGACGAGACCACCGGTAAGTGGGGCATCCGCATCAACCGGGTCGAGATCAAGGCGATCGATCCACCGCCCACCATCAAGGAGGCGATGGAGAAGCAGATGCGGGCCGACCGCGACAAGCGCGCGGCCATCCTGCACGCCGAGGGTGAGCGTCAGTCACGCATCCTCAAGGCGGAGGGCGCCCGCCAGCAGGCCATCCTGGAGGCCCAGGGTGACCAGCAGGCGGCGATCCTTCGGGCCGATGGTGAGGCCAAGGCCATCGAACGCGTCTTCCAGGCCGTGCACGCCAACAACGCCGACGCCAAGTTGCTCGCCTACAAGTACCTGGAGACCCTGCCCAGTCTGGCCGAGGGCGAGGGCAACACCTTCTGGGTCATCCCGGGCGAGCTCACCGAGGCGGTCAAGAACGTCAGCCACGCCTTCGCCGGTGAAGCGGCCCGATCGGCGCCCTCCACCGAGAAGCAGCCGGAGGATGAACCGAGCGATGGTCCGGCACAGATCACCGGGCCCGACCCCGCACAGTCCTCCTCCGCGCAGGCCGCCGCGGACGCGGCCGAGGCGGCGGAGAAGGCGGTCGCGGACGCCCGTGACGACGTCCGCAGGGCCGGGGCCGGGATGGGCCAGACCCCGGAACCGCGTCAGAGCGAATGAATTCGGCCGCGCCGCTACGGACTCGTTCACGAGGCGAGGCGGCGGGCACGAAAGCGGTGGCCACCTCTCATGGGGTGGCCACCGCCGCGTGGGGTGTCGATTCCATCGCCCGGAGGCGACCACCGGCGTCGCGTTCATCGACTCGCTCGCGTGTGTCCTCGACTCCAAGGACGCAGAAGGCTCAGATCAGCATGAGCTTGCCGCTGGTGCTGCGAGAGGCCAGGTCGCTGTGCGCCCTTGCGACCTCCTCCAGCGGGTATCGGCCACCGACCCGGACGTTCAGGCGTTTCTGCTCGACCAGCGCGAACAGGTCGCGGGCACGCCCCAGCAACTCTTCGCGCTCGGCGACGAAGTGTCCCAGCGACGGGCGCGTGAGGTAGACCGAGCCCGCGGTGTTGAGGCGCTGCGGGTCCACCGGGTCCACCGGGCCGCTGGACTGTCCGAACAGGGCCAGTACCCCGCGCGGACGCAGTGAGTTCAGGCTCGCCTCGAAGGTGTCACGACCGACACCGTCGTAGACGGCCGCCACGCCCTGTCCGCCGGTGAGGTCTTGGACGGCCTCGGCCACCGAGGTCTGGGTGTACCGAATGATCTCGTCGGCGCCCGCGTCCCGGGCGATGTCCTCCTTCTCCTGTGTGGAGACGGTGCCGATCACCCGAGCGCCCCTGGCCTTGGCGAGCTGGGTGATGAGCAATCCGGTCCCGCCCGCCGCGGCGTGCACCAGCACGTTCTCGCCCTCGGCCACCGGGTGCACCGAGTGGGTGAGGTAGTGCGCGGTCATGCCCTGGAGCAGTAGGGCGGCCGCCTGTTCGTCGGTGACGGCCTCGGGCACGGGTACCAGGAGGGAGGCGTCGACCACCGCCCGGTCGGCGTACCCGCCCGGGGCCATCGCCCAGCCCACACGGTCGCCCACGGACAGGTCGGTGACTCCCTCGCCCACGGCGGCGATCGTCCCGGCGGCCTCCATCCCAGGGGTGAACGGCAGGGGGACCTGGTAGGCGCCGCTGCGCTGGTAGGTGTCGATGAAGTTGACGCCTCGGGCCCTCACGTCCACCAGGGCCTGGCCCGGGCCCGGGCTGGGGTCGTCGATCTCCTTGGGGCGCAGGACCTCGGGTCCGCCGAACTCCTCCATCACGATGGCGCGCATGTCGTCTCGTCCTCCCTGGTGTGGTGGCCGTCAAGGTGTATCGGGTCGGCTATGGGTGCTCTCGACCGTAGCGCGCCGGTCGCCTCCTCGACATGGGACCGGGCCGAGGTAGCGTGGCTTGCCCCTCCGCTGCTTACTCCTCCACGTTGATCCGGTGCAGAGCGAAGTCCGTGTAGGCCACGGCCACCTGTTCGTTGCCCACCGAGGAACGCTGGATCAGACCGACCATGCGCCGTTCGTCGTCGTCCAGGTCGGAGTCGTCCGGGAGTGGTTCCTCGTCCGTGGCGCTCAGGACCAGTTCGTCGTTGACCCACAGCCGTAGGCGCATGTAGGGGTCCTGGCCGTCCTCGGCCGTGTACTCACACGCGAACTTGAGGTTGTTGGTGTCCAGTTCGTCCAGGTCGGTCCGATAGGGCAGGTCACGGGGCGGGGCGTCCTCGCCGAACAGGCCGTAGGGTACGAACCCGTCGACCTCGGTGGTCCGGGCGAGCGCGCTCTCCCCAGCGGTCTCGGTGACCCGACGGATCTGCGCCTCACCCCCGTCGAGGCGCACCTGCGCCTCGTACATCGTGTCCTCCTCACTCTCCTGACCCCAGCAGTACGCGCCCGTCGTGGCTTCGGCCGGCCCTTCCAGGGGGGCCATGGTGGTACTGATGAGGACGTGGTCGGGGGTCGCGGGCTCGTAGGGGACCCGTGCGCCCTGCCCATCGCTGCGCGAGGCATCGAAGGTGAGCACCATGGCGCCTTGCTCGCCCCAGTACCCGATGTTGTTCAGCCCGGGGTCCTGGGGGTCGAAGTCGTAGGTACGAGGCCATCCAGGGTCCGTGGTGAAGTCGGAGACGTAGAGGCTGGTGGTGTCCTCCGGTGGCCCCTCCGTGCCGCTGAACACCAGGCTCCCGCCCACCGCGGCCACCAACACCAGTGCGGCCATACCGCCGCCGATCAGCATGAACCTACGTCGCCCACCGGAGGCGCCCCCCTTCACTGGAGGTTCGAAACCACCGGGGCCGCCCGGGCCGGTCGGAGCGGCGTGGGTGCCGAGCGCGGGCTGTCCGTGCACGGGGGAGGGGCCCTGTCGTCCCATGTGCGGGTGGGGATGAGCGTTGGGAGGGTGGCCTGCGTCGGGCCACCGCCGACCGTGCCCACCGGGTGGAGTGGGGCCCGTGTACGGCCCCTGGCCCTGCTGGGGACCCGAATGCGGTGGGGGAGTCCGGACACCGTACGCGCCCGGGTGCTGCCCGCCCGACGGGTTCTGTGGGCCGGAGGGAGCCTGGAAGCCGGGGTGTCCCGGAGGGAACGGGAGGGTGGAGGGCGGCGTCGGCTGTCGTGAGAACGTCTGCTCGGTGGCCGCGATCCGCCCCTGTTCCGCGCCCTGGTTCGGCGTCGTGCCCTGGTGGGGGCCGACGCCTTGAGGCTGTTCCCAAGTCTGTGACGGCTCGGCCGCGATCTCCTCCTCGGGCGGAGCGCCCGCCACCGGCGCGGAGGTGGGCGGTGCCCAAGAGGTGGTGATCGTGCGACGCACCTCTGCCTCCTCCGGATCCTCTTGTCCGGTCAACCGGGCCAGAATCTGCTGGGAGGTGGGTCGGTTGCCTGGTTTCTTGTCCAGGGCGGCCTCCACCAGGTCCAGCAGGCTCGGGTCCAACCCGTCCAGCTTGGGTGCGGCCGTGGAGATGTTGTGCAATACCGCGGGCACCGTCGCCGCGTTGAAGGGCGCGTTACCGGTGCCGGCGAAGGTCACCAGACAGCCCCACGCGAAGATGTCGGCCGCCGGCGTGGGCTGTTCCCCGAGGATCAACTCGGGTGCCATGTAGGAGGGGGTCCCCATGAGCTGGCTGGACCGGGTGATCCCGCCCCCGGAATCGTCCAGCGCTCGGGCGATACCGAAGTCGATCACCTTGGGGCCGACGGTGGAGAGCAGGACGTTCGCGGGTTTGAGGTCGCGGTGGATCACCCCCGAACCGTGGATGGCGGTCAACGCCGCCGCCACCCCCATGGCCAGGCCCTCCAGCGTGCCGCCGTGCATCGGTCCTCCGGTGCGCACCGCCTCGTAGAGGTTGGGGCCGGCCACGTACTCCGACACGATGAACAACGGTTCGCCGTCCAAGCGAGCGTCGATGACCCCGGCGGTGGAGAAGCGTGCCACTCTGCGGGCCGCGTCCACCTCACGGGCGAAACGCCGTCGGAAGGATTCGTCATCGGCCAGGTCCGGATGGATCAGTTTGATGGCGACGGAGCGACCGTTCTGGTCCTCGGCGAGGTAGACGGTGCCCATGCCGCCGCGCCCGAGTCGGCTGACGACGCGGTAACCGTCGAGTTCACGCGGGTCCCCTGCGCGCAGGGGCTTGTCGCTTTCATGGCCGTTGGGCGTCACAGTCGGGGGTCCTCACAGATCGTGCGATACGCGCCTATCAGCGTACCGATGCCCGCGTTCGGGCACGTATCGATGGGTGATGTTCCCGGTGGTGGCGGCCGGGAACGCGGGCGCGGGTCGGGGTCATGGGCCGAAGCCTTCGGGGCACCGGTCGTGGATCTCCTCGACTTCGGGGCTTTCGAGTAGTGCCCGGACCGAGGGTGGAACGGTTTCGGAGCGAAGCCGCGATGACGAGGTGACCGGCGTGCCGGGCACCGGGCTCCTCGGTCTTCGCGTGAAGGCCGGGTCCCACGGTGCGACGGATGGTGTCACATGAGGGGATGTCGTCAAGGCGGAAACGGTTCCACGCCCGCCCCCTCTTCGCTATGATTCGAATGTGTGTTCGAATGCCTGGTCGTACTTCCCCACGGGTGGGCGCCCTGGCGGTGTGTCCTCACGCCGCCGGACACGGAGGAGATGGTCGATGCTTGGGGGAACGGTTGTGGGGCGGTACTTCGGGGCGGAGGTCACGGTCGTGGAGGACGACGGTAGACCGACCCGTTTCGTGTGGGATGGAAGGGTCTACGGAGTACGCAGGATCATCGATCACTGGGTGACCCTGCGCAGGGACTGGGCACCGGGAAAGCGCTCTCAGGTGCCCGAACGCAAGCACTGGCGGGTGGAGGCCGGATCGGCCTACTCCCAGGGGGTGTACGAACTGTGCCACGAAACCGCCACGGGGGAGTGGCTGCTCTCCCGGGTCTGGGGGTGACCCGGCGGAGCACTCAGAAGCACCCGGGCCGGTGAGCGGACCGGCCCGGGCTGCTTCGCGGACCAAGGGCGTGGTCGCCGCGAACGGATTCGGTTCGAACCGGGGCGTGCCCAGGGCGCTTTGGGGTTCAGTCGGTCGGTCGTGGATCGGAGGGGATGAGGCTGTACACGGCCAGATCCGTCCGCCCTTCGTGCAGTGGCATGGCGTTGCGTTCGATGCCCTCGTGAACGAATCCGGCGGACTCGGCCACCCGACGGGAACCGGCGTTGCCGGAGGCGGCCTTGAGTTCGATGCGTTGGAACCCCTGGTCGAGTGCCCACCGGGAGACCGCCACGAGCGCCTCGGTGGCGTACCCGCGACCACGGGCCCACGGCGAGATCCAATAACCGACCTCGGTGACCATCGACGGCCACTCGGTGCGCAACAACGCCATGGAACCGATGAACCGGTGGTCCTTTCGAGCCAACACCGCCCAGTGTTGGCCGTCACCGCTGGTACGGATGGCCGGAGCCGAGCGCAGACAGAAGTGTTCGGCGTCGTCGCGGGTGTAGGGCGCCCCCGGGGAAGGTAGCGGGATCCATCGTTGTAGTTCGGGGTCCGTACACGAGGCGTACACGTCGTCGATGTCGCGTTCGAGCACCGACCGCAGCCGCAGCCGCTCGGTCTCCAAGATGACCGCGGGCATGATCGGAGTGCTCTGGACGGTGGTCATGGTGGTGTCGAATCCTCTTTCCTGTGCGCCGCGTAGCCGAGCCACGGCGGGACCCGCACACGATATCCGCGTCGGCCGGAGAGGAGCCAAGGGATTGTCGAACGAGCTCACCCTCATCGCCGGCCGACATGGATTCTGGCAAGGTCGGTGGTGCCCCGAAGGCTCGGTCTCAAGTCGAAGATCGGTCGCTTCGAGTCAGGACCGCTGATGAACGGGGTGGTCGTCGCGGACTACTCTGGTTCCGGTCCATGTCGGACCGGGCGAGAACGGGCAGCCCACGGACCTTTTCTTCGGGGAGTTGAGTCATGACCAATGATGACCGCGAGGACGCCCGTCATGGGGAGGACGAGGATTCCCGGGGGCGGAGCGGTGGCCCCTCATCAGACCTCGGCCCGAGTCCGGGCGGTCTGCTCGACGGGTTGCCCGAGAGCGGCAAGGGGGCTCAGGCGAAAAAACCGCGATCCGCGCCCGAAAATCCCTTCCGACGCTCCTTCTCCCAACCCCGGACTCCACGGACCGGACAGGCCTCCTCAGCGCCTTCACCGGCCCAGGAACCGCAGACCCGGCCTTCGCGGACCCCGGAGAACGCACCCACCGCCTCCGAGACGGTGGCCCCCGAGCCTTTCCCGCAGAGCCCACCGACAGAACCCGCTCGGGCACCGGAGGTCATCGAACCGGACCGGCCCAACGTCATCCCCTTTCGTGGCGGGGCCCAGCCCCGACCCCAGGCGGACGTGGCTTCGCCGACCGCGAACAGACCGGCGCGGGAGCGTTCGGTACAGACCCCGCCGGCTCCGAGTGGAGCGGTGCGGGAAACGCCACGAACCGAACAGGCTCCACCGCCCCCGAACCCACCCCCGGCGTCACCGCGGTACCCGGTACAGGGCGGATCCACCGAACCCGAACCCGGCATCGACCCCGGCCACGCGAACGAGACACACGCAGCCACCGACCCAGCAGAGCAGAGCGACACCGTGCACGCACACCGAGCAGCGGCCTCCCGACCGGAGCCGAAGCACACCGGCCCGCCCCATACGGGTGGACCCGCCCAGGAACGGACCGACCGCCCCGCCCCGGTCTCGGCGGCCGGCACCGACGAGACCGAGGCGCGCACCGGGCCGCACTTCGACGAGGTCGAACGCGCCGCCGTCTACCGGGCCATTCGCGAACGCCGCGACGTTCACACCGGCTTTCGCCCCGATCCGATCCCGGCCGACGTACTCACCCGTGTCCTGGAGGCCGCGCACCAGGCACCCAGCATCGGACACACCCAACCCTGGGACTTTTTGGTCATCGATGACACGGACCTACGCTCCCGGGTCCGTGACCTGGTCGAACACGAGCGCGGCGGGCGATCCCAGGGACGTTCGGGAAGGCGTGCCCACGCTTCGTCCGGGCTCAAGGCCGAGGCGATCCTGGACAGTGCGCTCAACATCGTGGTGACGGTGGACCCCACCCGTGGGGGACACGCGCCCGGCCGGCATTCCAAGCCCGCTTCCTACTCGGCGGCACTGGCGATCGAGAACCTCTGGCTGGCCGCCCGAGCCGAAGGGCTCGGGGTGGGCTGGATCGGTTTCGCCGACGAGCGGGGCGTCGCCGACATCCTCGCCCTCCCCTCCCACCTGGAACTCGTCGCCTACCTGTGCGTCGGCTACGTCGACGAGTTCCCCACCGAACCCGAACTCAGCCTCAGCGGTTGGGTGAAGGGACGCCCCCTGTCCTGGGCGGTGCACCGCGACCGCTACGGTCACCGCGGACTGCCCGGCCAGGAGCCCACCACCCTGCTGGAGGAGACCATCACCGCCATCGGAGCGCTGGACGCCCGCGCCGTGGAGCAGGCCCGGGACCGACAGGCCCGCATGACCAAGCCCCAAGGTTCCCTC
>NZ_ANBD01000163.1 GCF_000341005.1 Nocardiopsis alkaliphila YIM 80379 | reverse complement strand
CCACCCATCCCCGACCCCGCCGCCGTGGCGGTGTTCGCCGGCGACCACGGCGTGCACGCCCAAGGGGTGACCGACTGGCCTCAGGAGGTCACCGCGCAGATGGTGGACAACTTCCTGGAGGGCGGGGCCGTGGTCAACGCCTTCGCCGAACAGGTGGGCGCCGAGGTGACCGTGGTGGACATGGGCGTGCTCGGCGACCTGTCTCCGGCCGCCGGTCTGCTACCCCGCAAGGTGGCGAGGGGGACCGCCGACTTCACCCAAGGGCCGGCGATGACCCGCGACCAGGCCCTCAAGGCGTTGGAGAGTGGTATCGAGGTCGCCCGTGACCTGGTCTCTTCGGGCAACCGCTGCCTGATCACCGGGGACATGGGGATCGGCAACACCACCCCTGCGGCCGCCCTGGTCTGCGCCTTCACCGGGGCCGACCCCGCGGTCGCCACGGGTCGAGGAACCGGGGTGGACGACGCCACCTACGAGCGCAAGGTCGAGGTGGTTCGCAAGGCCCTGGCCGCCAACCCGGTGGACCCGGAGGACCCCATCGGCACCCTGGCGGCCTTGGGTGGCCTGGAGCACGCGGCCCTGACCGGTTTCATCCTCGGTGGCGCCGCGCTACGGGTCCCGGTGTTGTTGGACGGGGTCATCGCCGGTTCGGCGGCGCTGGCCGCCGCCGCGATCTCCCCGGAGTCACTGAGCGCCTGTTTCGCGGGTCACCGTTCCAGCGAGCCCGGCCATGGCCTGGCCCTGGAACACCTGGGGCTGACCCCGTTGGTGGATCTACGGATGCGTCTGGGCGAGGGTTCGGGCGCGCTGCTGGCCTTGCCCCTGTTGCAGGGTTCGGCGCGTGTGCTGCGCACCGTCGCGACCTTCGACGACGCGGGAGTGTCCACCGCCCGGTGAGGTGGGGCGGCGCCGATGCGCGGTGCCGCCCACGGCACCGGCGGGACCGGGGCGGCCAAGGATGGCTGACCCCGCGCCTTGGTGGCGCGGCGCGGTGGCCCGAACCCGACACGGCGTGCGAGTCCCCGGAGGGTCGCCTACCCCCGTACTCACACCTTTACGTTGGTGTAACACCACTTTGACAAGGTACTTTTGAGCAATCACCGAACTCGCCGGTGGCGCGTCGGGAACGGTTTCTCCCACGCGCGCCCCGCCACCGACGTCGGGGGCCGGTACGGACGACCATGAAGGGTGCGATCCGTGACCTATCTCCTTGGCTTGCGTATGCGGGACCGTGACGTGTTGGTCGTCGGCGGAGGCAGGGTGGCCCAACGTCGTGTGCCGGTCCTGTTGGAGGCCGGTGCCCGTGTCACCCTCATCTCCCCGGAGGCCTCCGCGACTCTGGAAGACCTCGCGAACGCCGGTCGGCTCACCTGGCTGCGACGCCCCTTCGAGTCCGGTGACGTCAGCGGTCCCGAGGCGCCCACGTTCTGGCTGGTGCACGCCGCCACCGACTCCGTCGAGGTCAACGCCATGGTGGCCGCCGAGGCCGAAGACTCTCGAATCTGGTGTGTACGCGCCGACGACCGCCACGCCTCCTCCTCTTGGACCCCGGCCACCGGATCCGCGAACGGCATCACCGTCGGGGTCATCGCCTCCGGTGATCCGCGTCGTTCCGCCGGATTGCGTGACGCCATCACCGAGGGGCTGGCCGACGGCACCTTGGACGCTCGACGTGGCCGTGAACGTCTGCGCGGAGTGGCCCTGGTCGGTGGCGGCCCCGGCGATCCCGGCCTCATCACGGTTCGCGGTCGACAACTCCTCGCCCAAGCGGACGTGGTGGTGGTCGACCGTCTCGCCCCGGTCTCGCTTTTGGACGGTCTGGCCACGGACGTGGAGATCGTGGACGCGGCGAAGATCCCCTACGGCCGTTCCATGGCCCAAGGGGACATCAACTCCGTCCTGGTCGAGCGTGCCAGGGAGGGTAAGTTCGTGGTCCGGCTCAAGGGCGGGGACTCCTTCCTGTTCGGTCGGGGCGGGGAGGAGGTGGCCGCCTGCGCAGCCGCCGGAATCCCGGTCATCGTGGTCCCCGGCGTGACCAGCGCCCTGGCGGCCCCTGGGAGCGCCGGTATTCCCCTCACCCACCGTGGCGTGGCCCAGGACGTGCACATCGTCTCCGCGCACGTGGCCCCGGACGATTCCCGCTCCACCGTCGACTGGGCCGGGTTGGCTCGCTCGGGTGGCACGATCGTGGCGCTCATGGGAGTGGAGCGGATCGAGGCCATCGCCGATACGCTGCTCTCCCATGGTCGCTCCGAACACACCCCGGCGGCGGTGGTCCAAGAGGCGACACTGCCGGGACAGCGAGTGGTGACGGGTACGCTGGCGGACATCGCCGTCACGGCCCGCGTGGCTGGTGTTCGGCCCCCCGCGGTGGTGATCATCGGAGAAGTGGTCAAAGCAGCGCGGGAACTTGACATACTGCACACGGGAAGCCAGGAAGAGTTGGACCGACTGGTGACCGGGCGCGATCACGAGTGAGACCTCCGTCGACGGCGCAGGTCAGTCACGTCGATGGGGACCATCAGTACCGATGAGGAGGGCATACCGATCATGACCCGGCCGTCGGCTGCACCGGACACCTCCGGTTCCGGTGCCTGGGACCGGTACGCCACCGGACCGGACGCCACCTCCGCCAAGCCCGCAGCGGGCCCGTCAACAGTGCCCGCGGCCGGTGACCCTGGTGGTGGCCGTCGGGGCCCCACCGTCCCCGTACCGGCTGGACCGGCCAAGCATCGAGCCCCGACCATTGAGGACAACCGCTTCGAACAGGTCCTGGAATCCCTACGCAGGCAGATCCGTGACTTGGAGTTCGCGGAGGGACTGGCCGGCGCGGATGAGGGCAAGGCCCTGCAGGCGGACGTGTTGGCGCAGTTGTCCGACTACGTATTGCCGCGGGTACGTCGCCCCGACATTCCGCTGCTGATCGCCGTGGCCGGATCCACCGGTGCTGGTAAGTCCACCCTGGTGAACAGTCTGGTCGGTGAGCAGGTCACCACCACCGGTGTACGCCGCCCCACCACCAACAGTCCCGTGTTGGCCTGCAACCCGGCCGACGTGGACTGGTTCAGTGAGGCGTCCTTCATCCCCTCCCTGCCCCGTGTGCGCCAGCAGGGTCTGGCCATGCCGGGTAAGGACGGCATGTTGGTCCTGGCCGCCACCGAGGCCATGCCCGAAGGCGTGGCCCTGCTCGACACACCCGACGTCGACTCCGCGGTGGCCGCCCACCACGAGTTCGCCGCCAAGTTCCTGGACGCCGCGGACCTGTGGGTGTTCGTCACCACCAGTGGCCGCTACGCCGACGCCCGGGTGTGGGAGTTCCTCCAGGTGGCCCGGGACCGTGACACCTCCCTGGCCGTGGTGCTCTCCAGGGTCCCGCGCAAGGGCCGTCGTCGACTGTTGGACCACTTCGGGGCGATGTTGGAGGCCAACGGCCTGGGTAACGCCGCCCGGTTCGCGATCCCCGAGACCGATCAGATCGCGGGTGAACGGTTCACCTCCAACGTCGCCGACCACATCCGCGAGTACCTGGCGGACGTAGCGGGTGAGGCCGAACAGCGCGACCGGGTCTCCCGGCGCACCTTCATCGGTGTCATAGACAGCTTTCGTACCCGTGTGCCAGAACTGATCCGCCGGGTCGAGGCGCAGATCGAAACGGGTCGTTCCCTGGGCGCCATGGTCGATGACGCCTACGCGGCCGCCGAGAAGCGCATCGACACCGCCATGGGCGATGGAACGCTGCTACGCGGTTCCCTGCTGGCACGTTGGCAGGAGGTCGCGGCCGGTGGCGAACTCGCCAAGAGCATGCGTCCACGCGGTAAGCGCTCTCGCAAGGCGCGCGCCGACCAAATCGAACGCGGTGAACGCGTGCAGGCCTTGGAACGCGCCGTGCGTGACGCCTTGGAGGCCTTGGTGGTATCCGTCAGCGAACGCGCCTGTGAACAGGTCGAGCAGCGCTGGCGAGAGGTCCCCGGTGGTGAGGAGTTGGCCGCCAAGGCCCTCAACAAGCCGGGCACCGGTATGCTCGCCCAGCAGGTCCGTCAGGAGATCGCCGAGTGGCAACGTGAGATCGCGGAGATGACCGCGGCCACCGGGGCCACCAAGCGTTCGGTCGCCCGTTTCGTCACCTTCGACCATGACGTCGTCGCCCTGGTCATGATCATCGACCTGCTCGGCTACGAATATTCACACTCCGGAGGTGGCGCCCATGCGGCCGACGCCTCCGGTCCTTCCCCGCAGCGCCTGCTGAAGGGGTTGTTCGGCGCCCAGTCGTTGCGCAGCATCGGCCAGACCGCGCGGGAGAACCTGCGCCGCCGTGTCCTGGGTCTGCTCGAGTACGAGCGGGTCCCCTTCGACACCGTCCTGGCCTCGGCCGGTATTCCGTCCGACGACAGCGCCGTCCAGCTCTACCAGGCCACGTACAACCTTGAGATCGCACGATGACGACTGAGTGGAACTCCGCGCAGGCGGGGGACACCGATCCGGAGGAACCCTCCACCACGGGTGAGGGCGCCGAACACGAGGGCGAGCGGTTGGCAGAGGAATCCGGCCCCGAACCCACCCGGGAGCGTTACCAGGGCAGCCCTTGGCGTGGTTACACCATGCCGGTGCCCGAACATCCCGAGCACGCCCAGGAACGGATTCGCGGCGCGGAGGAATCGGCCGCCTACGACGGCATCACGGGCTACCCGGATCCGTCCGGGGCGGGAGCGGCCCAGGGCGGTCTCCAGAGTCCTCAAACGCCTCGGGAGGAGCCCGAAGGTCCTCCGCGCGCCTCTTCGGAGGAGCCGGAGCCGCCGCAGGCCCCGCAGAAACGTTCGGGTCGGCGTTCTCGACCTTCCTCGGCGTCCGCTTCCGGCGAGCGCCGTGCCGGGGGTGCCCCTGCTGGTGAGGACGATCCGGACAACCTGGCCGGGTGGGTGGGTAGCCTCAGCGAGGCCGCCGACGACACCCGTATCGCCGGTCGCCACACCGGAAGTTTCCCGGTGGTACGACCCGACTCCGAAACCGATGTGGCCGCAGAGCGCCCAGGCGAGCAGCCACCGGGCGCGCCGGCCCAGGGCGCTCCCAGAGCGCATGAGAAGACCACGGGCGAGGAGGTCGCCGGCGCGTCGGATCAGGACACGTCCGAACCACTGCCCCGGCGGATCCCCGGTTCATCCCCGGTCTCGGGTGCCTTCCGGGCCGTTGGTGCCGACACACCCGCGCCCGGGCCGAAGGAGGACCGGGACGGCGCACGGGACGTGCGGTCGAGGACCTGGGACACCTCAGGCGCCCCCCAGGACGAGGACGAGTATCGCCCCACCAATCACGACCGCTGGCAGCCCACGAGTACCACCAGCCGGGCCGAACTCATCGAGCGGTTGGAAGCCCTGAACACGCTGGTCGAACTCGGCAAGGAGGATCTGCCCGAAGAGGTACTGGACCGGGCCGGGCAGCTGCTCGACCACGCCGGCGCACGCCTGCGTCTGTCCGGCGACCACACGGTCGTGGCCTTGGCCGGTGGTACCGGAAGCGGTAAGTCCTCCCTGTTCAACGCCCTGAGCGGACTGGAATTGTCCCAGACCGGCGTCACTCGACCCACCACCTCCAACGCGCACGCCTGTGTGTGGGGACACGAGGGCGCGGACGCCCTGCTGAGCTGGCTCGGGGTGCCCACCCGCTACCGTCACTCGCGCACCGGCGTACTGGACACGGGTGATTCGAGGCTGACCGGACTGGTCCTGTTGGATCTGCCCGACCACGACTCCGTACGCAGCGTGCACACCGCCGAGGCGGACCGGCTGATCGGCTCCGTGGACCTGTTGGTGTGGGTGTTGGACCCGCAAAAGTACGCCGACGCCGCCGTACACCACCGCTACCTGGCCAAGATGGCCGGCCACGGGGCGGTCACCATCGCCGTCCTCAACCAGGTCGACAAGGTCGAGCCGGAGGAACTGGAAGAGCTCCTCACCGACCTTCGGCGACTGTTGGAGACGGAGTCCGGGGTACATCCGAGGGTGATCACCACCTCCACCGTCACCGACCACGGCATCGACGAACTACGCGAGTTCCTCGGTGAGGCGGTCACCGACAAGCGCGCTCTGGTGGATCGCCTGGTAGCGGACCTGGACCAGGTCATCGAACCGTTCGAGGAGTTCCACGGCGAGGACGAGGTGCCCGAGAACGTGCCCGCCGAGGTCCGGAACCGGATCCAGGAGGGCCTGGCGGAGGCCGCCGGTGTGACGGCCGTCGCGGACGTGGTCGAGACCAACGACGTGCGCCGAGGCAAGCGCTGGGTCGGTTGGCCGGTGATCCGGCGCGCGCTCAAGCTTCGTAAGGATCCGCTCACCACGTTGCGCTTGGACTTCTTGCGCCGGGACGCCCCCGGTGTGGGCGGACCGGTCGACGCGCACGAGGCCGAGTTGGAAACGGTTCTGAGTGAGGCCGCCGACGAGGTCTCGGCGGGCATGCCCGCCCCATGGCGCCGACGGATGCGCACGGCGGCCCGATCGGGGATGGCCGAGCTTCCCGTGGAATTGGGTGAGGCGGTCTCCGGCGCGGTCGGCGATCCGAATCGTCATCCGGCGTGGTGGCGAACGGCACGGGCGGTGCAGTACGGGTTGCTCGCCGTGTCCGGTATCGGCATGTTGTGGGCACTGGCGTCGTTGGTGAGTTGGATCGGTGGCGGGCTCACCGGTCTGCGGATCTTCGACGATCCCGTATCCATCGCCTACGCGGGCGCCGTGGTCGTGGCGGCGCTGTTGGTGGGCTGGTTGACCGGGGTCGGCTGCGGCAACCTGGTGGAAGTCGCCGCGGTCCAACGCCGTGAGGACGTGGAACGCGCGGCACAGGGGCGGGTCCGAGAGCTGGCCGGTGTGAGAGTCGTGGTCCCCATGGAGGAGGAACTGGCTCGTTACCGGGCCTTCCGGGCTGCCTACGAGGTGGCTCGTCCCAGGGGCTGATCGGGGCGAGGGACGGTGAGGCACCGTCGACTCGGAGTGGTTTCGACAAGACGTGGAGTGAACGGGGGCGGGTCGCCTGAGGGCGTCCGCCCCCTTTTTTTGCGTGCAAGAGGGGTTTAGCGGCCAGTAGAGGACAAATCGTAACTCTTGCCAACTCCCCAGAGACGTTGGGTGACGGCTACGGTAGGCATTACTCGAATGGTGCATACAAAAAGCAATTAAGTTGTTACTCAAAGTAATGTAAAGTGTGGAGAGTGTGCTTGCCGGGCGGTGGTCTGGAAGGTGCGTCGGTGAACCCGGTGACCGAGCGGTGACGAAGGGGAACGGGGGACGACCCCGATTCGTCGAAGAAGGAACCGTGAAAGGCGGAGGGCCCATCAGAGTTCACGACCGTGGCCGGATGGCAGAGGGGGCGACGGGAAGGGAGGACGTGGCGGTGAGTATCTCTGAAAAGCCGATGGCGCACCGATCGGGCCTACTCGGCGCACGAAGGCCCTGGCCCGTTTTTCAGCAACCCATCGGGCTGGTCGTCTATCTGGTCCTGCTGGTGTCCACCGCGTTGTTCCTGGTGGGGATGGCCGTTGCGCAGACCTCGATCACCGTGTTCGACGTCGTGCTCTTCGCCGCCCTGGTCGTTTGCGCCCTGGTGTGCCTGGAGGCGATCCGGCGCATCGGGGTGCCCGCGGGTGTGAGCCGCGACCTCCTGGGAGCGTGGTGGCTCCCGGCGATGCTCCTCCTGCCGCCGATGTACTCCCTTCTCATGCCCATCCCCGTCTTCCTCCTGCAACGCCGCAACCGTCGCGGGCTGTTGCACCGTAGGGTCTTCAACACCGCTTCCGTCGGAGTCTCCGGCTTCACGGCCTCGGTACTCTGGCACGGTTCCCAAGGGGGTCTGGTCGCCGGGATCGGTGGCTCCGTCGCCGCGCACCAGACCCTGGCCACCGTCAACGGGGTTTTCCTCGCACTGGCGTGCTGTGCCCTGTTCACCCTGCTCAACACGGCCTTGGTGTTCCTGGCGGCCCGGTTCAGCACCGACAACGGTGGAACGCCCAGCATGTGGGACCGTGAGGCGCTACTGGTGGACTCCGTCGAGTTATGTGTCGGTGTCACCGTCGCCATCCTCGCGCAACTGTCCCTGTTCCTCCTGGTCATCGCCGTTCCGCCGGTCCTGCTGTTGCAGCGCAGCCTGGTCTACCAGCAGTTGCAGACCGCCGCTCGTACCGACCCCAAGACCGGGCTGCTCAACGCACCCACCTGGGAACGGGAGGCCGCCGCCCAGATCGCACGGGCACGCTCCACTCGGGGGCGAGCCGCGGTGCTCATCGTCGACATCGACCGCTTCAAGCGGGTCAACGACACCTACGGGCACCTCTTCGGGGACCAGGTCCTGTTGGGCGTGGCCACCACGATCGCTCAGCAGCTACGCCAGTCGGACCTGCTCGGCCGGTTCGGTGGTGAGGAGTTCGTGATCCTACTGCCCGGGGCCGACGTCAGCGAGGCCTGGCAGGCGGCGGAGCGGTTGCGCTCGCAGGTCGGGCGAATGGAGATCGCGGTGGACGACGTTCCCGTCTCGATCACCGTCTCAGTGGGGGTGGCGGTCGTGGGCGATCACGGCGATGATCTCGTCGAACTGCTGACCGCGGCGGACCTGGCCCTCTACCGGGCCAAGGAGACCGGGCGAGACCGTGTGTGTCTGCCGGCCGGACGTCCCGAGGCGAACGAAAGGATCCCCGGGCCCCGGGAGGGTGGGCAACACGAGGGCAACGGCCCCGAAGAGCTCCTCTGACCAAGGAGGATGTTCGGGGACCGGGGGTTATCCACAGTTCGATCACCATCCGTTGCGCTGTGACGATCGGTGACCGAATGTGAATACATGCCCTTTGAACAGCATGTACCCTCCCCTGACCCTCGAGACGACTCCTCCACCCGCCCGTTCCGCCATCTGACCGACCCGACCGCCTTCCTGTTCGCCTTGCCGCTCTTGGCCGCACGCCCGGTGGACGAGGCGATCGTCGCCGTGATCCTGGGCCAGGGCAGGACCCTGGGGGTACTGCACGGCGAACTCGACCACCTGGACCATGTCGTCACCGTCGCGCACAGCGGAGTGACGGCGATGAAAGCGATTCGAGAACTCTCCGGCAGTGCGGTGCTGCTGGCGGGCTTCGGTCCACCAGAGCGGGTGGATCCCCACGTGGAGGCGTTCCTCACCGAGGCCGGGTCCGAGGGGGTCCCGGTCTTGGAGGCGCTTCGGGTCACCGGTGACCGTTACTGGTCCTACCTGTGCGAAGGAAACGGATGCTGTCCCTCTCAGGGGCGGACCTTCGCCCCTCGCTCCTTGACGTTCCCGGATTCGTCACCAGGGTCAAAGCCACCGGAGGTGACGTTCCCGGCGGTGGCGAAGGACGCTCGGATCGTGGCCCTGCTGGAACCCGTGGCCGGGAGCGCCGGTGAGGAGGTGGCCGACAAGGCCGTGCACATCGAGGAACGGCTCCGTGCGGAGGGGGTCCACACCACCTCGCGACGGCGCTGGATCACCGAGGTACTGGACGTGCTGGAACGGGAGGAGACCGAGCGGATCACCGATCCGTGCACCCTGGCCATGCTCGGAGTTCGGCTCTTGGACCTGCGGGTGCGAGACGCGGTCTGGGCGCGCATCACCCGGGCCACGGCACCGCTCCACCTGCGGCTTTGGTCCCGGGTCGCCCGACACGTCCCCCGCCGACACCGGGCCGCGCCGGCCGCGCTGTCGGCGGTGGCGGCCTGGCAGGCGGAGGACGAACCCCTGGCCAGGGCGGCGGTGCGGGTCGCTTTGGAAGCCTGTCCCGGGTACGGAATGGCGGTGTTGATGGAAAGGGCCCTGAGCTGGGGTCTGCCCGCGGGCCGTTGGGCCGACCACATGGCCCAGTACCTGGAAGAGAGCGAGGGCGGGGAGGAGGACGGGCTCGCGGGTCCGGCGCCACCGCCCCCACGGTGATCTGACGTGGCCCCGTCGCCAAGGTCGACGGGGCCACGAACACGGAGGAGGTCATCGTTGCCAGGGCTCGGGCAACGGAGACCCTTCACGGAGTACGAGGTCCAGGGACTTCCATCGCGCACAGGCGGTCCGCAGCGCGGCGAAGGACGGTACGATCCCGCCCGACCGTCGTAGGGCTTCAGAAGTGGCGTCGTAGAGTTCGGTGACGCCGTCGTGGCCCTCGGTGTGCTCGCTCACCGGCCAGAAGAAGGGGAGCGGGGCTCCGTCGCGCATCAGGTCATCGAGGAGGTCGAACGCGTGGTCTGCCCGGCGGAGGTTGACCACGCTGTACACGGGGGCTCCCGGTGTGGCGAGCAGAGTGGACAGCCGTACCGCGATGACCTCCGCGGACAGTGTGGCCGCGCCCAGGGGGTGTTCGTGGTGTTCGACCATCACGCGACCCCTTCCACGACGATGCTCCCGAAGTGGCTTCCCCGCATCCGCCGTAGCGCTTCGGTACGCCGGTGCTCCTCTTGGACGAGGTAGTAGCCACGGACGAGGTCGACGGACACCTTCCTACCGTGGGTCGGCGGGAGGGTGTGGGGCAGGTCGTCGATGGGCCTGCGTGGAGAGGGGACGGGCGAGGTCGGCCGTGTGCGGGTGTTCGCGGTCGGGAGGGGGACGGGCGCGTAGCGGCGAACCCGACGCGAGCGGTTGCGGCGCAGTTCGAAGGCCGGCTCTCGGAAGTAACCGAAAGCGGTCGTGTGGGTTCCCTTGCACGGGCGAAGCACACGGAGCATCAGGCAGAGCAAAGCACTAGGGTTGGGCATGTCGTCCTGCTTTCTCCAGGTCGGCCATGGCCCCGGGGCACGTTGGAGCGTGTCGCCGGGGTTCCGCTGTACGCGGACCTCTTCAGCATAGGCGCTATAGGCCGCTCTATAAAGCGGTATGGAGCTACCAATATATTTGCGCAGCTCATCGGGGTCTTACGGTGCTCTCATGAGTGACGTCCCTGACTTCGAACCTTCACCGGACGCCTACGTCTATGCAGAACTCGCCGACCACATCGCGGCGCGTATCTCGGTCGGGGACCTCCCCTCCGGGGCGAAACTTCCCGGTGAACGAGAGCTCGCAGAGACTTACGGTGTCGCTGTGGGCACAGCGAGGCGGGCCACGAAGGAGCTTCGTGACCGTGAGTTGGTGAAGACGCTCCCGGGCAAGGGCACTTTCGTGGTCTGAGAGGGCTGGAGCCCCATGTGGCCGAGCACTGTGGCCCCGGCACGTTCCCGTACGGCCTAGGCTGGGAGACATGCCGGAGTACATCTACACCATGAACAACGTGCGCAAGGCGCACGGCGACAAGGTCGTCCTGGACAACGTCTCGGGATCGTTCCTGCCCGGAGCCAAGATCGGCGTCGTGGGCCCCAATGGCGCGGGTAAGTCGACGCTGCTGAAGATCATGGCCGGCATCGAGCAGCCGTCCAATGGCGAGGCGCGTCTCATGCCCGGTTTCACCGTGGGCCTGCTCGCCCAGGAACCGCAGTTGGACGAGTCCAAGACCGTCTTGGAGAACGTCGAGGACGGCGTCGCCGAGACCAAGGCGATGCTGAACCGCTTCAACGAGATCGCCGAGCAGATGGCGACGGACTACTCCGACGAACTGCTCGAAGAGATGGGCAAGCTTCAGGAGAAGCTGGACCACAGCAACGCATGGGACCTGGACAGCCAGCTCGAGCAGGCGATGGACGCCCTGCGCTGCCCGCCCGGGGACGCCGACGTCACCCAGCTCTCGGGTGGTGAAAAGCGCCGTGTCGCGCTGTGCAAGATCCTGCTGGAGGCACCCGACCTCCTCCTGCTCGACGAGCCCACCAACCACTTGGACGCCGAGAGCGTGAACTGGCTGGAGCAGCACCTGGCCAAGTACGCCGGCACCATCATCGCCATCACACACGACCGGTACTTCCTGGACCACGTCGCCACCTGGATCCTGGAGCTGGACCGTGGCCAGTTCTACCCCTACGAGGGCAACTACACCACCTACCTGGAGACCAAGCAGGCCCGCCTGAAGGTCGAGGGGCAAAAGGACGCCAAGAAGTCCCGCCGCCTCAAGGAGGAGTTGGAGTGGGTCCGCTCCAACGCCAAGGCCCGTCAGACCAAGAGCAAGGCTCGTCTGCAACGCTACGAGGAGATGGCGGCCGAGGCCGACAAGACCCGCAAGCTGGACTTCGAGGAGATCCAGATCCCGCCGGGTCCGCGCCTGGGCAACACCGTGGTCGAGGTCAAGAACCTCACCAAGGGCTTCGGGGACCGGGTCCTCATCGAAGACCTCAGCTTCTCGTTGCCGCCCAACGGCATCGTCGGCATCATCGGCCCCAACGGTGTCGGTAAGACCACCCTGTTCAAGATGATCGTGGGCGAGGAGACCCCCGACGAGGGCAAGATCACCATCGGTGACACCGTCGAGATCTCCTACGTCGACCAGTATCGGGGTCGGATCGACGACACGAAGAACGTCTGGGAGACCATTTCCGACGGTGAGAGCTTCATCGAGGTCGGCAAGGTCGAGATCCCCAGCCGTGCCTACGTCGCCGCGTTCGGCTTCAAGGGCTCCGACCAGCAGAAGTCGGCCGGGGTGCTCTCCGGTGGTGAGCGCAACCGCGTCAACCTGGCGCTCACCCTCAAGCAGGGCGGCAACCTGCTGCTCCTGGACGAGCCCACCAACGACCTGGACGTGGAGACCCTGGGGTCGCTGGAGAACGCGATCCTGGACTTCCCCGGTTGCGCCGTGATCACCTCCCACGACCGGTGGTTCCTGGACCGCGTCGCCACGCACATCCTCGCCTGGGAGGGTGGCGCCAACTGGTTCTGGTTCGAGGGCAACTTCGACGCCTACGAGAAGAACAAGGTCGAGCGTCTGGGCCCGGACGCCGCGCGCCCGCACGCGGTCACCCACCGCAAGCTCACCCGCGACTAGGGGTTCGGTTCCGTCCGCTGCGACGAGAACCGGATGATGTCTCCGGCCTGAGGGTACCGGGCCCTGCTCACCGTCTTCGGACGGTGGTGAGCAGGGCCCTTCTCCATGCCAGGGCCGGACGGCGCCGACGCGTGGGTGGAAGGGCCCGGGCGGATCCGGAGAACGTGGCATACCCTGGGGGCGATGACTGCCGCGCGTGATGACCACCAGGGCGCGGGCGAAGAGCCCGCGCAGATGACGTTCTACGAGGCCGTGGGCGGCGAGGAGACCTTCGTCCGCTTGGTCCGCCGTTTCTATGAGGAGGTGGCCGAGGACCCCGAGCTTCGCCCCATGTACCCGGAGGAGGACCTGGGCCCGGCCGAGGAACGCCTACGGTTGTTCCTCATCCAGTACTGGGGTGGGCCCCGCACCTACAACGAAAGGCGTGGCCACCCGCGCTTGCGCATGCGCCACGTCCCCTTCCGCATCGGTGCCCTCGAACGGGACCTGTGGCTCAAGCACATGCGTGTGGCCATGGACTCCCTGGAGTTGCACGAGGCGCTGGACCGCCAGATGTGGGAGTACATGGTCATGGCCGCGCACAGCCTGGTCAACGTCGCCGAGGAGGCCACTCCTCCGGTGGTGGCCGACCCCACCTCGGTGACGGTGGGCGGTGACGGCGAGGTACGGGAGGGAAGTCGGCACGACGACGGAGATGACGATGGTGAGGCCATCACCATCTCGTTGAAGCGGTGATCGGGTCTCAGGAGTACTCGGCCAGCAACGCGCGCTCGGTGTCGTTCAGACGCCGAGCGCTCTGCTTTGCCACGTCGAAACCGACCAGAACGGTGTTGGCGCGCAGGTAGACCCTCTCGTTGTCGAGGATCTCGTAGGACAGGCTGAAGCTGGCGTTGCGCACCTCGGTGACCCACAACTCCACCCGGACCGGCTCGGTGCGGGGCAGGAGGGGGGCGAGGTAGTCCGCTTCCTGGCGGGCTACGACCATGGCGCCGAAACCACGGCCGCCGTCCACCCCGCCGAAATTGAGGAAGGAGATGCGGGCGTCCTCCAAGTAGGTGAGCATCCGCACGTTGTTGACGTGCTGTTGCGGATCCAGGTCGGCGTAACGCACCTGTTGATGGTGCACGTGTCGCCTGGGCACGACGGTGCCGGTGGGCTCGGCCTGGGTCTGGGTCACGTCCTGGGTTCCTCTCCCTGGGATGCCCCCAAGGGGGCGCTTACGCGGGTGCCCTCGACGTGCCTCACGGGGCCACCCATCCCTCCATTGTCCCAAAGGCACCTTGGCGGGGCCTCGGACGAGCCTGTGTCCTTGCTCTCCCGTCCGAGGACCCCGCACAGGTCAACGCACCGACAACCCCAGATGGTGGGCGAGGAAGGCCAACTGGTCTGCGTTGAGCGCCACACTGCGACTCACCGAACGGGAGCTGTGCCCGACCTCGGCCTCCCGACGCAGCAGCACCGGACGCTCCTCGATCGGTGCCCCGGTGGCGTGTTGCAGGGCCGCACACAGTTTGCGCGCGTGCAACGGGTCCACCCGGGTGTCGTTGTCGAACACGGTGAACAGGGTCGCCGGGTAGCGGGCGCCCTCACGCACGTTGTGATAGGGGGAGTACCCCAGCAACCAGCCCAATTGTTCGGGATCGTCGGCACTGCCGTACTCGACGTTCCACAATTGTCCCAGCCCGAACCGCTCGTAGCGCACCATGTCCAGTAGGGGCGCCGAGCACACCGCGGCGGAGAACAGGTCCGGCCGCTGCGTGACCATGGCCCCCACCAACAGACCGCCGTTGCTGCCGCCCATGACGGCCAGATGGTCCGGGTCGGTGACCCCGGTGGCGATGAGGTGCTCGGCGGCCGCGGCGCAGTCGTCGAACACGTTCTGCTTGTTGGCGAGCATGCCGTCACGGTGCCAGTGCTCCCCCTCCTCCAAACCGCCCCGCAGGTTCGCCACTGCGTACACGCCGCCCGCCCGGACCCAGGACAGGATCGTCGCCGAGTAGGCGGGGGTGAGTGAGATCTGGAAGCCGCCGNGGAACCCCGCCGTACCCGTACAGGATGGTCGGCCGCGGCCCTTCGGCGGGTTCGGGAGGCGATACCACCAGCATCCGCACGGTGGTGCCGTCCTTGGAGGTGAAGGCCACCTGTTCGGTGCGTACCTCGGGGAGGTCGATGTCACCGGGAGCCCGTTCCCATAGCTCCACCCCACCGGTACGGGCGTCGTAGTGGTACACCGATGATGGGTGCGTGTTGTCGGTATAGCCGAACCACGCCTCATGGCCGCCCTCGGGGCGACTGGTCAGGCCGATGAGGCTGCCCAGCCCGGGCATTCGCACGGTGTCCACGCGTTCACCGGTGCTCGGGTCGTGCCGGGTGATCTCGCTGATCGCGTGCCGGCTCCACACCGCGAGGAGTTCCGGGGAGTCCAAGCCCGCACCGTCGAGCAGGGTGTGGCTCTCCAAGACCGCCTCGGGGTCTTCGGGGATCAGTGTGGTCCAGTTCTCGTAGCCGGGGTCGGCGGGGTCGACCACGCATAGGCGACCGCGAGGGGCGTCACGGTCGGTGAGCAGGTACAGGCGTCCGTCCCGTGCCACGTGCGGACTCAGGTCGGCGTCGGCGTCCTCTTGGATCACGCGCAGTTTCGGGGCTTGCACCGGGCCGGCTCGTAGATCCGCGACCCACGCGTCGGTGGCCGACGAGGTCCCCTTGGCCGAGGTCAGGACCAGCCAACGTCCGTCCTGGCTGGTGGCCAGGCCGTAGTACTCGGTCTTGTCCCGACCCTCGCCGAAGATCAGGGTGTCCTCCTCGGCCGGGGTACCCAGGCGATGCAGGTAGACACGGCGGTGATAGGCCTCTTCGCCCTCGGGTACCTCCTCGGCGGGCAACCGACGCACGTAATAGAAGGCCGATCCGTCCGGCAACCACGCCACCGGGCTGTAGCGGGTGCGGTCGATGGGGCCGTCGACGAGTTCACCCGAGTCCACGTCCATCACTCGCAGCAAGGACTCCTCGTCGCCACCTTCGGAGAGCTGGTAGGCGAGCAGCCTGCCGTCCGGGGAGGGGCGCCAGGAATCCAGGGTGGTCAGACCGGTGGGATCCAGGGCCTCGGGATCGATCAGGGTTCGTTCCGGACCCTGGCCGTCGCGCACGAGTAGTACGGCGTGCTCCTGTTCGGGGTCTCGTCGGATGCCGAAGCGACGCTCACCCCGCCAGACCGGTACACCCACACCACCGGCGCCCATGAGCGATCGCAGGTGCTCGGCGAACACCTCACGGGTGTCGTATCGGGCGCTGATCCGGCTGTACAGGGTGTCCTGTGCGGCGGACCAGTCCTTGGTCCGGGTGGTTTCGGGCTCCTCAAGCCAGCGGTACGGGTCTCGAACCATGTGGCCGTGCAGATTCTCTTCGATGTCCAGCCGTTCGGCCTGGGGATAGCGGAGTTCGCGCATACTTTGCACCCTATCCACCCATATCTCACCCTGCGTGTTCGGCGCGGCGTCACCATGGATCCCGGTTCCTCGGCCGCACAATAGGTTCCAGGTGGCGGCATCGGGCGTTTTCCGGGCACCCGACATAAATTGGGGTGGCGCTGGAGTGCTTTCACCCAGCAAACTGAATGCGGGACGCAACTCGGCGGGAACCACCGGGAGGTCCGTGTGGCAAGGCGTAAGAAGACACCGATTCTCGGATCGGTGCACAGGGAGGTCTCCTGGCTGGCCGAACGGCTGGCCGGGGAAGAGACATGGCGGTCGCACGCGACGGCCGAGGTGACGCGATGAGCGCCCGACGCAGCCGGGAGGGTGGCCCGATCACCGTCCGTCGTCACGTGCTGCTGCTCAACGCCAGCTTCGAACCGCTGACGACGCTTCCGCTGCGCAGGGCGATTCTGCTCGTTCTACGGGAGAAGGCGGAGGTCGTCCATGAAGACGGAGCAGGGGCGTTGCTGCATTCGGCGACGCACTCCTACGAGGTGCCGTCGGTGATCAGGCTCAGGCGTTACATCAGTGTTCCCTACAGCCGAAGGGTGCCCCTCACTCGGGTGGCGCTCATGCGGCGGGACCGGCACATCTGCGGTTACTGCGGAAAGAAGGCCGAGACGATCGACCACGTCATTCCGCGCAGCCGTGGCGGCGCGCACGTGTGGGAGAACGTGGTGGCCGCGTGCAAGCCCTGTAACCACCGCAAGGCGGACAAGTTCTTGGACGAAATCGGCTGGGAGCTGCGCATCACCCCCAAGGTTCCCAAGGGTCCCCATTGGAGGCTGATCAACGGCGACCTGCACGGTGACCCCCAGTGGGAGCCGTACATGGCACACCTGGCCGCTTGACGCGGTCCACAAGGGTCGGAAGAACCGAGCGTCCCATCCGGCCCACCCCGTGCCCCCGGGCGAGCCGAATCCCTCGGCTCCCCGGGGCGCTCTTTGTTCATGGCTCATGAGCGCGTCGTGATCCGAACGAGAAAGGCGTCGAACCTCAGGCTATTTCTGTCTGGATTCTTCCGGTCAGGAGTGGTCGGTACGAGATGGCGGATTCAAGAAACTCGAGCAGCGCACCGGTGAGCTCCTGCGTGTGGGGCAGGGCGATTTCAAAGTTGATCGCCTGCTCAAGACCCCAAGTGACGC
>NZ_ANBD01000162.1 GCF_000341005.1 Nocardiopsis alkaliphila YIM 80379 | reverse complement strand
GGGTTCACGTACACATCGGCGCCCACGTACGGATTATCGACACGCTCTCCGGGCTCGGCCGGCTCCTGGCCGTTGTCGTCGTCATCGTCATCGTCGTCGCCAGGGTCCACGGCCCCTTCGCAAAGGACCCCGTTGAGGGAGAAGGCCTCGGGGGCCGCGTTGTCGCCGGAATAGTCGCCGTTGAAGCCGAAGCCGACCGTTCCGTCGGTGGAGATCGACGCGTTGTGGCCCGCGCCGGTGACGGAGACGCTCTGCCCGCTCTGCGTCACGGAGGCGTTCCAAGCGTTACCGACCTGCTGATTACCGGAGAAGTCCCATTCCAGGGTCCAGTGGTCGATGTCGGCGCCGTGATTGGTGATCTCGACCTGCGCGGTGAAACCGGATCCCCAGTCGTTGGCGATCGTGTAGTCGACCGAGCAACCCGTGGCGGCGTTCGCCGAGGTCAAGGGAACAAAGGTGAGTGCCGCACCGATCGCACAACCGGAGAGGATGGCGGCGCTTTTTCGCGTACGCGAGGTTCCGGGGCTCGCGTCGCGGTGGATTCTGCTCATGCTTCTACTTCCTCAGGGGGTCGTCCTGTGGGGGTGGAGAAAGATGGCCGGTCGACGGACCGACCCGCGCACGAAGCTGCTCACCGGTGCGAATGGGGGTGCGCGGGGCATGGCGTCTCCAGGAATGGTTTCCGACATGTGCGGGAGCGCTCCCATAGGGCGGCCGGGCCACACGAGTGGATCACGCGGGGGCGCGTGAGGCCGACCGTCACCGAAAGCGCGACGTGGGGAACAAAAGGAGGGTCGAGAAAGCAGGGATGAAAGCGGTCCGGAAAGTGAGCGGGGGCGGGCGGGAACGGCTTACTGGGGTGCGCCAGAGGAAGGGACCTCCAGCGCCTCGGCTGCTCGGTTACTCGGAAGTGCCTCCCGATCACTCGGGAGCGCTCCCACTCAGGCTAGCCATAGGTTTCACGAATGTGAATACCATATAAAGAAAGTTCTTGGGAAAGCCGGATATCGGTACCCGGACCCAGAGCCGAAGACAGGATCATCCCACCACCGAGGCGGATTCGGAAAACACAGGTGAGGTGTGTCCCCACAGCGGGTAGGGCGAGCCCCATGACCACGCACACGCCAGGAGCCAACGCAGAGGGGGCGGAGCTCCCCCTGGTCACCGACCTGTCCGGGCTGGCCGTACTCGTCTCGGACCCGCACCCGCTCTACCTACGTTATTCGGACGGCCCCGAACAGGACCGGGAGGCCGTCAGCAAGGACTACGAGAGCGGCCTTTCGATGTCGGGGCTGTCGGTGACGACACTGACCCCGGAGCCGTGGTGGACCCACCCGGTGGAGGACTGGCTCGCCCGCCAGGTACGCAAGTACGCGCCTCTGGCCGAGCGGGAACCCGAACGATACGGGTGGGTGCTACGCGGAAGACTCGTCGCACNCCCGGGAGCCGCTGGTGGATCGGTTCCAGCCCATCGCCCGTCTCGCCGACACGGTCATGGACGAGGCCCTGGAGAGTTATCGGGCACGCTTCGAGGCGGGGCGAGGGCCCACCGACGACTGAGAGCCGGTCATGGCCTCTGCTCCTACGACGGGGCGGCGAGTCGCGTTCCACCGCCTCTCCGAACGACCGCCCTCGAGGTGGAGAAGGCTCACTCCCCCACGAAGGTGGGCTTGACGCGGTTCAGGGAAGCGCTGACGCCCGTCTCGTTGTCCTTGGTGGCCAACAGACGGGTCTGTTCGACGATCTCGCGGTCCAGGGCGGCCGGCAGCGCGGCCAACAGGTCCGCGCGCATGGTGGCCTTCATCGAACGCACCGCCAGCGGCGCGGACTCGGCGATACCGTGGGCGTACTCCAAGGCTCCCTCGCGAACGGCCCCGTCTGCGACCAGTCGGTCCGCCAAACCGATGGCGTGCGCCTCCCGCCCCGGCACCCGCCGTGCGGTGTAGAACATCTCGGCGGCTTTTTGGGTACCCACGAGGCGGGGCAGGGACACCGTCAGGCCGAAGCCCTGGTGCAGGCCCAGGAATCCGAAGTTGGCGTGGAAGCGGGTGGCGGGCGAGGCCACACGGAAATCCGCGGAGCAGGCCAGTCCGAGTCCTCCGCCCACCGCGGCACCCTGCACGGCGGCGATCAGCGGGATGGGCAACGAGTACAAGCGCAACCCTTGGCCGTAGATGGCACTGAGCGTGTGCACCGGACTGTCGCCGACGCCTTCGGCCGCGAAGTCCACACCCGCGCAGAAGTTCTTGCCCTCCGAGCACAACACGAGGGCACGGCAGCCGTCGGCGGCCAGGTCCTCGGCGGTGTCGGCGAGCTCGGTGAGCACGTCGAGGGAGAAATGGTTGTGGGGCGGCCGGTGGATCTCCAGGACGCCGACGTGACCGTCGACGCGCACGGACAGCTCCTCGCTCACAGAGTGCCTTCCCTTGGGGTCGGGGTGACGGGGGGCGAACCGCGACGAGGTTAGCGGGTGCTCTGGACCCGGGCCGCACCGGGCGCCCGATCTCCGTGCGGTCCCACCTCGGTTGCTATCCTCCGGTTCACCCATTCGATGAATCGATCACGGGGAGAACCGTGCATCCCTTCCGTGAGGCCGTCGAGGCCGACGACCACGACGCGATCCACGCTCTGCTCGCCGAGGACGTCGTCTTCACCAGCCCGGTCGCCTTCAAACCCTATGCCGGTCGCGCCATCACCGCCGCGATCCTGCGCGGGGTCTCTCGAGTCTTCAGCGACTTCCACTACGTCCGCGAGATCAATGGTCCCGATGGCCGCGACCACGCCCTGCTGTTCGAGGCCAAGGTCGGCGACAAAGCGATCCACGGCTGCGACTTCCTTCACTTGAACGAAAAGGGCGAGATCGACGAATTCGTCGTGATGGTGCGGCCTCTGTCCGCCGCGACCGCCCTGGCCGAGGCGATGGGCGCCCAGTTCGAACGGATCGCCCGTGAGGCCACGGAGGAGGCCGAGAGACCGGCCTGATCCCACCCGTCACGTTCTCGGATGACCGAATTCTCCATCCCATCTGAGCTTCCGGACAAACTGAAGGCGGACTTATCACGCTTTTCACCTGGATATAGCGAACAGCTCTGGTCTGCGAACGTAGGTCTACCTACTGTGGGCTCTTCGTCCACCCCCAGGAGTGTGATCACTGTGACCACCGTGCCCGAGGTCCCGGACCTGCTCTCCCCCGAGTTCGCCACCGACCCCTACCCCGCCTACCGGGTGCTGCGCGAGCAGGCGCCACTGCACTGGCACGAGGCCACCGGCAGCTACGTCGTCTCCCGTTACGAGGACGTACGGCGAGCCTTCAAGGACGAGGTCTTCTCCACCCAGAACTATGGTTGGCAGCTGGAACCGGTGCACGGGCGGACCATCCTGCAACTGGACGGGCGCGAGCACTCGGTGCGGCGGGCCCTGGTGGCCCCCGCCTTCCGTGGCCGGGAACTGCGCGAACGCTTCATGCCGGTGATCGAACGCAACAGTCGGGAGCTGATCGACGCGTTTCGCCACCAAGGCCGGGTGGACCTGGTCTCGCAGTACGCCACCCGGTTTCCGATCAACGTCATCGTGGACATGCTCGGTCTGGACCGAAGCGACCATGACCGATTCCACCACTGGTACACCGCGATCATCTCCTTCCTGGGCAACCTGAGTCAGGACCCTCGGGTGAGGGAGGCGGGGCTGCGCACCCACGACGAGCTCGCCGCCTACTTGATCCCGATCATCCGACGACGGCGCGAGGAACCCGGTGATGACCTGCTCTCCCGGCTCTGTCTGGCCGAGGTGGACGGCACCCGGATGACCGACGAGGAGATCAAGGCCTTTTGCAGTCTGCTGCTGGCCGCCGGTGGGGAGACCACGGACAAGGCGCTCGCGAGCCTGTTCGCGAACCTGGTGGCCCACCCCGAACAGCTCGCCGCCGTACGCCAGGACCGGTCACTGATCCCCCGGGCCTTCGCCGAGTCGCTACGGTTCACCCCACCGGTGCAGATGATCATGCGTCAGCCCGTTCAGGACGTGAAGATCGGGGGCGGCACCGTGCCCGCCGGGTCCACCATCACCTGTTTGATCGGGGCGGCCAACCGGGACCCGCAACGGTTCGCCGACCCGGACACCTTCGACCTGTTCCGCGACGAACTGGCCGAGACCACGTCGTTCTCCGCAGCGGCCGAGCACCTGTCCTTCGCGTTGGGGCGACACTTCTGTGTCGGAGCCCTACTGGCCGAGGCCGAGGTCCGGGTCGGGGTCAACGACCTGCTCGACGCCATGCCGGACCTACGCCCGGCGCCGGGCACCACGCTGGTCGAACAGGGCCTGTTCACCCGAGGCCTGCGGGAACTGCCGCTGGAGTTCACCCCACCCGGCCGGTCCCCCTCCCCCACGCCGGGAGCCTGAGGGAGGGGAGGCCCGTCCGGTGGATGCCGGGCACTCCCGTTTCAGGGGCGTGACCCGATGATGGGGCTGAAGCGGGCGGGCAACGCGAACAACCCACGCATCCACACCGAGGGCCGCCAACGCAACTGTTCGGGCGTCACCGCCATGCGCACGTCGGGCAACCGGTCCAGCAGGGTCTCCACCGCGGTGCGCGCGATCACCTCAGCGACCATGGGCGCGGGGAAGGGGCAACCGTGTTCGCCATGTCCGAACGACATCTGCGCCCGGTTGGTGGCGTGGGTGCTCAGGTCCCCGGTGTTGAGCCGGGGGTCGGCGTTGGCCGCGGCCAGTCCCAGCACCAGCAGGTCACCTCGACCGATCCGACGTCCGCCCAGTTCACAGGGGTGAACCGCCCAGCGGCCAATGAAGTTCTGGGTGGGAGTGTTCTTCCACAAAACCTCGTTGAGCGCCTCACCCGCGCTGCTGCGCCCGCCCTGCAGCGTGAGGGAGAAGTCGTCGTCGATGAGCATCAGGCGCAACGTGTTGCCGATCCAGTTCCCGGTGGGCGCCTGGGCCGCCGACATGATCACGAGCAGATCGGTGACCACCTCCTCGTCGGTCAGGCCCGCCGGGTGTGTCAGCAGTCGGGAGGGGATGTCCTCGCGCGGATGGGCTCGCCGCTGGGCGACCAGCAGACGCATCCGTTCCAGGAGCCTCGTGTGGGCCTGAGCCGCCTCCGAGGTCACGTCCAGGGAAGCCAGGTTGTCCCGGACCATCGCCGGCACCTCCTGTTCGGGCACTCCGTACAGACGGGCGATCACCGTGGCCGGGAACCGGTGGGCGTACTGACTGATCAGGTCGGCACCACCGTCTTTGGCGAAACGGTCGATGAGCCCATCACCGACGCTGCGGCACAGGGCGTTCAGGTCGGCCCGTTCGGTGGCGGCGAGGGCGTCCCCGATCGCCCCGGCCCGCCGCCGGTGCTCGGCCCCCTCGGCGAACATCACCGAGGGGGTCCACATCACGTACGGCAGCAGCGGCCAGCCCTCATCGATGCGCTCCCACTGGTTCCAGCGGCGACAGTCCCGGGCGAACCATTCGGGGTGTCCGGTGACGTGGTGCAGTTCCCGGTAGCCCAGGACGAACCACGCGGGGACGTCCCCGTCCAACAGGATGGGTGCCACGGGCCCGAAGCGGCGGCGCATCTCCTCGTACAGCGACACCGGGTCGCGGGCGATGTCGGGCCCATAGAAGCGCATGGCGTGTTCGTGGTCGGGTGAGGGGGAGACGACGGACGCCCCTGTGGAGGCGGTGTGTCCCTGGGCCCCCGTGGTGTGGTTCACATGGAGTCCTTCGGAGCGAACCCGCCCCGCTCGCGCGAGGCCAGGTGGTGGACGAGGGTGACGAGGACGTCGCGGCTGGACTCACGACGACGGGCGTCGCATTCCAGTAGCGGGACGTCGTTGGACAGGTCCAGTGCGGCCCGCACCCGTTCCAGGTCGGGTCCGGGGCCGAATCGATTGACCGCGACCACGAAGGGCGTTCCGTGGTGTTCGAGGCGGTCGATGGCGTACCAGGAGTCCTCCATCCGTGCGGTGTCGACGAGGACGATCGCGCCGAGGCTGCCGATGAACAGCTGTCCCCACAGGAACCAGAAGCGTTTCTGTCCGGGTGCGCCGAAGAGGTAGAGGACACGGGTGCTGTCGATGGTGATCCGACCGAAGTCGAACGCGGCGGTGGTGGTGCGTTTGTCCCGGGTGCCGCGCAGGTCGTCGACCTCGGCACCGGCCTGGGTCATGATCTCCTCGGTGCTCAGCGGGCGCATCTCGCTGACCGATCCGACCATGGTCGTCTTGCCCACGCCGAAGCCGCCGACGATCACGATCTTCAGGGCGCTACTGACCGTGCCGGCGAGGGGGAAGCGGTCCGGAGCCGTTCGGGTGGTCGATCCCGGAGCCGTGATGAGCGGTTCAGAGGCGTTGGAGGGCAAGGAGCACCTGCTTCAGCGTGTCGGAGTCGTGCCGCGCCCCCTCCTGCGCGGTGGAGGGGGTGGTGTGGCGGGCGGTGACCGCCCCGGTGTCGAGGAGGTCGGCCAAGAGGATCCGGACGACGCTCACCGGAAGTTCGAGCTCGGCGGACAGTTCCACGACCGCGATCGGACGAGTGCACAGTCGCAGGATCGCGGTGTGCTCGGACTGCATGTCGGGGGAGGGTTCGGACTCGGCGACGATGAGGGCGACCGAGTCGAGGGTGGGCTCATCGGCGCCGCCACGCCCAGCGGTGACCGTGTACAGCCGATCCGGTGCCTCCTTGTCGACGGGTTCGGTGTTCATCAGGGCGACCCCGTCTCATGGGGCATCCTTCGAGGCGGGACCGTCAGGTGGTGGCCGATCCGGTCGACGAGTTCGTTCATGTGACGGGCGACCACTCCGACGTCGGCCTCGGGTCCGGTGATCACGGCCAAGTGGGCGCCCTCACCGGCTCCGACGATGAGCAGCAGACCACCGCCGTATTCGAGCATGGCCTGGCCCGCGCCAGTGGCGTCGCCGAACTCCACTGAGGCACTCAGGGACAGGCTCTGGACCCCGGCGGCGATGGCGGCGAGCTGGTCGGCCCGGTCCACGTCGAGCGCTCTGGTGTGGCACATCTTGAGTCCATCCCGGGAGAGCACCAGGACGTGGTGGACGCCGGGGGTCTTGGCGCACAGGTCTTCCAACATCCAGTCGAGACCGGCATCTGTCGTGGTCATCGGAGTATCGGGGCGTGTCCTGGGCATCGGGTGCCCAGGGGCCCCTCCCTCCCTTCCTCTTGGGTCGGTTTCCGGTGGTGGGTGGCCGGGGTCGTGCTCACGCGCCGCTCTCCGGAAGGTGGTCCTCGGTGTCGTCCGTTCCGGCGTCCCGGAAGGCGGAGAATCGACCGGGCAGCCCGCCACGTGTCTGCTTCTCGCCGCGGTCCGGACGGAAGGGGAAGAGCTGTTCGGGGTTCTCCCGCACGGCTTGGGCGAAGGTGAGCCCGCGGCGACGCCGGGGCAGCGAGTGCTCCGTGGTCGGGGCGGCCCGCTGTTCGGTGGTGCGTGCGCCGTTTCGGCGAGGCAGGGCCGGTCGGGAGCCGGTGGGCGTGGACGCCACGGACGAGGGCTCCACCGGGCGGGACTCGGCTGGGCGGGACTCCAGTGGCCGGGTCGGTTCGTTGTCGGAGACTTCCACGGAGACGGGCGCCGGGGCCGGAGGCACCTGTTCGGTCGAACGGGGCCGAGGGCGAGGCCGACGGGGTTCGGTCAAGAGGTTGGGCGGGATGAGCACGACCACACCGATGCCACCTCGGGCGGAGGGGCGCAGACTCACCTTCAAGCCGTACCTATGGGCCAGGTAACCCACCACGGCCAGCCCGATCCGGCTGCTGGGCAGTGTGGACAGGTCCCTGGGCCGGGACAGGAGACTCTCCGCGATCCGCCATTCGCGGTGGCGCATGCCCATGCCGCTGTCCTCGACCGTGATGGTGACCCCGGTGTCCTCTTCCGTTACGTAGACGTGTACGTCGGTGCCCTGGGCGGAGAAGTTCGCGGCGTTGTCCATGAGTTCGGCAAGCGCCTGCATGACGCCCTCGGCGGCGTAGCCGACCACGGCGATCTTGCTGGTGTAGTGCAGTCGGACCCGGCGGTAGGCGGTGATACGACCCATGGCTCCGCGCAGGATGCTCTCCATGATGATGGGGCGGGTCCACCGACGCCCCGAACGACCGTGGGCCAAGGTGACGAAGGCGTCGGCCAGACGCCCCGTCCGGGAGACGTTGTGGTCGACCTCCAACAGGTCGGAGAAGATGTCGGAGCGGTCGCCGTAGCGCTCCTCCAATTCGCGCAACTGGGCGAGCAGGGTGGTCAGATGCGCCTGGATACGCGCCCCGGAATCCGCGGCCGAGATCATCGCGGTGGCGGCGCGGCGGTCGCCGGCCAGGAGTTCGTCCAGGACACGTCGGCGCAGGTGCTCCACCGGCGGGTGGACCTCTTCGAGTTCCCCGGCGAGGACCTCCTCGGCCGTGAGACGGTCCTGCCGGATGCGCGAGAGCATGTGCGCGATGGTGGAGTCGGCCAGGGTGGTGACCTGCTCCTCGATCTCGGTCCGTACCCGTCGATCCCGACTCGCCCGTTGTTCGGACTCGGTGATCCGGGTGGTGATGGCCTGGGCGAGCCGGTCGGCCGTGGGATGGGTGGGTCGGGGATGTCCGGACGGGACGCTGCTCTGGGGCGTTTCCTCCGCGTGGACGTCGTGGGAGAGCGAGGGCGACAGGGTGTCCACGATCCACCCGACCTCTTCTTCCAGTGTGCGCGCCTGGGCCCCGACACGGATGGCGTGGGCGCGGGCGTTGCGCGCCACGGCGGCCTGGTGCGCGGCCGTGGACACGGCGGCGCAGAGCAGTAGCGCGGTGACGCCGCCGACCAGGGCGAGGGTGCTCCGGGCGCCATCGGGGCTCACGCTCACCGCCCAGGACCAGGCCGTGGCGGTGAGCGCGGAGGTGACCAGGAGTGCGACGAGTGCCTGTTGGCCGGGGCGCGGGTGAGAGCGTTTCCGGTCGGACAGGTGTGCTGCCATGAATGGGTTCCTCGCGGCGTGGGTGCGGGATGGAGGATTCGTGCTCGTTCCACCGCCCGAAATGGACGGAGAACATTATTGAGACCCCGGCCGAGGGATTCTCCGAGGTGTCTTTGGTTCACGGTAGACCACCGAGATCGGGTTCGAGGGCTTTCTCGCGATACCACTCCTCCGCCTGCGAGGAAAGCACTCCTTTGTTTCATGTGGAGACCGAAAGAGAAAACAACACCCCCCTTTTCTGGATTTTTTAGAAAAAGGGGTTGATATGGCTTTTGGTGGGTTTGTTATTTATCAGCCTCCGAGGGCCTTTCGGTCCTCGGCGCTACACTCCGCTCAGGTCGCGCCCTGGCAGCGGTGAGGTTCACCAACGGGGGCACCTGACGATCGGCGGGGATGACGTCATGGCCGCGCCGGCCAGTGGTGAGCCACCCGGCCGTGGCCGGTCGACCGACGTGGTGGTAGATCTGTCCGGTGGTACCGAATCCCTCCTGTTCCTTGAGGTCGACGAGACGTTCCTCGGTCGATCGTTCGCCCACGACTCCAGGCCACCGGGCATTACGTGATGACGTAGGAGCGAATTCCCTGGTCCGGATCGGCCCCGGTTTTACCCGATCCAGAAGGACCACTTCCGTCCCCCTTGCTCCCCATATCCCATGATGAAGGGGCGGTGTTCGGTGACCGCTCGATCGCCCATGCCCCAGAACCCGACCCCATCGGCCCCACGGCCCGTCGGACGACCCGGTAAGGAGCACCCATGCGCGCAGCCAACGGTCGGCGATACTTCGTCTGCACACTGCTCGTGGTCATCGGCCTCATCAACGTCCTTCAGGGCCTGACCGCGATCCTGTCCCCCGGCTTCTTCCTCGCCGCCGAATCACAGATGCTCCTGCTGGAGTACGAGGCCTGGGGCTTCCTGCTCTGCGCCTGGGGCGTGGTGATGGTCGTCGCCGGCGCGGCGGTCCTGTCCGGCACCACTTGGGCCAGGGCGTTCGGCGTCGTCTTGGCGTCGCTCAACGCACTCGTCCAACTCGTCTTCCTCATCGCCATGCCCCTGTGGTCCGCCATCGTCATCGCCATCGACGTCCTGGTCGTCTACGGACTCACCGCGGGCTGGCCGGCCCCGGTGGGCCAAGGGGCGAGGGACACTCGGGACACCCCCGGTTACCGGGCCGGGTACAGGGCCGCGCACGAAAAGCCCGCCGGCACGCCCCGCCCCACCCGCTCTCCGGAGCAGGACGGGTCCCGTCGGCGCGCCGCCGGCTGACCACGTATCGGGCTTTGGCACCCCACTTCAAAGGTTTCGACCACCGCCCCGTCCCACCGCTTCGGGCACGGGGCGGCCTCGTGTTCCACTCTGGCGATCGGGGCGAGAACCCGTGGACGATCCCCGAAGCGCCGCCCGAAAACCTAGGATCGGAACATGCCCTCCCCCCGCGACGGTGCCCGAGTGCCCGCACCCACCTTGTCCGCCACCGTGATGACCCACCCCGCCCGCGCCGCCCGCGCCGAGGACCTGGCGGCCAAGACCGGACTACCTCGATCCGGGGTGGCCCTGGATCCCGATCCCGACGGTCCGCCCACGGCCCTGCGCAGCGCCCGGGTGGCCTTCGGCTCCGCGGCCCTGCACGAGAACAGCCACCACCTGGTGCTTCAGGACGATGTCCGACTCGCCGAAGGTTTCGCCACCACCGCCACACGTGTCCTGGCCGCCCACCCCGAGGCCGCCGTGTCCTTGTTCGTCGAGTGGGGTTCGCGCACCGCCGTCCTGGCCCGGTGGGCGGTGTTCACCGGAGCCGGCGCGGTCCCGGTGATCAATCCCTACGTGCCCACGGTCGCGCTCGCGCTGCCACGGAAGGCCTCCGTGGAGCTGTCCCACTTCCTGGAGGAAACGGAGGACCTCGGCGAACCCGATGACCGGGCGGTGCTGCGCTTCGTTCGGCGCACGGGTCTGAGGTCACTGGTCGCGGTGCCCAATCCGGTGGAGCACGAGGACCGGCCCAGCCTGGTCGGCAACGACGAACACGGGGCCAGAAGATCGGTCTGCTTCGCCCCGCGTCCCAGCGGACCCCTCTCCACCACCGTCCTTCGGCCACCGCGTGCCCTGCCGTTCCTGCGCTGGAACCTCGGCACCCCGGTTCTGGTCGATTTGGCCCACGACGTCCCCGAAGCGCACCGGCCCCTGGTCGCGGTCCTGGCGGATTGGGGCGCCACGGAGGAGAACCTGGCCACGGCGTTGAAGACGCACGCGGAGGGCTTGACGGAGGTGTTGCCGAAGCCTCACCTGACCAACGTGTGGCACACCGCGGTGGCCAACGGCGCGGTGCTGGAGTCTTGGTGGCCGGGCGCGGTGGGTGGCCTGCGCTCCCGCCTGGCCGAGCCGACGGTGGAGGCTTCCCTGGCCTCCTTGGTCCCGGGCGCCCTGCGGACCTTCATCGACCTCGATGCCCTGGCCGAGCACCGAGCCCGGGTGGTCGAACTGACCCTGGCCGCTCTCGAGCACGGGGCCGAACACTGCCGGGTACCGACCCAAGAGCTCTCGGCGGAGCCATCGACTCCCCTTGACCGAGACCCTCGATGAGCCCACCGACCACGTCGAAGGGACGTAGGCATGTCCGGTGGTTCGGTGCTCGGGACCGGTGCGGAGCCCGGAGCAAGGGGCCCGTGCGCGTCCATGGTCGATCCGTCCGACCACGAACACGCGTCGTCCTCAGCGCTTCTTGGTGTGCAACCGGCTGGTCACGGCCAAGCGGTTGTACAGGTTGATCATCGCGATGGCCGACATCAGGGCGGAGAGTTCGGTCTCGTCGAAGTGTTCGGCCGCCTCCCCGTAGGTTTCGTCGGACACCCCGTGCTCGCCCATCCTGGTCATCTCGTCGGTGAGGGCCAAAGCGGCGCGCTCACGCGGGGTGAAGATGTCGCCGGCCTCGTACCAGGTGGACACCAGGAAGAGGCGCTGCTGCGTCTCCCCCTCCTCGAGGGCCTTGTGGGTGTGCAGGTCCACACAGTAGGCACAACCGTTGAGGACCGAGGAACGCAGCTTGACCAGTTCGAGCAAGGTGATGTCGAGGTGTTCGGCGATGACGCCGTCGATCTCGTCGAGCTTCTTGTAGACCTGAGGGACCTTCTTCGCCCAGACCACACGCTTTTCCGCCATGGGTACAGCCTCCTTGATCGTTCGAACCTCCGGTTGAAGCCGATGCTACGGCCCCAGGTCGTCGCCGAGCCATACGCCCCCCGTGGAGTCACGCATGTCGTCGAGTACCGATCCCGCCGCCTCCCCTGACGAAGGAGGGAATCGATCCACCACCTCGGGCGACCTGCCCGAGCGCCCGGGCACGATCGCCCGACGGGTGGGCGGCAAGGCCCTGCCGCTGTACCTGTCGATGCTCTCGACCGTGGCGGGGAACGCGGTGACCGCCGGGGTGATGGGCACCACCGGAACGGTGGAACTGGCCGCCTACGCGCTGGTGATCGCCGTCTTCACACCGACGCTCATGCTCGTGCAGGGAGCCCTGCGCGGGTCGATGCCCTTCGTGGCCCAGAACGAGGACTCGGCACGGTCCCTGGCCCCGGTCCTGCGCGACAGTCTGTGGCTCGCCCTGTTCATGGGCGGCGCCGGCGGGGCACTGATCGCCGCCGTTCCGGCCCTGTCCCGGCTGATCGGAGTGGCCGAACCGACCGTGGCCGCGCTCGGGACCTATCCGATCCTCATGGCCCTCTACACGCTGATCACTTCGACGAAGAACGCCATGATGACGCTTCTGGTGGGGCTGGGGCACACCCGCACGGTGATGGTGGTGAGCCTGTGCACGACCGGCGTGGCCCTGACCTTGACCCCGGCCCTCGTTCTCGGCCCGGGGCCCGTGCCCACACTGGGTCTGCCCGGCGCCGGAGTGGCGATGCTCTCGACCGGTGCCCTGACCATCCTGCCCACCTGGTGGGCGGTGAGGCGCACCACGGTCCTGCGCGGGCATCGGATCGGTCTGGGCCCACCCCGGTGGTCGGGGGTGGGCCGGATGGCCGCGGTGGGACTGCCTTCGGGATCCACCTTGCTGCTCAAATCGGGGACCGTCAGCGTTCTGACCGTGGTGGTGGCCCGGATCGGACCGGAGGAGGTGGCCGTCCACCAGTTGGTGGTGGTCCTGTTGGGGATGGCCTTCATTCCCGCCGTCGCGGTGGGGCAGGCCACGGTTCCCTTCACCGCCCGAGCGGCCAAGAGCGGGCGACGTGCGTTGGTCAGGCGTACCGTGTTGTCGAGCTACCTGGTGTCGCTGCCGGTGGTGCTGCTGGGTACCGCCGCGCTCTGGCTCTTCCCCACCCAGTTGCTCGGCCTCTTCAGCGATGACGTGACCGTGCGCGAGGGGGTGGCGGCACTGGTGCCGCTGCTGACCCTGGTGGTGGTGTTCGATGCCGTGCAGTCGGCTCCCAATCTGGGGCTGCTGGGGATCAAGGACACCCGCCCGGCGATGTACGCCTACGTGTTCTGTTACGGAGCGCTGGTTTCGTTGTCGGTTCCGCTCGCGGAACGGGCGGGGCTGGGCGGCCTGTGGACGGCCTACGCGGCGACCACCCTGGTGTTGGCCACGGTGCAGTGGGGGTCCTTCCTGGTGGTCTCACGCAAAGCCGTGGTCGCCCCCACCTGAGGGCTCGACCGGACCGTGTCCTGGCCTCCAGCACGGGACGGAACATCGGTGGCCCCGTCATGATCACGTCCGTCCGGCTCGGCCCTGACCGGCCTGCCTCGGTATCAGCTGGGTCGGTGTTCACTCACTCGGGCAGGCCCAGGAGCCGGACGTACATGGCGGTCAGTTCCCGGGCCGTCCGATCGCGTTCGTGTGGGGTCGTTGCCCCCTGACCGGCGAAGGCCGCGACCATGCCTCCGGCGGCGCGGGCGACCGCCTCCGGGGAGGCCGCAGGGGAGGCCATCCCCCGTTCGACCAGGCGCCGGGTGTAGTGGGCCGAGCGCCGCAGCGGTAGGCCGTGGATCTCCTCCCACAGCTCGCCCATCGCGGGGTCGGCCAGTGACTGGTGGCGCAGGACCGTGACCAGTGCGAGGTTCTCGTCGTAGGCCTCCAGGTAGGCGGTGATGGTCGCCTCGGCCACCGCGTGCGGGTCGTCGGCGTCGACGCCGTCGAGCTCCTGGCTCGCCACGAAGCGGTCCCGTACCTGCCGGGCCAGGACCGCGAACACCTCCTCCTTGTCGGCGAAGTAGACGTAGAAGGTGGCGCGGCCGACACCGGCCTCGGTGGTGATGCCCGCGACGGTGGTGCGGGCGTATCCCTTGTCCTCGAAGACGCGGCGCGCGGCCGTGAGCAGTACGGCCCGGGTGGCGCTGTCGACCCGGTCGTGTTCGACGCGGGTGGCCCACTCCTTCCTGCCGTCCTCCTGGCCCGTCTTGGCGGGCCCCCGGCCCGTGGGGTCGTCCATGCGGCCGAGTATTCCAGAGTCCTCTTTCCTCAGGAACCGGAACGACGTGCATTGACATGAGTGTCAACGCAACGGCAGACTCGGGCCCATCGCACCGGTCGAGGAAGGGAAGTCCTGCCGTGTCCCCAGCACCGCGCCTACTGGTCGCCAATCGTGGTGAGGTCGCCGTTCGTGTGCTGCGCGCCGCGGCCTCGTGGGGCCTGAACACCGTGGCCGTGTACTCCACCGAGGACTCCGACTCCGCCCACGTCCGGCTCGCGGACCAGGCCCGGCCCCTGGGCTCTTCCGGTCCGGCGGCCTACCTGGACGCCGAACGTCTGGTCGCCCTGGCCCGAGAGAGCGGTTGCGCGTTGGTGCACCCGGGCTATGGGTTCCTCAGCGAGGACGCCGACTTCGCCGAACTGTGCGCCAAGGCCGGGCTGACCTTCGTGGGTCCCACCCCGCGGACCCTCGCCCTCTTCGGTGACAAGACACGAGCGCGGGAACTGGCCCAGAGGCTGGGCATCGCGGTCATCCCGGGTACGACCGGCCCCACCACCCTGGAGGAGGCGCGTGCCTTCCTCACCGACCTCGGCCCCGACGCGGCGCTCATGGTCAAGGCGTCGGCCGGTGGTGGCGGTCGCGGGATGCGCGCGGTCACCGACCCCGCCGAACTGGACTTCGCCTACGAACGCTGCCGCTCGGAGGCCCGCTCCGCGTTCGGCCACGACCAGGTGTACGTCGAGCGGCTCCTCGAACACGCCCGCCACATCGAGGTCCAGGTCCTGGGCGAGGGCACTGGAGCCGTCACCCACCTGTGGGAACGCGAATGCAGTGTGCAGCGGCGCCACCAGAAGCTGGTGGAGGTCGCGCCCGCGCCCGGACTACCGCGGCGGGTGCGTTCGCGCCTGGTGGAGGCGGCCCTGGCGATGGCCCGGGAGGTCTCCTACCTGGGACTGGGCACCTTCGAGTTCCTCGTCGACGGCGCAGGGGAGGCCTACTTCATCGAGGCCAACCCGCGCCTACAGGTGGAGCACACCGTCACCGAACAGGTCACCGGGGTGGACCTGGTGGCCGCCCAGATCGGTGTGGCCCTGGGGCACACCCTGGCCGATCAAGGGCTCGAACAGGACTCGGTGCCCGAGCCCCTGGGTTGTGCGATTCAGGCACGGGTCAACCTGGAGACCGTAGCGCCCGACGGGTCCGCGCTCCCCTCCTCCGGCACCCTGACCACCTTCGCCCCACCCACGGGGCCGGGGGTGCGGGTGGACACCCACGGGCGAGTGGGCCACCTCGCCGGAGACGGGTTCGACCCGCTGCTGGCCAAGGTGGTCGCGCACACTCCACGCGGTGGGCCGGCACAGGCGGCCGACCTGGCCGAGCGCGCCCTGGCGGAGTTCGCGGTGGAGGGCGCCGACACCAACATCGCACTGCTGCGGTCCGTACTACGCCATCCGACCTTCCGCGCGGGTGAGGCCACCACCTCCTTCCTCACCGACCACCTCCACGAACTCCTCCCCACCTCGGCCGGGGCCCTCGAACCCGATGAAGCCCCCACCACCGCCCTGGTCGCCCCGTTCGCCGCCACGGTGGTCTCGGTGGAGGTGGCCCCGAGTGATCGGGTTCGAGCCGGGACTCCGCTGGTGGTCCTGGGCGCCATGAAGATGGAGCACGTGGTGAGCGCCCCGGTCTCCGGGACCGTCGAAGCGCTCTCGGTCGAGGTCGGTTCCACCGTCTCCGAGGGCGAGGCGCTCATCGCCGTGGTTCCCGACCAAGACGCCGACCGGACCGGTCCGGTCGAGGAGGAGTTCGACCTCGACCTGGTCCGCTCCGATCTGGCCGCGCTGCGTGAGCGTCGAGCCCGCGGCCTGGACGAGAACCGGCCCGAGGCCGTGGCCAAGCGACACCGGCTGGGGCGTCGTACCGCCCGCGAGAACATCGCCGACCTGTGCTCTGGCGGTTCCTTCACCGAGTACGGCGCGCTCGCGCTGGCCGCCCAGCGGGGGCGGCGTTCTCAGGAGGAGTTGATCGACCGCTCCCCCGCCGACGGCATGGTCACCGGGTTGGGCGAGGTCAACACCGAACGCCACCCCCAAGACTCCGACTGTGTGGTGATGTCCTACGACTACACCGTCATGGCCGGCACCCAGGGCGTGATCAACCACCGCAAGACCGACCGCATGTTGGAACTGGCCCACCGGCGACGGCTTCCGGTAGTGCTCTTCGCCGAGGGTGGCGGGGGACGCCCCGGGGACGTCGACCCCAACACCGCTTCGGCGTTGGGGGTCACCACCTTCGCCGCGATGGGGCGGCTCAGTGGGCACGTGCCCACGGTCGGGGTGGCCTCCGGGCGCTGTTTCGCCGGCAACGCGGCCCTGCTGGGTTGCTGCGACGTGGTCATCGCCACTCGGGAGGCCACCATCGGCATGGGTGGGCCGGCGATGATCGAGGGCGGGGGCCTTGGCACCTATGAACCCGAGCAGGTCGGACCCGTCGAGGTGCAGGAGGCCAATGGCGTCATCGACGTGCTGGTGGACGATGACGCGGCGGCGGTGCGCGCGGCCCGCGAGTACCTGTCCTACTTCCAGGGTCCGGTCAGCGACTGGGAGGCTCCCGATCAGCGTGTGCTTCGACACGTGGTCCCGCAGAACCGGCTGCGCGCCTACGACGTGCGCCGGGCCGTGCACGCGCTGGCCGACACCGGTTCGGTGTTGGAGCTGCGTCGTGGTTACGGCGGGGGCGTGATCACCGCGCTGGTCCGGGTGGAGGGGCGCCCGATGGGATTGATCGCCAACGACCCGACCCATCTGGGTGGGGCGATCGACGCCGAGGCCGCCGACAAGGCCGCCCGGTTCCTGCAACTGTGCGACGCCCATGGACTACCGGTGGTCTCGCTGTGCGACACCCCCGGTTTCATGGTGGGACCCGACGCCGAACGCACCGCCACCGTCCGTCGGTTCTCGCGCTTGTTCGTGGTGGGCGCGCAACTGCGGGTGCCCATGGTCGCCGTGGTGTTGCGCAAGGCCTACGGCTTGGGCGCCCAGGCGATGACCGGCGGCCACCTGCGAGCTCCCGTGGCGACCTTGGCCTGGCCGACCGGGGAACTGGGTCCGATGGGGCTGGAGGGTGCGGTGCGACTGGGTTTCCGCCGGGAACTGGAGGCGATCGCCGACCCGATCGAACGTCAGGCGGCCTTCGACTCCCTCCTGGGCGAGGCGCACCGACGAGCCCGTGCCACCAACGTGGCCGGGGTGTTCGAGCTGGACGACGTCATCGACCCGGCCGACACCCGTCATTGGATCAGCGCCGCCTTGGCCCAGGGCCGAGGCGGTGCCGGGCCCGAGGCACCCATCCGCTACGTCGACCCCTGGTGATCGGCGGGGACCTGCCGCCGGCCTCGAATCGAGGGGCGGACCCCGAACCGGCCTGGGAGCCCTCATTCCCCGGAGGGTTCGGCGTCTTCGACGGGGACCCGGACCCTCTCGAAGACGGGGGCCAGGCCGTCGAGGAAGGCGGTCAGCGCCAATTCGAAACCATCCTCGTCGATCTGCGCGGCGACCTCGGCCAACCGGTGGGCCTGGGAGAGATTGGGGTAACGGTCCTGGTAGACCCGAACGTCGTCGTCGAACCCACGCGCGAAGGATTGGGTGGCGGCACCCACCACCAGGTACTTGGTGGAGGCCCCGATCATCGTGGCGTACCGTGGCGGCCACCCGGCGCCCACCAGACCACCGTGGACCACGTCGGCGCGGCGCAGCGCCTCCTCCCGGCGCCCCGGGCCGGAAGCGATCACCGGCAGCAGGTTCGGATGCTCGGCAAGGGCGGCCCGGTAGGAACGGGCCCAGGTGGCCAGGCCCTCACGCCAGTCGCCGTCTTCGAACCTCGACACGTCGATGTGCGAAGTGACCTCGTTGGCCACGTCGCTGAGCAGCTCCTCCTTGGTGCGGTAGTGGCTGTACAGCGAGGCGGCCTGCACGTCCAACTCTTGGGCGAGCCTGCGCATGGAGAGCTTCTCCAGACCGTCCCGGTCGACGATCGCGAGCGCGGCCTCACGGATACCCGGTTTGCTCAGGATCGGGGTCTTGGGTCGGGCCACGGAACGGTTCTCCTTCTACGCTGCGCCGCACCGGTCCGATCGGTCGGCGTCCGCTGATCATCGCATGCCCCGGCCGAACGCGGCGCCTCGTGTCGGTTCGAGGAACAGTTTTACCTAACACTGTTCGGTTTCACTCTTGCGGGGAGGGCGGAGCACGCCTTACCCTCGAACAACCGAACAGCGTTAGGTTACTTGGGAGCAGCCGTGATCGATTTCTCATTGAGCGAAGAACAGCGCGCCGTCCAAAGCTGGGTGCGGACCTTCGTCGAGCGGGAGCTGATGCCGCTGGAGAACGAGGTCCTGCGGCGTGAACGCGAGGGCCATCCGCCCGGGCTGAACGCCGAGGAGGTGCGCGGGCTGCGCGCCCTGGCCCGCAAATCCGACTTCTGGGGCGTGGCCACCCCCGAGGAGTACGGCGGCATGGGCCTGGACGCGATCTCCGAGGCGCTCATCGAGATCGAACTCGGCCGCACCTTCTTGACCTTCAAGTTCGGCGGCGAGGCCGACAACATCCTCTACTACGCCAACGAGGAACAGAAGCAGCGCTACCTGCTGCCCACCATCGCCGGTGAGCGCAGGTCCTGCTTCGCCATCACCGAACCCGGCGCCGGTTCCGACGCCAAGGCCATTCGCGCCAAGGCCGTGCGCGACGGTGACGAGTGGATCATCAACGGTGAGAAGACCTTCATCACCGGTGGCAACGAGGCCGACTTCGCCATGGTGTTCGCGGTCACCGACCCGGAGAAGGGCGCCAACGGGGGCGTGACCTGCTTCCTCGTCGACCGCGACATGGGGTGGACCTCCGAGCCCATCGACACCATGGGCGAGCGCCGCCCCGCCGCACTCATCTTCCAGGACGTGCGGGTCCCGCACGCCAACATCCTGGGCGAGGAGGGTCAGGGCTTCAACCTGGCGATGAAGTGGATCGGCAAGGGGCGCTACCTGCTGCCGGCCCGCGCCCTGGGCGGCTGCGAACGCCTGCTCGACATGGCCATCGAATACTCCAAGACCCGTGAGACCTTCGGTGCCCCGATCGCCGACCGGCAGGCCATCCAGTGGATGATCGCCGACTCCCAGACCGAGATCGAGGCGTTGCGTCTGCTGGTCCTGCACGCCGCTTGGCAGGTCTCCCAGGGCAAGGACTCCCGGCACGCTCAGTCGATCGCGAAGCTGTTCGGCGGGGTCAAGGCCAACGAGATCGTCGACCGTGTCATGCAGATCCACGGCGGCATGGGGTACACCCGTGAGCTGCCCATCGAACGCTTCTACCGCGACGTCCGGCTGCTGCGCATCTTCGAGGGCACCGACGAGATCCAGCGCCGCACCATCGCCCGCGACCTGCTCAAGGGCCACGTGAAGGTGGGCGCAACCCTGGGGTAGGGCAAGCGGGAGCGAGAAAGGGGCCCGTGGCACGTGAAGAGCGTCGCCACGGGCCCTCCTCGTTCGCGAGGATCTCGTACCCACGGCCGAGCTCGAAGCCGAACATGACCACGGGTACGAGATCGCCGGAGGTTCGCTACTTCACGCCGACCAGGTCGACCACGAACACCAGGGTCTCCCCCGGCTTGATGACGCCGCCGGCACCACGGTCGCCGTAGGCCAGGTGCGGCGGGATGACCAGTTGACGGCGGCCACCGACACGCATGCCCATGACGCCCTGGTCCCAGCCGGAGATGACCTGGCCGGCACCCAGACGGAAGTTCAGCGGCTCGCCGCGGTTCCAACTGGCGTCGAACTCCTCACCGGTGGAGTGGGCCACACCCACGTACTGGACACTGACGGTGCTGCCGTGTCCGGCCTGCGTCCCCTCTCCGATCCGGATGTCGGTGATCTGCAGGTCCGCGGGCGGTGGGCCCTCGATGAAGTCGATCTCAGGACGCTCGAGCGCCATGACGTGTCCCCTCTCGTGGTGTGGTTCGAGGGGCCCAGGTTATCGGTGTCATCGGGTGTTCCCCGACGGAACGGGTTCAGTTCGCACCCACGGTCGCGGCGATCACGTGTCCATGACCCTCGACCTTGATCGGACCACTGTCGGCCTGTACGAACACCGACTCCCCCCGTCGCAGGTCGGTACCCTCGCCGACCTCGGCGACCAGTTCCACCTCTCCGTGCAGGACCAGGAGCACGGTGGGGCCGTCACCGGGCAGGTGGGCGGCGATCTGGCCGGGACCGATCTCGTGCAGCGCGAACTCGGGGGCCGGCGGGCGGAACTCACGGCGCCCGTCCACGAGGGTGGGCCGGGCGTAGGGGATGGGCAGGACGGAGAAATCCACCACGTCGAGCAATTCGGGGGCGTCCACGTGTTTGCCGGTCAAGCCGGCCCGGAGCACGTTGTCGGAACTGGCCATCACCTCGATGGCCGTGCCTTGGAGGTAGGCGTGCAGGTTTCCCGCCGGCAGGAAGAGGGCCTGCCCGGGCCACAGGGTGAGGCGGTTCAGTAGCAGGCAGGCAACGGCCCCGGGGTCGCCCGGGTAGCGGGCGGCCAGGTCCGTGACGATTTCGGCGTGATCACAGCCGCGGTCGCGTTCGGCCCACTCACCGACGAAGGCGTCGATCATCCGTCGTCGGTCGCTGTCGGGAAGGCTGAGCAGGCGGGTCAGGGCGGCGCGCAGGGCGGCGTGGGTGTCGGGGTTCGACAGGTCCCCACGCAGCCGGACGGCGAGTTCGGAGGTGAGTCCGCCAAGGTCGGCCAGGGTCGCGGCGGGTTCCCGAAAACCGCACAGGGCGTCGAAGGGCTCCAGTGCGAGCAGGAGTTCGGGTTTGTGGTGGGGGTCCCGATAGTTGCGATGCGGGGCGTCCACCGGGATCCCGGCGCGTTCCTCCGCCTGGTAGCCGGAGCGGGCGCGCTCGGCGTCGGGGTGGACCTGCAAGGACAGGGGTGCTTCGGCGGCCAGGTACTTGAGCAGGTAGGGGAGGCGGGCACCGAAACGTTCGGCGGTGCGATGACCGAGCATCCGGTCCGGGTCGGTGGCGATCAGCCCGGGCAGGGCCCTGGGCCCACCGTCGATCTGCACGGTACTGGGTGCGCCATGGTGGGCTCCCAGCCACAGCTCGGCCTGGGGGGTGCCGTCCGGTTCGACCCCCAACAGACGTGGGATGGCTTCGCGCGCCCCCCAGGCATACGGTCGTACCTGGTTGGTGAGCCGGTGCATCCACTCCCCACTTTCCCGTTCGTGTCTTCTCACCTCGTGGACACCTCCGCGAGGTGCGGACAGTCTCGCGAAAACAGGTTCCCTGGTCGACATGGCACGCCCCACTCTTCGAGGTAGTGCACACCTCACCTCACCAGGTGGGCGGGCTCCTGGCCGGCCTCTGGGAGGACGGCCGCGTCTACAAAGTTACTGGGAAGTAAATCATGATCCGGGACACGTGAACAGCACCACATGATCACCTTCCCACGACACCACCCCCGGGCCACGACCGAAGTGACCGAGGAAGACCCGGGCTGACATCATGCCCCCGATCATCCCCCTCATCCCCCAGGAGGCCCTCCACCGCGCCTACGTCGAGCAGGCGCCCTGGAGCGATCGGCGCCACGAAGTGGATTCAGCGGGGCCGCCGCACACGGTCCGCCTCCTCGACCAGTCGGTCGATCATCCGCTGGGTGAGTTCGGGGGCGGGTTGGGGCAGACCGGCGATCGCCGCCATGTACAGGCCGTCCCCCGCCCGAAGGATGATCTCGGCCAGGACCGGATCGGTGAGCTCGGCGTGCAGCAACTCCTGCCAGTGCGTGAACAGGTACCGCACGTGCCGGACCGCTTCCTCCCCCAGCTCCTCATGGCTGCGCAGGGCGGCGATGACCGACCAGTACAACTCCTTCTCCTCGGGACTCTGCGGCAGCGATGTGCGCAAAAAGACCCGGACCACGCCCTCCTCACTCTCCCGAGCCTCCTTGAACTCGGCCTCGGCCAGTTCGACCAGCCGCTCGACCAGCCCGTTCATCAACGCGGCCTTGGAGGGGAAGTGGTAGAGCAGTCCTCCCTTGGACACCCCCGCGTCGCGGGCGACGGCCTCCAGGGTCACCGCGGAATAACCCTCACCGACCAGGATCTCCTGCAGGGCGTCCAGGAGTCGGTCACGTGTGTTAGAAGTGCTCACGTTGACACTGTACCGGCCGGACGGTACTGTACCGTCTGGACGGTTGAAGAGTCCCTCTCGTGTGCTTCGAGCACACCCGGTCGACCAGACTTCCCGCCCGGTCCCGCCCACACCCGCAGCGGGCCACCCTTCGCGCCCTCACACGAGCCGCGCGACACCCTGTGACCCGATCAACGAGGCAATGATGAGCTCCGCCAAGACCGGCAATGACCCTGTCCGCGCGCATGGGGGCGACGGGGGACCGATCGCGCTCGCGGGCCCCCGCGAATGGGCCGCACTCGCCGTCCTGGTCCTACCCGTACTCCTGATCTCGGTCGACATGACCGTGCTCGGCTTCGCCGTTCCCGCCCTCAGTGAGGCCTTGGGCCCCACCTCGGGCCAACTGCTGTGGATCATCGACATCTACGGCTTCATCCTGGCCGGCCTGCTGATCACCATGGGTTCGCTCGGCGACCGGATCGGGCGGCGACGCCTGCTCATGATCGGGTCGGCCGCCTTCGGCACGGCCTCCCTGCTCGCCGCGTTCTCTCCCAACGCCGAGGTATTGATCGCCGCCCGGGCCCTGCTGGGCGTCGCGGGCGCCTCCCTGATGCCCTCGACCTTGTCCCTGCTGCGCAACATCTTCTTGGATCCCCGACAGCGACTGCTCGCCATCGCGATCTGGGCCTCGGGATTCTCCGGTGGTGCCGCTCTCGGTCCCGTCCTGGGCGGCTGGCTGTTGGAGCACTTCTTCTGGGGATCGGTGTTCCTGATCAACCTGCCGGTGATGGCGCTGATCCTCATCCTGGTCCCGCTGCTGGTGCGCGAGTCCCGCAACCCCGATTCCGGCCGTATCGACCTGGCCAGCGTGCTGCTGTCACTGGGCGCCATGCTGCCCGCCGTGTACGGGATCAAGAAACTGGCCACCGGCGGCCTCGACGCGGCGCCCATCGCCTTCCTCCTGGTCGGCCTGGCCCTGGGATACCTGTTCGTCCACAGGCAGAGGAGGCTCGCGGACCCGCTCATCGACGTCGACCTGTTCCGCTCACGCGTGTTCAGCGTCGCCGTGGCCACCAATCTGATGGTCGTGTTCTCGATGGTGGGGTCACTGTTCTTCCTCACCCAGTACCTGCAACTGGTGCTCGACGTCTCGCCCATGCGCGCCGGTCTGGTACTGGTACCGGGTCTGGTGGTGTCCATCGTCGCCGGCCTGGTCGCGGCCCGGGTCGCCCGACACCTGAGCCTGGCCACCGTGATCGGGGTGTCCCTGACCGTCACCGCGGGCGGGTTCGCCACCTTGGTGTTCACGCCCTCCGACGAGGTCACCCGAGGCGTGGTGCTGGTCGCCACGGCCTTCGTCCTGATCGCCTTGGGCACCGGTTTCGCCGAGACCCTGACCAACGGAGCCATCATGTCCGCCGCCCCGCCCGAACGGGCCGGCGCCGCCTCGGCGATCTCCGAGACCGCCTATGAGATGGGGGGCGCCCTCGGTGTGGCGGTGCTGGGCAGTGTGCTGACCGCGTACTACCGCGCCCATCTGCCCGAGGTGGACGAGGTGCCCGCCGAGGCCACCAGAGCGGCCCGAGAGACCCTGGGGGGTGCCGCCACCGCCGCCGAGCAGGTGGGGGGTTCAGCGGGAGCCGCGCTGCTGGACCACGCCCAGGTCGCGTTCACCGACGGTATGCACTTGACCTCGGCCATCGCCGTGGTGATCGTGCTGTTCGCCGCGGCTCAGGCCTGGTTCCTGCTACGTGGTCGGGGCAACCCCGCGGTGGAGGCCCCGGAACCGATCGTGACCCACCACCCCGCCCCGGAGAAGGAGGCCCCGGCCAAGGCCGACGAGACGGCCCCCTCCCCCGAGGGCACGCGAACCTGAAGCAACGGATCGGCCCCGGGAAGACGACCCTCGCCGGGGCCGATCCGGCTCACCAGGCCCCCGGCAGGGGCAACAGCTCCACGTCCTGGCCCGCCCATCCCGGCGGTACCACCGCATAGGCCTGGGCCAGGGCCGCGCCGCGCAGGCTCCCCGGACGGTCGTGTCCGACCGGCTCCGCTCGACCCCCGACCACGCGCACGGCCACCAGCCGAGTCTGGTCCGGTCTGGAGCGGACCTCTCCGAGCAGTGGCATCGGCCCCAGGGTGGACTCGGATCGACCCGCCATCCCACACAGCAACGGCACCAGCAACGTGAGGCAGGCCACCAGGGCGGCGTTCGGATTGCCCGGCAACCCCACGAACACGGTGTCATCGGCGTGCGCCAGCAACTGTGGATGCCCTGGACGGCAGGCCACCCCGTCCACCACCACCCGCACGCCCATTTCCTCCAGAACCGCGCGCAGATGGTCGGCGGGCCCCTTCGAAGAGGACCCGCACACCAGCACCACGTGAGCGTGGGCACCGGTCAACGCCTCCCGCAGGTCCTCGTAGCCATCACCCACAAGACGGCTCCGTTCCAAGCGGCCACCCGCCCAGGACACCACGCCCGGCAACAACGGTCCGATGGCGTCGCGCACCACGCCTTCACCCGGCAATCCGTTCGTGATGATCTCGTCCCCGGTGATCAACACCTCCACCCGTGGCCTACGCACCCGCAGCAGATCGTGGCCCAGACTCGCGGCCAACCCCAGCACCGCCGGAGTCACCTCGGTCCCCTTCCGCAGCACGACCTCTCCAGGGGCGGTCTCCTCACCGCTCCACCGCACGTGACGACCCGGCGCGACCTCCCCGACGACCTCCCCGACGACGTGCCCCTCGCTCACTCGCGCGAACTCATAGGGCAACACCGCGTCAGTGCCCTTCGGCGCCCGTGCGCCGGTGGCGATCTCCACCGCCTCACCCGGACCCAACGACGGTCCGGCCACCGGGACGCCCGCCAATTGGGAACCCACCAAGCGCCAAGGTCCCTCACCCGCCACCGCGTACCCGTCCATCGCCGAGGCGTCGAAGGCCGGTGAACCCACCAATGCCCTCAGGTCCTGGGCCAACAGCCCACCCAGGGCCTCCCCCAGTGGGGACTCATCGACCGGACATCCCCGACGTTCCCCCAGTTCGCGGGCCGACTCACGCGCCCGCCTCCAGGACGTGAAGCCCTGGTGGTCACCACACTGCTCCGCCACGGTCGAGTCCTCCTCGCTCCGGGGGCGCGCCCCTGTCCTACCCGGCCCCTTCAGAAGGACGCTACCGACCGCGTCTCGTCCCGTCACCGAGCCCCACCGAGCTTCGATTTGCCGTCTGACGAATCTCCGCTAAAGTCTTTACCAGCGGCAAGGCGGGATCGACGAGAGAAGGTCCGGCCCGAACGCAAGCGGACGTGGCTCAGCTGGTAGAGCATCACCTTGCCAAGGTGAGGGTCGCGGGTTCGAATCCCGTCGTCCGCTCGGAGGAGACGCTGGGGCGGCTTGATCGCTTCACGTGTACTCGGTGGAGTGGCCGAGAGGCGAGGCAGCGGCCTGCAAAGCCGTCTACACGGGTTCGAATCCCGTCTCCACCTCCCAGTTCCACTGGGGCGATTAGCTCAGTTGGCTAGAGCACTACCTCGACACGGTAGGGGTCACAGGTTCGAGTCCTGTATCGCCCACACACGGGCCCCTGCGGTCGATCGCTCAGCGATCGACCGCAGGGGCCTTCTCTTTGCGCGGATCACCCTCGCACACGGTCCTCGAAGAAGCCGGACGGCCATCGATGGATGCCGCGTACACCCGTTGGAGGGGTTTTCGGTCATCTGACCGGCGCTCAGGCCTGAGACGTCCCGTGGTGATGTCCGGGGACTCTCGAACAATCACGTCAGAGCACGAAGGGGATCGTCGAACACGTGTTCCCGCCCGGCGAGCACGGCGCCACGTCCAGCTCGACCCTCGACACCGACGTGGCCGGCGTACTTCCTCACGGTCAGACGTCGAAGAACACGTCCGCCCGTCCGCGTACGGCCTCGGCGGCCAACCGGGCGACCTGGGCGGCGGAGACCGGTCCCCCAGGGGTGCCGAGGAACCACTGGAGCACCTCGGAACCGTGGAGACCCTCGGGCATCTCCTCCCCGGCGTAGACCAAGGCGTACAGCGCCGTGTTGGGACCGAACCGCCAACTCTCCTCCAGGCCCCCGACGTCCACGGCATCGAACCCGAGGTCGTCCAGCAGGGCCTCGGCTTCCTTCTTGGCCCCCGTGTCATCGCCTGCGATGGGCAGGGCGGTGCGAGCCGTCACACCCTTGGGTCTGGGCAGCGCGGCCAGATGGTCGGTGGTGATGTTGTTGAAGGCTTTGACCACGCGGGAGTCGGCCAGATGACGCTGCACCATGCCGCTGGAGGTCAGTTCGTTGGAGTCCAGTTCCGGCAGGTGGCCGTCGCGTTCGACGGTGTAGTTCATGGTGTCGATGACGACCTTTCCCGCCAATTCGCGCTGGGGTAGTCGGGTGTGGGCGATCAACGGGGTCGCCGCCACGACGATGTCGCCCACGGCGGCCGCCTCGGTGGACGTCGCCGCCCGTGCTCTCGGGCCTAACCTCGCCACCTGGTCGGCGAGGCTCTGAGGGCCGCGTGAATTACTCAGCACGACCTGCCATCCGCCGAGGATGGCCAGACGGGCGACGGTCTGACCGACCGCCCCCGCACCGATGACGCCGAGGATTCGGGACATGTTGCTCTCCATGGATGTGTTCGGTTCGGGTGGCGGCATCGCCACCTTCAGACACCCGACACCTTATTTGATACTGAGTGTCAAAGTCGATACCTAGATTCCATCAAGACCACAAGTCCCAGCCATGGAGATAACCTGGACGGTATGAGCACCTCCCGAGCGAAAACCCGAGACATCGGACGCGGCGCCGTGCGAGAGGAGTTGGCGCGGACGGCCTTCCCCCTCTTCTGTGATCGGGGCTTCGACGAGGTCACCTTCGAGGAGCTGGCCGCCGTCTCCGGCGTCTCGCGCAGCACGTTCCTCCGCTACTTCGGCAGCAAGGAAGAAGTGGTCCTGTTCAGTTTCGACCCGCTGGGTCCACAGATGACCGAGGTGTTGCTGGGCCGTCCCGCCCACGAGAAGGACTGGCCTGCCCTGCGGCACGCCTTGGCCCCGGCCACGGCCTTCTTGAACCGCGATCCCTCCGAAGGGCTGGCGCTGCTAGGGCTGATCGGCCGCACCCCCGCGCTGTGTGCTCGCCTGCGCGAGAAACAGGCCGGCTGGCGCCCCGATCTGGCTCGGGCGTTGGCCGAACGCCCCGGCGCGCGACCGGGCCCCGACCTCCCCAGGCAAGCGTTGGCGGGTGCCGCACTGGAGTGCCTGACGGTATCCCTGGAGCACTGGGCCTCGACCGGAGGGGACACCGACATGGACGAGCTGATCGATGACGCCTTCAGCGCCTTCACCGACTGAACCGCCGTGCGGCGCGTTTCGATACCGCGCCGACCGGCGCCCACGCCCTCGGGTGCAGGGCGGCCACGTGATCACTCCGAACGCTAGGCGAGCGTCCCCGCCGAAGGCACATACCTGGGGTGGCTCATGCGGGAGCCACCCCTCCCGTGAACCGTCCCCTCGTGAGGGCGGGCCGTTCGGCAGAATGTACGAACAAGGCTCCCGAGCAGGAATCGAGGCACACCGATGAACATAGGCACCCGTGGACCGTCGAGGCTGCTCCGACCATCGATGCGCCCTTGGGTCGACCTACGCGAACCCGCCGCACCCACTGACGCGGCACGTGTGCGCGCGATGTTCCTGGGGGTGTCCACGGTCCTGCTCACCGACGGCGTCAACACGGTACTGACCGACGGTTTCTTCAGCCGCCCGCACAAGCTCCGGGTCGCGCTGGGCCGGCTCTCCCCCGACCACGCACGGGTACGGGCCGCGCTCGAACGCTTCCGTCTCACCGAACTGGACGCCGTGTTCGTAGTGCACTCCCATTACGACCACGCCTTGGACGCCCCCTTGGTGGCCGAACTGACCGGGGCGCGCCTGATCGGCTCGGAGTCCACCCGCAACATCGCCGCCGGCCAAGGACTGGCCCCGGATCGGTTCGACCCGGTGACCTTGGGCGCACCGATACGGATCGGCGCCTTCACGCTCACCGCGCTCCCCGCCGAGCACAGCCCGGGGGACATCGCCCCCGGCCGGATCGAGGAGCCGCTCGGCTCGGGAAGGACCACCGAGTTCAGAACCGGCGACTGCTACTCGCTGCACGTGGCCCATCCCGACGGGGAACTTCTCGTGCACGCCAGCGCCAACTGGGTCCCCGGTGCCCTCGACGGCCACCGCGCGGACACGGTCTATTTGGGGGTGGGAGCATTGGGGAAGCAGAGCGAGGACTTTCGCGACGAGTACTGGCACCACCTGGTGACCCGTACCAAGGCCCGGCGGGTCGTCCCGATCCACTGGGACGACTTCACCCTCTCGCTGGATCGATCCCCACGGCCACTACCCGGGGTCTTCGACGACTTCGCCACGACCATGGAATTCCTCTCCCGCCGTTCTCGAACCGACCGGGTGGAGTTGGTGTTGCCGGTCCTGGGGCGGCGTACCGACCCGTTCCGCCCCTGAGACGGAGAAAGCAAATCAAAACACCTGAGAAGGGACTGGTAGTTTGGCGCTGAATCAATAATTCATCAGCGAGCGGAATCATGTCCCTCGAAAACGAGAACAAATCCACCCCTCTCACATCCGTTTCGGAGGTCGCCCCTCCTCCACTTTTCTCCACCCTTCTGCGAAAAATCGCGGCGAAGACCTTTCCGCTGTACCTGTCCATGGTCGCCGGTGTCATGGGCACCCTGGTCACCGCGTCCGTGCTGGGCCACACCGGAACGGCCTCCTTGGCCGCCTACTCGATGACCGTCGCGGTGTTCAACCCGGCGGTCATGGTCGTCCAAGGCGCGTTGCGTGGTTCCGTGCCGTTCGTCGCCGAGAACGGTGAGGATCCTCAAGCGCTGGAGGGCACCTTTCGCGACGCGATGTGGCTGGCCTCGTGCGCCGGGCTCGTCGGTGCCCTGCTCGTNGCGGGGGTCCCCGCCCTGGCCGCTCTCATCGGTGCACCCGAGGCCACCGTCGCCGCCTTCGGTCTCTTCCCCCACCTCATGGCCCTGACCTTGGTGGCCACCTCATTCCAGGCATGCGCCACCACCCTGCTGATCGCCCTGGGCCGATCCAAGGAGGCCATGTGGGTCGGGTTCGGCAACACCGGGATGTCGGTCGTGCTCATCCCCCTGTTGGTGATGGGCCCCGGTCCGCTGCCCGCGTTGGGGATGACCGGCGCCGGCATCGCCATGTTCTGCAACGCCACCACCGCCCTGGTCATCGCCCACCTGCTGCTACGCCGCCGCACCGCTCTGGCCGGGCACAGGATCGGCCCGAAATCACCCCGATGGCGCTCGGTGTGGCGGATGGCCCGGGTGGGGTTGCCTCTGGGTTCCACCCTGCTCATCAAGTTCGGGGTGTTGGGCTTGTTGGCGATGGCCGCCGCCACCGTGGGCGTGAGCGACGCCGCCGCCCATCAGATCCTGGTCACGTTGCTCACGTTCGTCTTCCTCCCCGCAACCGCAGTGGGTCAGGCGACCGTGCCCTTCATGGCCCGCGCAGCCTCAAGTGCCCTCGAACACGGGTACGGCGAGGTGCGCCGTACCCTGCTGGCCGGGATCACCCTCGCCCTGCCGGTGGTGGCGTCGAGCATGGTGCTGGTCTTGCTCGTGGCCTGGCCGCTGACGGGTGTGTTCACCCCGGACCCGCAGGTGCGCTCGCTGGTGATCGCCGTGCTACCGGTGTTGTTCCTCGTGGTCGCGGCCGACGCGGTCCAGGTCCTGCCCGGCATGGGTCTGCTCGCCCTCAAACGCACCACCCCGACCATGTACACGTTCGCGGTGTGCTTCGGGCTCTTGGCCTTGGCGGCCTTCCCCGTGGCAGCGGCCGGCGGACTGGCCTGGTTGTGGACGGCCTACGCCGTGGCCTGCCTGGGTCTCGTCCTGGGTCAGTACGCGAGTTTCCTGCGCGCCACCGCGACACCTCGTTCCTGAATCACCCATGTTCCCAAGGCCCGCAGGACACCGTCTCCGGGCCTTACCGACCGATCGAGGTTTCCAACCCCGTACCGAGGACGTGCGCGCCGTTTGGGAGACTCTCGGGGAAGAGGGAACCGGTCCGCGTGCCCGACACGCGGCGTTCCAGATCGGGTGAGGAGCATCGATGGTCGCGAGTGAGACGGTCACACCGAAGGTGATCGTGGGGGTCGACGGATCGAAGACGGGCGAGCGCGCGCTCGCCTGGGCCGCGGGAGAGGCCGCCCGCCGGGGGTGGCCGCTTCTACTGGTCCACGCCTTGGACATGCCTTTGGTGATGTCGGTGTACGCGGGGCCCACCCGTTTTCCTCCGAGCGAGGAGATCACCGAACGGGGCCGGGACCTGTTGGAACGCGCCCAGGCTCGGGTTCGTGAACTCGAACCCGACCTGAGGGTGGAGACCGACCTGGCCTTGGAGGACCCGGCGAAGGCGCTGTTGAGGCGGAGCGCCCCTCAGGACCTGCTGGTGACGGGTTCGCGGGGACTGGGCGCGGCCCGTTCCGCCCTGGAGGCGTCGGTGAGCGTGCGTTTGGCGGCGCGCGCGGAGTGCCCGGTGGTCGTGGTGCCCGAGGGTGAGGACCCGGTGGGCGTGCCGCGTCGGATCGTGGTGGGGGTGGACGGCTCCGCCTACTCCCGTAGTGCTCTGGACTTCGCCCTGCACGAGGCCGCGCGGGTGGAGGGCGGATCGGTGGTCGTAGTGCACAGCTGGCAGGTGCCGCTGCCCTTCGACGCCGACTCGTTGGCCGGGAGCGGTTGGTCCCCGCCGGACGATCTGCTGGACCAGCGTTCGCAGGAGATGGTCTCGGACATGCTCACCCAGGTCCAGGACGAGCAGACCCAGCGCGTGGGGGTGAGCGTGATGCGTCTGGGCACGGACCCGGCCGACGCCTTGGTCGAGGCGGGCTCGAGCGCGGACATGATCGTGGTGGGTTCACGCGGCCGGGGCAGTGTGCGCGGATTGTTGCTGGGTTCGGTGAGTCAGGCGGTGCTGCACCAGGCGACCGTCCCGGTCACGGTGTTGCCTCGCGCGGTCCGCAGGCTCTGAGCCCTCGACGGACCTCGTGTCCGTAAAAGGGGAGGGGTGACATATGTTGTGCGCCCCGGGTGCGCCGGCTCCACCATTGCTGGAAAGGCGCACCCCCTTTCAGCCACCTGGGAAAAGGTGACCTCGTCACCTTCCCCTCACCCCTTGGGGCGACCATGATCGATGAATCCGAACCGGCATGGGCACGAAGGCAGCACAAAAGACGTTTCGGATATCTCACAATCCCCTTCCGGTCACGCCCATAACCGGGATCCGGGTCCGGGTCCGGGTCCGGCATCAATCGAGGGTGTCACCAGGACCATGTTCAGGCCTGAACATGGTCCTGGTGACACCCTCGACTTCCCACCCCTTCCCGACCGGGTGATCCAAATCGGTGGTGGGTGTGAGCCACAGGCCACAGCCCAAGGACCCGATTCCCGGGCACCCCACACTCGAAAACACGGTTACGCGCCACCCGCAACACCGGCACGAAATCGATCTTGCTTCCAGGGTCACGGAAAACGTTTTCCGTGACCCTGGAAGCAAGATCACGAACGAAACAGGCCCGACACAGGCCCGGGCCAAGCCCCAACCCCCAGCCCCCAACCCCCGGTCCCACCACCAGAGCACCCACAAGCGGACACCTCTCCAAAAACCACGAAAGTCGAGGGCGCCGAAATGGGCGCCCCGAGCAAGATCATCGCGAAAAGGGTGAAGGCATCCGACCGCCTCGCGGCCGGACGCGAGCGCCGAACCACCTCGTGGTTCGTGACCTTGGGTAGTTGAAACATCATTTTATGTAAGACTCATCACAGTGCGCCGGTTTCCAACTTAGGTTAGCCTCCCCTGAGTTGACCTCAACGACCGACCTGCCCCAGGCCGATCCACCCATCCCCCGCCGAAGTCCGTCCCACGGACCCCTTCGGCGTGCCCACCCCCAGGAGGACGATTCATGAGCTCTCCCGCGAGGTCCCTCGAGGACCCGCCCGGGCCCTTGGCCCTCGACCACCGGGACCAACTGTTCGACGCACGCAGCGCCGGACGTTACCGGGCCCTCAGCGAGGACGCCATCGGCCGGGTCGCCGACCGGATCGCCCGCGTCGACCGGCCCTGGACCGGGGCCACCGCCGAGGACCTGCGCCCCCAAGTCGAATCCGTGGACCTCGAACGTCCGCTGCGCGACCCCTCCGCCGCCCTGGACGAGTTGGAACGGCTCTACCTCGACGACGCCGTCTACTTCCACCACCCCCGCTACATGGGTCACCTCAACTGCCCGGTGGTCCTGCCCGCCCTGCTCGGTGAATCGGTGCTCTCTGCGGTCAACTCCTCCCTCGACACCTGGGACCAGAGCGCCGGCGGCACCCTCATCGAACAGCGGTTGATCCGCTGGACCACCGACCGCCTCGGCCTCGGAGAACGGGCCGACGGGGTCTTCACCAGCGGTGGCAGCCAGTCCAACCTCCAAGCCCTGCTCATGGCCCGCGACGAGACGCATCGACGTGAGGGTGGCCCTCTAGCCGAACTCCTGCCCCGGATGCGCGTACTGACCTCTCAGGTCGCACACTTCAGCGTCGCCAAGTCGGCCGCCCTGCTGGGGTTGGGACACGAGTCCGTCATCTCGGTGGCATGCGACGACCGCCGACGCATGCGACCGGACGCCCTGGCCGCCGAACTGCGCCGCTGCCGAAGCGAGGGGTTGCTGCCCATCGCGGTCGTGGCCACCGCCGGAACCACCGACTTCGGCAGTATCGACCCCCTGCCCCAGATCGCCGACCAGTGCGCCCGGCACGACCTGTGGATGCACGTGGACGCCGCCTACGGGTGCGGCCTGTTGGTCTCACGCCACCGCCACCTGCTCACCGGCGTCGAGCACGCCGACTCGGTCACCGTGGACTTCCACAAGTCCTACTTCCAACCGGTCAGCTCCAGCGCCGTGCTGGTGCGCGACTCCCGCTCGCTGCGCCACGTCACCTACCACGCCGACTACCTGAACTCTCGCTCCGATGGCAGCACCCCGCTGCTCTGCCCCAACCAGGTCGACAAGAGCCTGCAGACCACGCGCCGCTTCGACGCGCTCAAGCTCTGGTTGACCCTGCGGATCATGGGCGCCGACGGGGTGGGCGCACTCTTCGACCAGGTCTTGGAGCTGGCCGCCCAGGGTTGGGAGTTGCTGGACGCCGACCCGCGTTTCACCGTGCTCACCCGGCCCACCCTCAGCACCCTGGTGTTCCGTTGCGCGCTGCCCGGGGTCTCCCCAAAGGTCGCCGACGGCGCCAACCGGTACGCGCGTGAGGCCCTGCTGGCCTCGGGACTGGCCGTGGTGGCCCGTACCACCGTGGACGGCCGCCCGCACTTGAAGTTCACGCTGCTCAACCCGCGTGGTACCCGCCAGGACATCGCCGAGGTGCTCGACCTGATCGCCGCGCACGCCGAACGCTACGTCGCCGAACACGGATCGGTGGTCGAGGCCGCCCCCACACTCACCAACGCCGGGAGGACCCGTTGAGCACCACCGTCCACGACTTCGCCGCCATCGGCGTCGGTCCGTTCAACCTGGGATTGGCCTGCCTGAGCGATCCCATCACCGAACTCGACGGGGTCTTCCTGGACTCCAAGGCGGAGTTCGACTGGCACGGCGGCATGTTGCTGCGGGACGCCGAACTACAGACGCCGTTCATGTCGGACCTGGTCACCCTGGCCGACCCCACCTCCCCGTACTCCTTCCTCAACTACCTGAAGGAGACCGGGCGGCTCTATCCGTTCTACATCCGCGAGCGCTTCTATCCGCTGCGCGCCGAGTACAACGACTACTGCCGGTGGGCCGCCGCGAAGCTGGGCGAGAAGGTCCGCTTCGCCCAGCGCGTGGATCGGGTCGAATACGACGCCGAGCAGGCCCTCTACCTGCTGCACAGTATCGACACCGGGACCGGGGAGCGTGGGCTCGTTCGGGCCCGGCGGCTGGTCCTGGGCACCGGAACCCCGCCCTACGTCCCCGACGCCTGCCGGGACCTGCCCGGGGACGCGGTGCACAGCTCGGACTACCTGTTCGCGAAGAAGGCGCTCCAGGACAAGCGCAGCGTCACGGTGGTGGGCAGCGGGCAGAGCGCCGCGGAGATCTTCCACGACCTGCTCCAGGACGTGGACGCCCGCGGCTACGAGTTGAACTGGGTCACCCGGTCGCCGCGTTTCTTCCCGCTGGAGTACACCAAGCTCACCCTGGAGATGACCTCCCCCGAGTACGCCGACCACTTCTTCTCGCTTCCCTCCCAGACCCGGAAGCGGTTGGTCGGCTCACAGAAGAACCTGTACAAGGGCATCGACTCCGAGCTCATCAACGCGATCTACGACCTGCTGTACGCCAAGAGCGGACGCGGCCCGCTTCCGGTTCGGCTGATGACCAACACCGAGGTCACCGGGGCCGCGCGGGACGAAGGCACGGCCGGGTACCGACTGGCGCTGCGCAACTCCGACCAGGGGCGCGACTTCGCCCTGGACACCCAGGGCCTGGTCTTGGCCACCGGTTACCGGTACCGGGCCCCGGCGTTCTTGGAGTCGATCCGAGACCGACTGGCCTGGGAGGGACGGGACCGTTTCCGGGTGCGTCGCGACTACCGGGTCGACCTGGCCGCGCACGCCGACGGCGACGACGGGTCGCCGGCACCGGCGGGAGCGGTGTTCGTACAGAACGCGGAGCTGCACACACACGGTTTCGTCTCACCGGACCTGGGCATGGGCGCCTACCGCAACTCCTACATCCTGCGGGCACTGCTGGGCCGCGAACCCTACCCGGTGGAGCGTTCCATCGCCTTCCAGGAGTTCGGAGCCCCCCTCGGAGCCGAAGCGGAGGTGAGCGCTCGATGAATCGTGCCTTTCCCACCGGTCTGACCAGGGTCGATCCCGACCTGGGAACCTTCCGCCTCGCCCCCGTGGACGTCGAGGCCCACGTCGAACTCCTCCATGGCTGGCTGATCCATCCCAAATCGGCGTACTGGCTGATGACCGACGACTCGTTGGAGGACACCGCTCGCTACTTCCGGTCGGTACGCGACTCCGAGCACGAGAACGCCTATCTGGGCACGTGGGAGGGCGAGCCGTGCTTCCTCGCCGAGCTCTACGCCCCCGAACACGGGGAGTTGGCGCCGCACCACGACACGCTCCCGGGCGACGTGGGGATGCACTTCCTGGCGGCCCCCACCGACACCCCGATACACGGGTTCACCCTCGCCGTCATCACCACCGTGATGGAGCTGGCGTTCGCCGACCCCGCCATCGAGCGCGTGGTCGTGGAGCCCGACGTACGGAACGAGGCCGTGCACAGGCTCAACGAGGCCGTGGGGTTTCGGGTCGAGTCCACCATCCATCTGGCCCAGAGCGGCAAGGACGCCTACTTGAGCACCTGCACGCGCGAGGACTTTCGGGCCACCACGAGAGGAGTCGTGCGTTGAGCATCGACCGCACCGTCCCCCTACCCTCCACCGCCCCGGCCCGCCCACCACTTCGGGTGGTCGGTGCGTCGACCGACCCGCGTGGGCTCGTGGACCACCTGGAGCCCAAGGCGTGGGCGCGGGCCAATCGGCTGTTGGTCCGCAAGGCCTTGGCCGAGTTCGCCCATGAGCGGCTGATCACACCCGAGCTCGGCGATGACGGCCACTACACGGTCCACGCGCCCAACGGCGCCCGCTACCGGTTCACCGCCCACGTCATGGCCTTGGAGCACTGGCGGATCGACGTCGAGAGCATCGTTCGCCACCGCCCAGGGGGCGCGGCCACCGAGCTCGACGCCCTGGACCTGGTGTTGGACCTGCGTGAGGATCTCGGGTTGAACGAACAGGTCCTGCCGGTCTACCTGGAGGAGATCACCAGCACCCTGGCGAGCAGTGCGTTCCGCATGGGGAAGGGACGGTCCTCGGCCATGGAGCTGGCGCGCTCGGACTTCCAGGAGATCGAGGCGGGGATGACCGAAGGACACCCTTGCTTCGTCGCCAACAACGGGCGGTTGGGCTTCGACGCCGCCGAGTACCGCGCCTATGCCCCCGAGGCCGCCGAACCCGTGCGGTTGGTGTGGGTGGCGGCTCGGCGTTCGCGCACCGTCTTCTCCCACTCGGCCGACCTGGACCCGGAGGACTTCTTGCGCTCGGAGCTGGGCCCCGAGCCCTTGGCCTCGTTCCGGGCGCAGCTGGAGGATCTGGGGCTGGACGCGGCCGACTACCACCTCGTTCCGGTGCATCCGTGGCAGTGGTGGAACCGTCTGGCGGTCACCTTCGCCGCCGACCTTGCCCGCCGAGACCTGGTGTGCCTGGGGTACGGGCCGGACGAGTACCGGGCACAGCAGTCCATCCGGACCTTCTTCAACACCTCCGAGCCGAAGCGGCACTACGTCAAGACGGCTCTGTCGGTGCTGAACATGGGATTCCTGCGCGGGTTGTCGGCGGAGTACATGGAGGCCACCCCGGCCATCAACGACTGGCTCGCCGCGTTGATCGCCGAAGACGAGACGCTGCGGCGGACCGGGATGGAGGTGTTGCGGGAGCGAGCAGCGGTGGGGTATCGGGCCACGCACTACGCCGAGGCCGCCCCGAAGGGTTCGCCGTACCGGAAGATGATCGCCGGGCTGTGGCGGGAGAGCCCGGTACCACGCCTGGCCGAGGGTGAGCGGGTGGCGACGATGGCGTCGTTGCTGCACACCGACGCCGAAGGCGCCTCCTTCGTCGGGGCGCTCATCACCGAGTCGGGTCTGGCCCCGGCGCGGTGGTTGCGCCGCTACCTGGACGCCTACCTGGTGCCGCTGCTGCACTCTTTCTACGCGCACGAGTTGGTGTTCATGCCGCACGGTGAGAACGTCATCCTGGTGCTGCGCGAGGGGGTGCCCCAGCGGGTGCTGATGAAGGACATCGCCGAGGAGATCGCGGTGATGAGCGCCGACGCGCACCTGCCCGGGGAGGTGGAGCGCATCCGGGCCGAGGTGCCCGAGGACATGCGTCTGCTGTCGTTGTTCACCGACGTGTTCGACTGCTTCTTGAGGTTCCTCAACGGGATCCTCGCCGACGCGGGGATGCTGTCTCAGGAGGACTTTTGGCGGACGGTGGCCGAGTGCGCGGCCGATTATCAGGCCTCGGTGCCGCACCTGGCGGAGCGGTTCGAGCGCTACGACCTGTTCACGGATCGGTTCGCGCTGTCGTGTCTGAATCGGCTCCAGTTGCGGAACAACCGGCAGATGGTGGACCTGGAGGATCCGGCCGGGGGGTTGCGGCTGGTCGGAACCCTGGAGAATCCGATCGCCGTCTACCGTCCGAGGGCCGGGCGCGACTGATTCGGAGTCCGTGAAGGCGCGCGAAGCGGGCCCGTCAGGGGTGTTCTCCCCGGCGGGCCCGTTCGGCGTTCAGCACGGCGGGGAGCAGTCCGGGAAGGCGCTCCTCCAGGTCGGCGGTGCGCAGCCGGCTCTTTCGCGAGGTGCCTTCGTAGTACTGGTGGATGATTCCGGCCTCGCGTAGCACCCGGAAGTGATGGGTGGAGGTGGACTTGCTCACCGGGAGTTCGAAGGCGACGCAGGCCATGTCCTGATGTTCCCGGTCCAGTGCCAGCACGATGCTCAGCCGCACGGGGTCGGCCAGCGCGCTCAGGACGGTCTCCAGGCGGATCCGCGAGGTCTCGGGATGTTCCAGACGACGCCCGGACGCGGTGGCGGAAGCGGACTCGGACATGCTGTGGCCTCCCTTACCCCTTTCCACCCAAAAGTACGGTGACCTTCGTAGTTTGACAACCATCGTAGTACGAGGTTTATCGTACTAAATCTGTGATCCCCCAAGGCGGAACCCAAGCGAAGGAATCCGACGTGAGCTCGTTGTTCACCCCGTTGACCCTGCGTACCCTCACCATCCCCAACAGGGTGTGGATGGCCCCGATGTGCATGTACTCGGCCGCCGACGAAGGGCCGCTGACCGGCGCACCCACCGACTTCCACCTCACCCACCTGGCTTCCCGGGCCGCCGGGGGCGCGGGCCTGGTGATGGCCGAGGCCACCGCGGTGCGCGCCGATGGCCGAATCAGCCCGTGGGACCTGGGCCTGTGGAACGACGAACAACAATCCGCCTTCACCCGCCTCACCACCGCGATCCGCTCCCACGGCTCCGTGCCCGCGATCCAGCTCGCCCACGCCGGCCGCAAGGCCGCCACCGACCGCCCCTGGCTCGGCGGTGGGGCCCTGTCCGAGGCCGAGGGTGGTTGGGAAGCGGTGGCGCCCAGCGCGTGGGCCTTCGAGGGGCTACCGGTACCGCACGAGCTCACCGTCGCCGAGATCGACCGGCTGGTGACCGACTTCGCCGACTCCGCCCGACGCGCCCTGGCCGCCGGTTTCCAGGTCGTGGAGGTCCACGGCGCCCACGGATACCTGCTCAACTCGTTCCTGTCCCCGGCGGGCAATCGGCGCACCGACGCCTACGGCAGTGACATCGAGGGCCGCATGCGCTTGCCGCTACGGGTGGTCGAGGCCGTGCGCCAGGTGTGGCCCGAGGATCTACCGGTGTTCTTCCGGGTCTCGGCCACCGACTGGATCCAGGAGAACTCCGAGGACACCCGCACGGGTTGGGACGCGGACGACACCGTGCGCCTGGCCAAGGAACTCCAGGCCCGAGGGGTGGACCTGGTGGACGTGTCCACCGGTGGCATGGTCCACGACGCCCCCATCCCGACGGCTCCGGGTTACCAGCTGCCCTTCGCCACGCGGGTACGTGAGGAGGCCGGGGTGCCCACGGCCGCCGTGGGGCTCATCACCCAGGCCCGCCAAGCCGAGGAGATCATCGCTTCCGGTGCCGCCGACGCCACCATGCTCGGCCGTGAACTGCTGCGCGACCCCTACTGGGCGCACCACGCCGCCGTGGAACTGGACGCCTCCTCGCGGTGGCCGGTGCAGTACGGCTACGCCGTCGGCCGCCCCTGAGCACGGAGCGACGCCCCTGAGCGACGGAGCCGACCCCGGCCGCCCCTTCGCCGGCGGCGCTGCGCGAGGATGGGCCCGGCGCACCGCGAGGAAAGGGACGGGCGACGTTGGGTGACAGGAGTTTCGCGCTGGGGTCGGCCAGGGTCCACGTATGGGAGCCGGACGCGACGCCCCGGGCCCTGGTACAGCTCCAGCACGGTTTCGGCGAGTACGCCGAGCGCTACGTGCACGGATACCAGCGACTCATTCCACGCCTGCTGGGGCTGGGCTTCGAGGTGTGGGCGATGGACCTGGAGGGACACGGCCACGCGCCCGGCCGCCGGGGATCGGTGGACGTGGTGCGGGCCGTGGCCGACCACGCGGCCCTGCGTGGCCTCATGCTGGAGCGTGGGTCGCCGGTACTGCTGTTCGGCCATTCGCTCGGCGGGTTGGTGAGCGCGGCCAGTGTGCTCACCGCCCCCCAGGGGGTGCGAGGCGCGGTCCTGACCGGACCCGGGTTCCTGCCACCGGCCCCACCCGGGGTCTGTCTGACGGCGGGACTGGTCGCCTCGCTGTTCCCGCACCTTCCCGCTCCGCGCCCCAGGGCTCGACGAAGGCGACGCACACCGGGAAAACGGGTGAACGGGGACCCGATGCTGTTCACCGGTCGTGCGTCGATGCGGGTGGCGGCGGGGGTGCTGCGCACCTCGGAACGGATCTGGCAAGACTTGGACCAGTGGCGGACCCCGTGTCTGGTGGCGCATGGGACCGCGGACACCTTCACCGACCACGAACAGAGCGTCCGGTTCGCGCAACGGTCACCGTCCTCGGACATCACCCTGCACCTGGTGGAGGGTGGGCGCCATGAACTCCTGCATGAAAAGGCCGGTGACGAGGTGCTCGAGCTGGTCCTGGCCTGGTTGGAGGAGCACAGCCTGGACTGATCCGCGCCCTCTCCCCTACCCCAGGCTCCAGGCGTCCCGTCGAACGCGCGGCGGCCCCGTTCGGCCAAGAGCGTCTCCCCTTGAGAACCATCACCGTTCCGACGGGCTCGGTGTGAGGCCCCCGGTCCACGGACACTCAGGAGGCGTCCGTGGACCGGGGGCGCGAACGGGCCCCACCAGCGGTTTCGGAGCAAAGTACGCTCAAACGGCGGACCAGCCGCCGTCCACCGGCAGGATCACGCCGTTGACGTTGCTCGCGGCCTCGGAGGCCAGGAAGACGATGGCGGCGGCGAGTTCGGCGGATTCGGCGATCCGGCCCATGTTGCCCATGTAACGCCCCAAGGTGGTCGGGCCGTGGGCCCCGGGGTCGGCCTGGACACTGATCCCCGTGGCGACGCCGCCCGGGGCCACGGCGTTCACCCGGATCCCCTGATCCCGGTACATGACCGAGGTGGACTTGACCAGGCCGACCACACCGTGTTTGGAGGCGGTGTAGGCGGCCCCCGAGGCGCCGCCGCGCAGGGAGGCCTCCGAGGCGGTGAAGACGATGGAGCCCTTCTGCTGCGCGGTCATGTGCGGCAGGACCGCGCGGGTGAGCAGGAAGGGGGCGGTGAGGTTGATCCGCAGGACCCGCTCCCAGACCTCGTCGCTGACGTCGGCGGTGGCGGACATGTCGTCCATGATGCCCGCGTTGTTGATCAGGACGTCGATCCCGCCGAGACGGTCGACGGCGGTGGCGACGACTTCTTCCACCACCTTGGGGTCGCTGAGGTCGCCGACCACGCTCTGGACGGTGCCACCGGCGGCACGGACCTGTTCGACGGTCTGGCGGGTGGCGTCGGCGTCGAGGTCGGCGACCAGGATCCGGGCTCCCGCCTCGGCGAGTCTCAGGGCGGTGGCGCGGCCGATGCCGGAACCGCCCCCGGTGACGATGGCGTTCTTGTTCTCCAGACCCGTCATGAGGGTTACCTCTCCGTCGTGGACGGGTCCGGCGGTTCCGGGCCCGCTGATCTCTCTTCGTGTCACACTAAGATTTTTTGTCGCTTGCAGACAAATATTCTTCAGGCGAGATCCGGATCGATAAGGTGGAAACGCAGCCGGCGGGAGGTTTCCTTGACACACACCCGGGCCTCCTCCACGAATCGGGGACGGCCGCCCATGAGTGACCGCCGCAGGGAAGTCGTGCGCACGCAGATCGCCCACGTCGCGGTGGAACTGTTCACCGCCAAAGGCGTGTCCGCGACCACCGGTGAGGACATCGCCCGCGAGCTCGGCATCTCCGCCCGGACCCTGTGGCGCTACTTCCCGAGCAAGGAGAGCTGTGTGCGCCCCCTGCTCACCGGCGGACTCGACCTCATGGCGCGCCGGTTGCGTTCTTGGCCCCCGGAGCTGTCCCTGACCGAATACCTGGAGCGGTCCGAGGCCTTCGACGACATCGGGGAACAGCCGTTGGCGTCGATGCTCGACCTCATCCGGATGACCCGCACCGAACCCGGCCTCATGGCCGTGTGGTTGGAGGTCCACCACAGCGCGGAGGAGATCTTCGCCGAGGCCATCGCCGAACGTGCCGGGGCCGCCCCCGACGCGCTCTTCGTCCGAGTCCAGGCCGCCGCGATCAACGTGGCGCTACGGGTGGCCGCGGAACGGTTCGCCGCCCAGGAGGGCCAGAGCGAGGACATGGCCGACCTGGTGCGGGCCGCCCTGGGCACCGTCGACCACGGCCTGGGCCCCGTCACCGACGCGGGCGTTTGACCCGTTCTCCACCACCGGCACCCGAGGAACCCGATGCCCCAGCTGCACCCCGACCTGTCCCTCGCCCGATTCCTGCCTCCGCTTCCCTTGGGACCGCGCACCGTGCACCTGTTTCGGTGGGCGTCCGAACGCATGCGCCCGCGCCGCGCCCCGGCCGACATACGGATCGAGGAACACACCGTCCCCGGTTCCCGGGGCGCCCCGCCGGTCTCGGTGCGTCTGTACCGTCCCCGTTCGCGGCGAGGACCCACACCGGTACTGCTGTGGAACCACGGCGGCGGCTTCCTGTTCGGCAGTCCGATCCAGGACGAGGCCGGCAGCATCGGGTTCGCGCGCGAACTCGGCGTCACCGTGGTCGCCCCGCGCTACCGCAAGGCACCGCCGCACACCGCTCCGGCCCCGGTCGAGGACGCCCACGCCGTCCTGTCCTGGCTGGTGACCGGCGCCGAACGACTGGACGTGGATCCCGATCGGGTGGTGATCGGCGGTGCCAGCGCCGGCGGAGGCATCACCGCGGCACTGGCGTTGATGTGCCGTGATCGCGGTGGTCCCCGGCCACTGTTCCAACTGCTCGTCTACCCCATGTTGGACGACCGCACCACCCTGCGCACGGACCTGGACGCCCTTCCCACCCGTCTGTGGTCGGTGGCCGACAACCGCTTCGCGTGGCGGACCTACCTGAACCGATCCCCCGGCGGATCAGGGGTCTCCCCCTACGCCGCGCCCGCGAGAGGCGAGGACCTGTCCGGGTTGCCTCCGGCGTGGATCGGGGTGGGCACCTTGGACCTGTTCCACGACGAGGACCTGGCCTACGCCGAGCGGTTGCGCGCCGCCGGGGTGCCCTGCGAGGTCCACGTCGTGAAGGGAGCCTTCCACGGGTTCGAGGCGGTCTTTCCCACCGCGAAGGTGACCCGCGCGTTCCTGGGCGCACAGGTCACGGCGTTGCGCTCGGCCTTGAGTACTCCCCCACGCCCCTGAGCCCGCCCCCTCGAACCCCGCTCGGAGCAGAGCGTCCGGGGGCGATCGACTCCGCGCCCAAGGCCTGGAACCCCGCCCCCTTCGGGCCTCGGGCACGCCCTATGCTGTCGGCGCACGGCGAGGAGAGGACCTCATGACGAACACCCCCCAGGACACCCCGAACACCGACGTACCGCACTCGGCACGCGTCTACGACTACTGGCTCGGTGGCAAGGACAACTACCCCGCGGACCGGGCGATGGGCGACCGGATCCTATCCGTACTACCGATGATCGGGGACATGGCGGTACAGAACCGTGCCTTCCTCGAACGCACGATCCGTTTCCTGGCCCAAGAGCGCGGGATCCGCCAGTTCCTCGACATCGGCACCGGCCTGCCCACCGCGAACAACATCCACCAGGTGGCCCAATCGGTGGCCCCGGAGTCCCGGATCGTCTACGTCGACCACGATCCCCTGGTCCTGGCCCACGCGCGAGCCCTGCTGACCAGCGCGCCCGAGGGACGCACCGCCTACGTGGAGGCCGACCTGCGCGACCCCGAGACCATCCTGCGCGGTGCCGCGCAGACCCTGGACCTGTCCGAACCGGTGGGCCTTTCCCTGCTGGGCGTGCTCTTCCACATCACCGACGACACCGCCTACGACATCGTCCGGGAGTTGGTCTTGGCACTGCCCTCCGGTAGCCACGTGGTCCTCACCCACGCCACCGACGCCGCCACCGGGCCGGCCATGCGCGAGGCGGTGCGCCAGTGGAACCAGAGCGCCGACAACCCCATCGTGCTACGCGCCCCGGAGCGGATCGCCGCGTTCTTCGAGGGGTTGGAGTGGGTGGAGCCGGGGCTGGTGTCGATTCCCAGATGGCGACCGGACCCCACCGAGGTCGGTGAACCTCGACTGGTGGACGAGTTCGGCGCGGTGGCTCGCAAGCCCTGAACGGCCGGTGTCCAGTATGTGAAATCGAATAGACCACCAGAGGCCTTTCGACCGTGTTCCACAACACTCCGACCCAGAGAAGAAAGCGTTCTTTTCTCACATAAAGAACACCGTCTTTGTATTCTCCGAAGAACCGCTCCGCAAACGGGCCCCCAGGCGAAAACGCCGGCACCCAGGGTCGTTAGGGTTCCGCAGATGGCCCTGGCGGGGCGATTCGGGCCACGACGGCCCGTCCCCGCCGACCACCGGCGATGGGGCCGGCGAGGGCGGCGCCGCACGAATTCAGGAGGCATCGGACATGTTCCGAAAGATACTGGTGGCCAACCGCGGTGAGATCGCGATCCGCGCCCTACGCGCGGGGCACGAACTGGGCGCCAGGACCGTGGCGGTCTTCCCCTACGAGGACCGCAATTCCCTGCACCGGCTCAAGGCCGACCAGGCCTACCAGATCGGGGAACCGGGACACCCGGTCCGGGCCTACCTGTCGGTGGAGGAGATCGTCAGCGCCGCCGTCGAGGCCGGCGCGGACGCCGTCTACCCCGGGTACGGATTCCTTTCGGAGAACCCGGAACTGGCGCGGGCCTGCGCGGAGGCCGGTATCACCTTCGTCGGCCCGCCCGCCGAGGTACTGGAGCTGACCGGTAACAAGGCCACGGCGATCGACTCCGCGCGCCGGGCCGGCATCCCCGTCCTGGAGTCCTCCGAGCCCTCCACCGACCTGGAGGCCCTGATGGAGGCCTCCCGGACGGTCGGATTCCCCCTGTTCGTCAAGGCCGTGGCCGGCGGCGGTGGCCGAGGCATGCGCCGGGTGGACACCGCGGAGGAGCTGCGGGAAGCGATCGAGGCCGCCATGCGTGAGGCGGAGACGGCCTTCGGCGACCCCACAGTGTTCCTGGAACGGGCCGTGGTGGACCCCCGCCACATCGAGGTGCAGATCCTGGCCGATGGCCAGGGCGGCGTCATCCACCTGTACGAGCGCGACTGTTCGGTGCAACGACGCCACCAGAAGGTGGTGGAGCTGGCCCCCGCCCCGAACCTGGACCCCGACCTGCGCGATCGCATGTGCCGCGACGCGGTGCGCCTGGCCCAGGAGATCGGCTACCGCAACGCCGGCACCGTGGAGTTCCTGGTCGGTAAGGACGGCTCGCACGTGTTCATCGAGATGAACCCGCGCATCCAGGTGGAGCACACCGTCACCGAAGAGGTCACCGACGTCGACCTCGTGCAGTCCCAGATCCGTATCGCCGCCGGGGAGAGCCTGGCCGACCTGGGTCTGTCCCAGGACGACGTCGTCGTGCACGGCGCCGCGCTCCAATGCCGCATCACCACCGAGGACCCGGCCAACGGGTTCCGTCCCGACACCGGCACGATCAGTGCCTACCGCTCCCCCGGTGGTTCGGGGATCCGCCTGGACGGCGGTACCGCGGCCGCCGGTTCGGAGGTCAGCGCCTACTTCGACTCCCTGTTGGTCAAGCTCACCTGCCGTGGCCGGGACTTCGACACGGCGGTCCGGCGGGCCCGCCGCGCGGTCGCGGAGTTCCGTATCCGCGGTATCTCCACGAACATCCCCTTCCTGCAGGCGGTGTTGGAGGACGAGGACTTCCGGGCCGGTCGCGCCACCACCTCGTTCATCGAGGAACGCCCCCAGCTGCTCACCGCCCGTCCCTCCGCCGACCGTGGCACCCGTCTGCTCACCTACCTGGCCGACGTGACGGTGAACAAGCCGCACGGGGAACGCCCCCAGCTGCTCGATCCCGCCGAGAAGCTGCCCCACGTGCCCCAGGAGGCACCGCCGGCCGGTTCCAAGCAGCGCCTGGACGAGCTGGGCCCCGAGGGGTTCGCCCGTTGGCTGCGTGAGTCCCCGAACCTGGGCGTCACCGACACCACCTTCCGGGACGCCCACCAGTCACTGCTGGCCACCCGGGTACGCACCCGCGACCTGCTGGCCGCCGCCCCGGCGGTCGCCCACACCATGCCCGAACTGCTCTCCCTGGAGGCCTGGGGCGGCGCCACCTACGACGTGGCACTGCGCTTCTTGGCCGAGGACCCCTGGGACCGGTTGGCGGCGCTGCGCGAGGCCGTGCCCAACATCTGCCTGCAGATGCTGCTGCGCGGTCGCAACACCGTCGGCTACACCCCCTACCCCACCGAGGTGACCGACGCGTTCGTGCGTGAGGCCGCCAAGACCGGGGTGGACGTGTTCCGCGTCTTCGACGCCCTCAACGACGTCGACCAGATGCGCCCGGCCATCGACGCCGTCCGTGAGACCGGTACCGGTGTGGCCGAGGTGGCGCTGTGCTACACCGCCGACCTTTCGGACCCGGCGGAGAAGCTCTACACCCTCGACTACTACCTGAAGCTGGCCGAGCGGATCGTGGAGGCGGGCGCGCACGTGCTCGCGATCAAGGACATGGCCGGTCTGTTGCGCGCCCCGGCGGCCAAGCGTTTGGTCACCGCCCTGCGCAGCGAGTTCGACCTGCCCGTCCACGTGCACACCCATGACCCCGCCGGTGGCCAGCTGGCGACCTACCTGGCCGCCGTGCAGGCGGGCGCCGACGCCGTGGACGGCGCGGCGGCGTCGATGTCGGGCACCACGTCGCAGCCGTCGCTGTCGGCGATCGTGGCCGCCTTCGACCATTCCGAGACGCCCACCGGGCTGTCCTTGGACGCCGTCAACGAGTTGGAGCCCTACTGGGAGTCGGTGCGCCGGGTCTACGCGCCCTTCGAGGCGGGCCTGGCCTCCCCGACCGGGCGGGTGTACCACCACGAGATCCCCGGCGGCCAGCTGTCCAATCTGCGCACCCAGGCGATCGCACTGGGGTTGGGCGACCGCTTCGAGGACATCGAGGCGATGTACGCGGCCGCCGACCGCATGCTGGGCCGCTTGGTGAAGGTGACCCCCTCCTCCAAGGTCGTCGGTGACCTGGCCCTGCACCTGGTGGGCGCGGGCGTGTCTCCGGACGAGTTCGAAAAGGACCCGGACCGCTTCGACGTGCCCGACTCGGTGGTGGGCTTCCTGCGCGGTGAACTGGGGGTGCCTCCGGGCGAGTGGCCCGAGCCCTTCCGCACCAAGGCGCTGCGCGGTCGTGGTGAGCCGCGCGCGGCGGTGGAACTGAGCCCGGTGGACCGCGCCGGTCTGGCCGAGGAGCCTCGGGCGACCCTGAACCGACTGCTGTTCGCCGGCCCCACCAAGGAGTTCGAGTCGCACCGGGCGGCCTACGGCGACACCAGCCTGCTGGACAGCCAGGACTTCTTCTACGGGCTACGCGAGGGCGAGGAGCACGTGGTCGACCTGGAGCCGGGCGTGCGTTTGCTCATCAAGCTACAGGCGGTGAGCGAGCCGGACGAGCGTGGTATGCGCACCGTGATGACCACGCTCAACGACCAGCTGCGTCCGCTGCACATCCGAGACCGTTCGCTGGCCTCGGCGGTGAACGAGGCGGAGAAGGCCGACCGGGACGATCCCGCCCAGGTCGCGGCCCCGTTCGCCGGTGTGGTCACCCCCGTGGTGGCCAAGGGCGACAAGGTCGAGGCCGGTGACACGGTGGCCACCATCGAGGCGATGAAGATGGAGGCCTCGATCACCGCCCCACAGGATGGCGTGGTCGCCCGTGTGGCGGTCGACGGCGCCCAGCGGGTCGAGGGTGGCGACCTGATCGTCCACCTGAGCTGACCGGTGCTCCGGGCGGTCCTCGCGCAGGGCCGCCCGGAGCCGGCGGGCGACCGGGGTCTGCGGACGTGCGGAGCCCTTCGGAGACGAAAAAGCCCGCTTCGACGGGTGATCCGTGCCTAGGAGGGGTTCCCGAGCCGGACCCGGGTCGGCCACACTGGTCCCACTCCCCTCTCCTGGCTCGGATCGGACCCCCATGAACGACACCCCCGCCGTCCCCCAAGGCGTCGACACCTCCGCCCCGCACTCCGCACGCGTGTGGAACTACTGGCTCGGTGGCAAGGACAACTACCCCGTCGACCGCGAACTCGGCGACCAGATCCTACGGATCCACCCCAAGATCGCCGTCGACGCCCGCGCGGGCCGGGCCTTCCTGGTCCGCACCATCACCCACCTGACCGCTGAGGAGGGCGTGCGCCAGTTCTTGGACATCGGGACGGGACTTCCCACCCACCAGAACACCCACGAGATCGCCCAGGCCCTCGCCCTCGAGTCGCGGGTGGTCTACGTCGACAACGATCCCATGGTGCTCGCGCACGCCCGTGCCCTGCTGACCGGAACCTCGCAGGGCGCCACCGAGTTCGTCGACTCCGACCTGCGCGACCCCGCCCGGGTCCTGGAGCGGGCCGGAGAACTCCTCGACCTGGAGCGACCGGTCGGAGTGTCGATCATCGGCACGCTCGGGCACGTGCCCACCATGGAGGAAGCACTGGACCTCGTCCGCGCCTACGTGGACCCGCTGCCCTCGGGCAGCTTCCTGATCGTGGCCGACGCCGTCCTGCCCGAGGAGGGCACCGCCACCGAAGCCCTACAGGAATGGAACAAGGAGGCGGCCCTGGCCTACCGAGGACATACACGGGCCGAGTTCGCCTCCTACTTCGACGGCCTGGACCTACTCGACCCCGGCATCGGCCCCAGCCCGCTCTGGCGTCCCGAGCCCGTGGAGGTCGGCCTGGCCCCGGACACCGACATGTACGGCGGTGTGGGCCGCAAGCCCTGACCCACCCGGCGCGTCATGAACGACGTCCTTCGGTGGTGCCTTTCCGTCACCGGAGCGGCGTCGCCCGAGCGTGGTCCGTACCATGGGGGCGTCCCCGAGCACGCGGCACCGGCCGCGACGAAGAGGAGCTCCCGTGGTCGACGTCCCCGAACGCGCCCTGGTCGTGATGGCCCATCCCGACGACGCCGACTTCGCCTGTGCGGGCACCGTCGCGTCGTGGACCGCCGCCGGAACCGAGGTGGTCTACCTGATGGTCACCGATGGTGAAGCCGGTGGGGACGAACTCACCCTGGACAGCGCGGAGATCGGGGCGATGCGCCGAGGTGAGCAGCGGCGAGCCGCCGCCGAGGTCGGGGTCAAGGACGTGCGTTTCCTCGGTCACCCGGACGGCCGCGTGGTCCCCTCACTGGAACTGCGTCGTGACATCGCCCGGGTGATCCGCCAGGTACGCCCCCAGCGCGTGATCATCCCCAGCCCCGAACGCGACTGGGACAACATCCACGCCGCCCACCCCGACCACATGGCCACCGGTGAGGCGGCGATCAACGCGGTGTTCCCCGACGCCCGGAATCCGCACGCGCACCGGGAACTGCTCGCCGAGGAGGGGCTGGTCCCCTGGATCGTCCCCCAGGTGTGGGTCGCGGGCGGCCCACGACCGCACCACCACTCGGACATCACCGGCGTCTTCGAGCGCAAGCTCGCGGCGCTGGCCGCGCACGAGAGCCAGATCCGCGACATCGACGAACTCGAACCCATGCTGCGGGCGTGGATGGGCGACAACGCGGTCAAGGGCGGCCTGCCCGAAGGCTCCCTGGCGGAGGTCTTCCGAATCGTCCACACCACCTGAGCAGCGGGCGGCGGCACGACACGGACCAAGGCGGAGCGCCAAGGCGAACACCAGGGGATACGACGTATCCTCGAGGCGTGACCGAAACGCTCCACGCGCGCACCGCCGAGGAGGCCGCCGACCGGATCCACGAGGTCCTCGGCGCCGGGCCGATGGCCGTATTGACCGGGGCGGGGATCTCGACCGACTCGGGTATCCCCGACTACCGAGGCCCGGACTCGCCCCCGCGCAAACCCATGACCTACCAGGAGTTCATCGGCGACGGGGCCTTTCGCCGCCACTATTGGGCACGCAACCACGTGGGATGGCGGCACGTGGAACGGACCCGTCCCAACGAGGGGCACCGGTCCCTGGCCACGCTCGAACGGGTCGGCGTGGTCGGCGGGATCATCACCCAGAACGTGGACACCCTGCACGGGGTGGCCGGCAGTCGCCGCGTCATCGACCTGCACGGCCGATACGACCGGGTGATCTGCCTCCAATGCCGCTCGGTGACCGCCCGTGCGGAGTTGGCGGTGCGCCTGAACGCGCTCAACCCGGACTTCATCGAGGACGTGGCCGACGTGGAGGTCGCCCCGGACGCCGACGCCGTCCTGGCCCGTACCGAGGGCTTTCGGGTGGCGGACTGTTCCGACTGCGGCGGGACCCTCAAACCGGACATCGTGTACTTCGGTGAGAACGTGCCCAAACCACGGGTCATGCGCGCCTATGGGAGGGTCGACGCCGCTCAGGGCCTACTGGTGGTAGGTTCATCGCTGACCGTCTTCTCCGGCCGACGGTTCGTCAAACACGCCGTCGGCCAGGGCAAACCCGTGGTCATCCTCAACCGCGGAACGACCCGTTGCGACGCCATGGCGACGCTGACCATCGACCACGGCTGCTCTCCGGTCCTGCGCGCTCTCGCCGACTCCCACCGCGTCTGAGGGGCGATCCCCGCCCCGGCGCGTTGGGCGTGTGCGTCGCACCCCCACGGGGGATGCTCGTGATGGATCCCCCGACCCCTCTCTACCCCTTTTTCCGAACCGGGCGGGACCCCGACCGACACGTACACGGAGGATCGCGTGCCGATCAACAACACGAACATCCTCATCTCAGGAGGCGGGGTGGCCGGATCGGCGCTCGCCCTCTGGCTGGCCCGGAAGGGTTTCACACCCACCGTCGTCGACGCGGCCCCGGGGCCGCGTTCCGAGGGCGACCACGTGGAGGTCTCCCGGCGTGGCCTGGAACTCCTGGACCGCATGGGCTTGGGCGGACGGGTCCGGGCCCTGGGGTCGCACCACACCCAACTCCGGACCCACATCAGTGGACGCACCGAGCCCGTGCTCATGCCCCTCGAACCCGATTCCCTGCTGATCCGGCACGAGTCGCTGGTCCGGGTCCTATGGGAGGAGATCGACCGGCTCGACCAGGCGCGGGTGGAGCGTGTGGACGGCGACACCGTCACCGGCCTGGCCCAGGACCGCACCGGAGTGGACGTCACCTTCGCGCACGCCGAACCCCGGCGCTTCGACCTGGTGGTGGGCGCGGACGGTCTCTACTCCCCCGTGCGTCGCCTGGCCTTCGCGGAGTCGGATGAGAACCGGCTGCGCCCCCTGGAGATCAATGTGGCGACCTTCGAGGCGCCCAACATGCTCGGTACCCGTAACGCCCTGTCCTGGCACGTGTGGCCCTATCGGGGCTGTGTGGCCGCCACCCTGCCCGGCGACGAGCGGTTGTTCGTGACCTTACTGATGCGTGACCGCTTCCCGGTGCGTCCGGGCTCCCTCGACCAAGGAGCGTTGCGGCGCATGGTGGAGGAGACCTTCGGCGCGGACGGGTGGCGAATGCCGGAGTTGTTGGCGGCCATGCGCCAGGCCACGGTGCACGTCGCTCCGGAGACCCAGGTGCGCATGGACGTGTGGTCACGGGACCGAGTGGTCCTGATCGGTGACGCCGCCACCTGTTCGGGGCAACTGAGCGGGCAGGGCGCGGGGGTGGCCCTGCTGGGCGCCCTGGCCTTGGCGGGTGAGCTGGCCTACTCGGACGGTGAGCACGGACCGGCGTACTTCTCCTACGAGGCGGCGATGCGTGCCACGGCCCGAGAGGCCCGTGCGGTGGCCCCCCAGGTGGCGGACACCGGTGCCCCGGAGGTCGAGCCGTACGAGATGTGGGTACGTGAGCGCGCCGACGCGGTCCTGTCCCGTGCCACCAGGCTCATGAACAAACTGGGCCTTCGCACCGCCAGGGACCCGGTGGGCCGGGACTTCGCCTTGGAGCGTTACGCCAAGATGTTCGACGCCCCGGAAGGCGACGGCTGAGTCCGACCAGGGTCGACCCCTCCGCCGACCGGGTCTCCTTCCCGGCCGGCGGGTCCGGTGGCCCGGTACCCGAAAGTCCGCCGCTGATGGTCGATCTCTCTCCGAACACCGCTCCCATGGCGCTCGACGGTGGGTTCAGGCCTCCTTGGGCGGCGCCGTACTGTTGCGTTCCACCAAGCGGGTGGCCAGGTCGATCCGGGTGGTCTCGGGTACGTCGCCCCGGACCAGGTCGATGAGCATCCGGGTGGCCATCTGCGCCATGTCCCGCAGGGGTTGGCGAACCGTGGTCAGTGGCGGAATCGCCCACCGTGCCTCGGGCAGATCGTCGAAACCCACCAGCGAGACGTCGTCGGGGACTCGCAGACCACGTTCGTACAGGGCCTCGTAGGCGCCTCGGGCCATCTGGTCGGAACCGGCGAAGATCGCCGTGGGGGGTTCGGGCAGTTCGAGCAGGGCCTCGGTGAGCTCCTTTCCGGTACCGGCCATGAAGTCGCCATGGCTGACGTAGCCCTCCGGGACGGGCAGACCCGCGTTGCGCATGGCGCTGCGATAGCCGTCCACGCGCCCGCGGCTGCACATCACGTGGGCGGGACCGGCGATGGTGGCGATACGCCGATGCCCCAAGGCGATGAGGTGTTCGGTCGCGCTGAGCCCGCCGTCCCAGTTGGCTGCGCCCACGGCCGGGACCCCGCGTGCCGGATCCCCTATGGGGTCGATGAGCACCACGGGGATTCCCAGGGCGTCGAGCTGGGCCTGTTGCTGGGAGGACAGTTCGGACAGTACCAGGACCACCCCGTCGGAGTGACGGGCCTGGATGTTGTCCAGCCACTTACGGCCGGGGCGTCTGCGCTTGCGATCGTGCACCGCCGAGACGACGATACCGAAACCCGCGTCGTGGGTGACCTCTTCCACCCCGGTGAGGATCTCCATGGCCCACGGACTGCCCAAGTCGAGGAAGACCAGGTCGAGCAGGCCCACCGTCCGCCGCCCCCGATGCCTGCGGGGTTGATAACGATGTTGTTCCAGGAGCCGCTCCACCTGGCGTCGCGTCTCGGCGGCGACATCGATGTGCCCGTTGATCACCTTGGAGACCGTGGACACCGACACCCCCGCTTCACCTGCGATTTCCGCCAAAGTGGGTCTTTGCTTCGCCATGCGCCTCCTCAACGTCGAGGGATCGAAATCCCTTGGTCCGGTGAGCGGATTGTAGCCCGAAAGTTTTCGATGACCCACACCGTAACCTCCTCGAAACCAGCCATCCCCTTGACGTCGCCAAGTGGACGACTTAGCGTCAAGCATCCCGAAAGCTATCGGAAACATTTCGGAGACTTTCGGATCTCCCCCTAGTCCGACCCAAGGAACGGTGTCCACGCCATGAGTCGCACCCACCGAACAAGCGTGCTCGGTAGTACCGCCCTGGCCCTGGCCCTAGTGGCCACGGGCTGCGGATCCTCCGGTCCCGGAACCTCGGAGGACACCCTCCAGGTCTGGGCGTTGGAGGAGGCGGCCGTCAACGACGTCCTCGAAGCCAGCATGGAGTCCTACAACGAGGGCTCCGAACTCGAGAGCGAACTCGTCACCTTCGTCAACGACGCCTACAAGCAGCGCTTGCAGGTCGCCCTGGGCTCCCCCAACGCCCCCGACGTCTTCTTCAACTGGGGCGGCGGCAACCTCGCCGAATACGTCAACCAGGGCCAGGTGTTCAACATGACCACCGCCTTGGACGAGAACCCCGACTTCCGGGACTCGTTCCTGCCCAGTGTCCTGGACGTCGCCAAGATCGAGGACGGCTACTACGGCGTGCCGATGCTCGGCATGCAGCCGGTGGTCCTGTTCACCAACAACGCCGTCCTGGCCGAGTCCGGTCTGGAGGCCCCCGAGACTTACGACGACCTCCTCCACGCCGTCGACGTCCTCCAGGAGGACGGGGTCACCCCGATCGTCCTGCCCGGCGCCCAGGGCTGGACCCAGCTGATGTGGCTGTCCTACCTGACCGAACGCATCGGCGGCCCCGAGGTCTTCCAGGCCGTGGTCGACGGCGAGCCGGGTGCCTGGGAACACCCCGCCATGATCGAGGCCATGGAGAAGTGCCAGGAACTGGTCGAGGCCGGAGCCTTCGGCCCCAACTTCGCCTCCATCGACTACGACGGTGGCGGCGCCTCGGCCCTGCTCGCCAATGGTGACGCCGCGATGTTCCTGATGGGCAGCTGGGACCTGTCCCAGCAGCAGGAGAACGCCCCCGACTTCGTCGACAGCGGCGACCTGGGCTACGTCCCCTTCCCCATGGTGGAGGGCGGCGAAGGCGAGGAAGGCGCCGTCGTCGGTAACCCCAGCAACTACTTCTCCATCAACAACGACAGCGTCAACCACGACGCCGCCGTCGACTTCCTGGTGGAGACCGTCACCTCCGACGAGTACGTGAGCGGCCTGATCGACGCCGGTCAGGTGCCGGCCGTCGAGGGCATCGAGGACCAGCTCGCCGAAAGCCAGTACTCCGACTTCGCGGTCTTCACCCACGGCATGGTCTCCGACGCCCCCAGCTTCACCCAGTCCTGGGACCAGGCCATCCCGCCGGCCGCCGCCGACGCCCTCTTGACCAACCTGCAATTGCTCTTCCTGGGTGAGACCACTCCGGAAGACTTCGCCGCCGACATGGAGTCCTACCTGTGAGGTCCTCCTCCGCCACGGAGCGGCCCGGATTCATCTGGGTCGCTCCGGCCCTGCTGTTCTTCGGCCTGTTCGGCCTGGGACCGGTGTTGATCGTGCTGTACCTGAGCCTGACCTCCTGGAGCGGGCTCGGCGTCCCCGAGTGGGTGGGCATGGACAACTGGGTCCGCTTGGGCAACGACGAACAGGTGCGGTCCAGCCTGGGCATCACGCTGTTCCTGACCGTTCTGTGCTGGGCCACCCAGACCCCGATGGCGTTGGCCTTCGGAACCTGGGCCGCCGGCACCCAGAAGTCCCGAGCCGTGGTGAGCTCGATCTTCTTCCTGCCACTGCTGCTGTCCACCGCGGCCATCGCTCTGCTCTGGAAGGCCATCCTCGAACCCCACTACGGATTGCCCGGCCAGATCGGCCCCCTGATCGGCTTCAGCGGCAACGTCTTGGGAGACTCGACCCTGGCGCTGTACGCGATCGCGCTCATCGTGCTGTGGCAGTTCCTGCCGTTCCACATGCTGCTCTACCAAGCGGCGGCCCGGCAGGTCCCCAAGTCGCTCTACGAGGCGGCCGAACTGGACGGGGCCTCCCCCATCCAGCGTTTCCTGAGGATCACCGTCCCCCAGCTTCGCCACACCATCATCGCCTCGTCCGTGCTGATGATCGTGGGGTCGATGACCTACTTCGAGACGGTGCTGCTGTTGACCAACGGCGGCCCGGGCAACGCCACCCGGATCCTGCCGCTGTACATGTACACCCAGGGCTTCGTCGCCTTCGAGATGGGTTACGCGAGCGCGATCGCGGTCGTGCTGGTGATTCTGGGTGCCGGGCTTTCGCTCCTGGTGGTGCGTGCGACCGGATACTCCCGTATGACCAGCCAGAGGGAGGGCATCTGACATGGCCACCGACACACACGCCCGCAGGCGCGACCCCGCCGGGAACGCCCCCGGCGCGCCCCCGACCAAGAGCGTCAAGGACAAGGTGACCTCCCGGCTGCGTGGTAGGCCCGGCAGACGCCCCGCCTACTGGGCCGGACTCGGCGCCGCCCTTTGGCTCGTCGTCGTCGCCATCCCGCTGTACTTCCTGTTGGCCACCAGCTTTCGCGGGTCCGGCGACTACATGTCCCAGGGGCCGCTGGCCATCCCCGAGACCCTCACCTTCGACAACTACGTCAACGTGTTCGAAGTGGGGTTCCTGGGCTTCTTGGCCAACAGCCTCATCGTGGCGCTCGGGGCGGTCGGTCTGGTCCTGCTCGTGGCGGTTCCCGCGGCGTTCGGAATCGTGCGTAGTCGCAGCCGCGCCGTGGCCACGACCTTCTCACTGTTCCTGCTGGGCCTGGCCGTCCCCGCCCAGGCGGTGATCATCCCGGTCTATCTGCTCATCACCAGGATGAACCTGTACGACACCCTCATCGCCGTCATCCTGCCCACCGCGGCGTTCAGCCTGCCCATCTCCATCCTGGTGCTCACCAGTTCGCTGCGTGACGTCCCCGGGTCGCTGTACGAGGCGATGGCGCTGGACGGTGCCACCACCTGGCAGGTCTTCCTGCGACTGGTGCTGCCACTGTCGCGGCCGGGCGTGATGACGGTGGCGATCTTCGTCGGACTCAACGCCTGGAACAACTTCATCTTCCCGCTGGTACTGACCCAGACCGAGTCCACCCGGGTCCTGCCACTGGGCCTGTGGGCGTTCCAGAGCCAGTACGGGACGGACGTGCCCGGGCTGATGGCCGCGGTGGTGCTGTCCTCGCTGCCCATCCTCGCCCTGTACCTGTTCGGCCGTAGACAACTGCTCGGCGGACTGGCCGCCGGTTTCGGTAAGTGACACCCGCCAACGCCCCGGGTGCGCGGCGCGGTCTCCCCTTCCCCTTTCCGCTCCGACTCCCCGTCCCGGGGCGTTCGCCCACCTTCCGCCGGTCGACCGGCCCCGACGAAAGGCCACGATGACCACCACCTCCACCGGCGTCTTCGCCGGAACGATCATCAACCCGGTCCTGCCCGGTTTCCACCCCGACCCCTCCATCCTGCGGGTCGGTGAGGACTACTACATGGCCACCTCCACCTTCGAGTGGAGCCCCGGGGTACTGCTGCACCACTCCCGGGACCTGGTCCACTGGCGGCCCCTGGGCGGCGTCCTGAACGAGGACCGCCTCTTGGACCTGACCGGTCACCGGGACGGGGCCGGTGTGTGGGCGCCCTGCCTGTCGTACCGGAACGGGGTCTTCCACCTGATCTTCACCGACGTGGAGAACTACGCCGAGGGATTTTGGGACACCCCCAACTACGTGACCAGCGCCCCCTCCATCGAGGGCCCTTGGAGCGACCCGGCGCCGATCCACTCCATGGGATTCGACCCGTCCCTGTTCCACGACGAGGACGGGCGCAGCTGGGTGGTGAGCAGCCTCAGCGACTGGCGTCCGGGCCGACACGCCTTCGCCGGAATCGTCCTCCAAGAGCTGGACCTGGACACGATGCGCCCCATCGGTGAACCCCGGGTGATCTTCGAGGGCACCGAGGCGCGAGTGACCGAGGCCCCTCACCTGTACCGCGAGAACGGCTGGTACTACCTGGTCACCGCCGAAGGCGGCACCCAGTGGGACCACCAGACCACGGTGGCGCGTTCGCGCGACATCGACGGTCCCTACGAGGTGGACCCGGCCGGGCCCATGCTGTCCTCCCGCGAACATCCGTCGCTGCCGCTCCAAAAGGCCGGACACGGCAGTCTGGTGCGCACCCCGGACGGTGAGTGGTTCCTGGCCCACCTGACCGGACGGCCGCTGACCGAACGCGGTCGGTGCGTGCTGGGCCGAGAAAGCGCCATCCAACGGGTGGAATGGGTGGACGGGTGGCCCCGTATCGAGGGTGCGATCCCGCACGTACGGGTCCAAGGGCCCGCTCTGCCCCCGCACCCTTGGCCCGAGGCCCCCGAGACCGACGACTTCGACGCCCCCGTCCTGCGTCCCCAATGGAGCACGCTGCGCAGGCACGCCCACCAGAGCTGGGTGTCGTTGACCGAACGCCCCGGTCACCTGCGTATTCGGGGCGGACAGTCACCATCCGGGACGCGCACCCCCAGCCTGGTCGCCCGCCGGGTCCAGCACCACGAGTGCTCGATGGAGACGGTGATGGAGTTCTCCACCGACACCTTCCAGCGAATGGCGGGGCTGACCGCGTACTACAACATGCGTCAGTGGTACTACCTGCGCGTTGGCTTCGACGAGAACGAGGGCCTGTTCGCCGGGGTGCTCGGTTCCGATCGCGGCAAGGTCCGTGAGCTGGGGGAGCGCGTGGACGTGCGCGGATGGGACAGGTTCCACCTACGGGTGGAGATCGACCGGGAGCGGCTGCGGTTCTTCCTCTCCCAGGACGGCCGCGAATGGGCGCCCGTCGGTGGTGTGCTGGACGCGAGCATCCTGTCGGACGAGTACGCCGAGGAGCGGGCGCCCGATGGTGAGACGACCACCCTCTGGGGGTTCACCGGCGCCTTCCTGGGCCTGTGGGCACACGACCTGACCGGGTTGGGAAGCCACGCCGACTTCGACCACGTCACCTACCGGGGATCGTAGGTCCACCGAGCCGAGGGGGCGCTCCGTTCATGGGGTCCTGGGCGCGCCCCCTCACCTTTCTTCACCGGCGTGGTCCCTCACCCACTCGCCTGTGCTTCCTACAGGGCCAACGCGGTCTTGAGGCCCTTGCCCACAGCGGTCATCGTCACATGGCTCAACGCCCCCGGGTCCTCCAGCAGCTCGTCGTCGAACACATGGGTGATCTCGTCGCACGAGACGAAGCCGCGCGGTGGCGGATCGGCCGGTCCAAGCGGGACACGTGTGGTCCTCGGTTCCCTGCGAGTCGGCCTCAGACGTACGGCCGGGCAGTCACCGAGGTCGGCGTTGCGCTGGTTGTTGGAGACCACCAGGAAAGGCTTTCGCTCGTCCTGTTCTCCGGTGTCCGAGTAGACCCGGTGGACACGGCCACGTACCGGGGTCGACGCATTCATTCGGCGGCTCGGGGGGACACACTCGAATGCCGCCTCCAAGGGGCGAAGGGCGCCGTACGGGCGACGGGGCCGGGCTCGCGGAATACCGCGTCGCGGCCTTGTCGACGCCGGGCTCGCGGGGCGCTCCGGGCGGTTCGGCCCTTGCCCCCTTAGGTTGGTCTCGGCACGGTGACGACGATGACGGGAGGATCCATGGGATCGGATGCGACACCGGTGGCCTTGGGCCGGCACGGTGTGTGGCTACCCCACCAGGAGATCGACGAGGACGTGGCCGCCGAGGTGGAACGGCTGGGTTATGGCACCCTGTGGGTGGGTGGTTCGCCCTCCTCGGACCTGGAGCCGGTCGCGACCGCGCTGGCGGCCACGTCACGGTTGTCGGTGGCGACCGGGATCGTCAACATCTGGGCCGCTCCCGCCGAAGAGGTCGCCGACGCCTACCGCAGGTTGGAGGCGGCCTACCCGGGCCGATTCCTGCTGGGGATCGGAGCCGGGCATCGGGAGGCGAACGGCCCCGAGGCGATCAAACCCCTCCAGGGCATGCGGGAGTACCTGGACGTCTTGGACCGGGAGGGGGTACCACGGGATCGCCGGGTGTTGGCGGCGCTGGGACCGAAGATGTTGAGGCTGAGCGCCGAACGCGCCGCGGGAGCCCACCCGTACCTGGTCAACGCGGCCCACACCCGTAGCGCCCGGAGCGAGTTGGGCGAGGGTCCACTGCTCGCCGTGGAGCACAAGGTGGTGCTGGGGCAGGACCTGGCCCGGACGCGACGGGACGCGCGCGCGGGGATGTCCTTCTACCTGAAGTTGCGCAACTACGTCGCCAACCTGGAGCGACTCGGGTTCACCGAACAGGACTTCGCCGACGGCGGCAGCGACACCCTGATCGACGACCTCGTGGCCCAAGGGTCGGCGGAGAACGCGGCCACCGTGCTCGACATGCACCTGAGCGCGGGGGCCGATCACGTGGTGGTCCAGCCACTGCCGGGTGAGTGCGACCGGCTCGGCACCCTGGCCCGCCTGGCCCCGCCCCTGACCGGATGAGTCCATCCTCGATGAAGGGCGCGCACATCTGACCACCCCGTTCACGTCGAGGGCCCACGCGAAGGGCTCGGCCGGGACGCGGACGTCCCGGCCGAGCCCCCGGTCAGCCCCGATGAGCCCGATCAGTCCTGGTAGAGGGCGTCCAGCTCCGAGCCGTAGCGGTCCACCACGACGCGACGGCGCAACTTCAGCGAGGGCGTCAACTCGCCGGTGTCCGGTCCCCACTCCCTGCTCAGCACTCGGTATCGCTTGATCCGTTCGGCACGGTTGAGACGTTCGTTGGCCGCTTGGACGGCGCCGTCGATCTCGGCGAGGACCTCCGGGTGGGCGGCCAACTCCTCCCCCGTGGCGTCGATCCCCTTGGACGCGGCCCACAGCGGGGTCAACTCGGGGTCGAGCACGATGAGCGCCACCAGGTAGGGACGGCCGTCGCCGTGCGCGAAGGCCTGCCCCACCAGCGGATGCTCCTTGAGGGTGTTCTCCACCAGCGCCGGTGAGACGTTCTTACCGCCGGAGGTGATGATGAGTTCCTTCTTGCGGTCGGTGATCCATAGGAAGCCGTCCTCGTCGATCCGACCGACGTCACCGGTGGCGAACCAGCCGTCGGCGTCGGTGTCGGGTCGGACCGAACCGTCCTGTCGCAGGTAGCCCTCGAAGAGGGAATCACCGCGTAGGAACACCTCGCCGTCCTCGCCCAGCCGCACCTCGACGCCGTCGATGGGGCGGCCCACCGATCCGAGCCGGAAGCTTCCGGCACCGGGTCGGTTCATGGTGGCCACGCCCACCGATTCGGTGAGTCCCCAGGCGTCCATGATCACGACGCCGAGGGAGGCCCAAAAGCGCACCACCTCCGGCGGCATGGGCGCCGAGGCGCTGGAGGGCAGGATCACCTGGTCCAGTCCCATCTTGGCCAGGAGGGGTTCGAGGACGGTGGAACGAGCCCTTTGGTAGCGCTCCCGAAGTTCGACGGGAATCTCGCCGTCGCGTTCGAGGTGTTCGGTGTATTCGGTGGCCACCGCCCGAGCCTGGTCGATGACGGCCTTGCGTTCCTCGGGGAGGGTGGACAGGATCGCCTGCACCGCGCCGGCGAACTTCTCCCACACCCGAGGCACCCCGAGGAAGTGCGGGGGACGCACGTGCGGCAGGACGCCGACCACCGCGGTGGGGTCGGCGCACATGTACACGTGGGAGACCCGTACCAGCGGCATGTACAGACCCAGGAGACGTTCGGCGATGTGCGCCAGTGGGAGGTAGCAGACGTGGGTGGGGTACTCGGGGACTTCGAGGGCCTTGTTCAGGGCGCTGGTCTGGGCCAGGACCCGCCGGTGGGAGATCGCCACGCCCTTGGGGTCTCCGGTGGTCCCGGAGGTGTAGACGACGGTGGCGAGGTCGTCGGGGGTGAGGTCGCGCCACCGGTCCACGGCTCCGGTCGGGGCGGCCTCGGTGAGGGTCGCGTAGGGAGTGTGGCCGCGTTCGAGGACGGCTCCCTCCACCACGACGAGCCGTTCCAAGGGCGTGTCGGGGTCCTTGAGGAGGGTCTCCCAGTGGGCGGCCACCTCGGCGTTCTCGACCACGGCGACGCGAGCGCGACTGTGTCGGGCGATGTGGGTGATCTGTTCGGGGGCGGAGGTGGAGTAGACGGTGCTGGGGATGGCTCCGGTCTGGAGCAGGGCGAGGTCGCAGAGCCAGTGTTCGGGTCGGTTGCCCATCATGATGAGGGCGTGGTCGCCGGGGCGGACCCCGAGGGAGGCGTACCCCTCGGCGAGCGCGGTGACGGTGTCATGCGTCCGGGCCCAGGTGAGGGTGGTCCAATCGGTGGATCCCGGTTCGCGCCAAGAGAGGGCCGGCCGGTCGGGATGGTTGCGCGCGTTGTGTAGGAGGAGTTCGCAAAGGGTGCGGTTCGTGGGGTCGTCCGCGGTGCCGGGAACGGAGGTCATGTGTACTCCTGGGCATCTTCCTCGGGGTGTGACCTAAGACACACATGAGCCTAGCCCTTTCGGATTCCAAGGGAAAGTGTCCGATTCCCCGAGCCACCGAAAAGGAGCCGAACGCCCTTTCGGCCCTACTCCGGGCGGCCACATGAGGCACCCCCGAAAAGGCTCCAGGGCCTCGAAGGACACCAAGCACCCAGGACCATTCCACCGGCCGGCGGCATCGACCCCGCCAGGCCGGACGCGGCCGACGATCCCGGCCCACCCCGGTGTTCGCCTCGGGTCGAGAACCCATGGCCGTGCACGCCCTACTCGACCCTTGAGGTATTTCACACCCGGCGTCGCAGATATCCCATTTCCCATACTTCCGCACACCTTCATGCGGCCACGCTTTTCCTGGGCGAATCGAGGGAATCAATAAGGCACCCCCACCCGAACACTCGCGCCTCCAGGGCCCTAAGCCCCGACATCGCGCACCGAGAACCCCACCCTCTGGACAATTCGGAAACCCAAGTGCTACTGATGGGTAACATGTCTGCGTAACCGCCGGTAACACCCCCGCCGACCCTCAAGGAGTCATCCCCATGTCCCAGTTCTCCCTCCAACTCCCCGAAGAGATCCGTGACGTCCGGGACTGGACGCACGGGTTCGCCAAGGACGTCATCCGTCCCGCCGGAGCCGAGTGGGACGAGCGCGAGGAGACCCCCTGGCCGATCATCCAGGAGGCCGCCAAGATCGGCCTGTACTCCTTGGACTTCTTCGCCGCCCAGGCCTTCGAGGAAAGCGGACTGGGCATGGTCGTGGCCATCGAGGAACTGTTCTGGGGTGACTCGGGCATCGGCCTGTCCATCATGGGCACCGGTCTGGCCGCCGCCTCCCTGAGCGCCACCGGTACCCCCGAACAGATCGGTGAGTGGGCACCGCAGATGTTCGGTACCCCCGACGACGTCAAGCTCGCCGCGTTCTGCGCCTCCGAGCCCAACGCCGGCTCCGACGTCTCGGCCATCAAGACCCGCGCCGTCTACGACCAGGCCAAGGACGAGTGGGTCCTCAACGGCGTCAAGACCTGGGCCACCAACGGCGGCATCGCCAACGTCCACGTCGTCATCGCCTCGGTCGAGCCCGAACTCGGCTCGCGCGGGCAGGCCTCCTTCATCATCCCCCCGAACACCCCGGGCCTGTCCCAGGGCCAAAAGTTCCAAAAGCACGGCATCCGCGCCTCGCACACCGCCGAGGTCGTCCTGGACGACGTGCGCGTCCCCGGCTCCTGCCTGGTCGGTGGCAAGGACAGGCTCGACGAACGCCTCGCCCGCGCCAAGGAGGGCAA
>NZ_ANBD01000161.1 GCF_000341005.1 Nocardiopsis alkaliphila YIM 80379 | reverse complement strand
GCCCGACCGGTCAAACCGTGTAGCCACCCGGCTACCCAACAGTCACTGAGCAGTCCCTTGGCGTGTGATGCGAAGCGCGTCGCGAGCACTCCCCACTTCCGCTAGACTTGGGGATGTTGCTTCGGGGTGTAGCGCAGCTTGGCAGCGCGCTTCGTTCGGGACGAAGAGGTCGTGGGTTCAAATCCCGCCACCCCGACCAGCCAAAACGCCGGTTCCACTGGAGCCGGCGTTTTGCGTTGGGGGCCATCGATCTTCTCAGATTGCTCCTTATTTCGTACCGGGTGTTATGGAGGCTCTGGTGTGTCCTGCGGCTTCGGAGTCGGCTTTGTGGATTCTGAGACCGCGTGACCTCGAGGAAGACGTCGATGAAATCCGACCAAGTTCCGCTGCAAGGTGCTGAGCCTGCCCTATTCCGGACAGGGTGTAGCCAATGTGACACGCGATCTGGAGAGCAGCAGCTAGACGAGCTACGCCTGACATCGTCAGGTCCGCACCGACCAAGGTTGAGTCTCTGGCCTGACCAGCGCCGCGAAGACCGAGTTCGCCGTACCCCACCGGGCCAGCGAGCTCTCAGGCAAGGTGGCCCCAAAAAGGTGGTTCGAGGCAGTCCCAGTGACGACCACCGCAGGTCACCGGGTCCAGGTCACCGCCCAGATACTGAAGACTTGGGAGCCCAGGTCCTACGCCTAGCGAGACCGGGTCCCTTCGACCAACTCAATTCGACACGTGTTGCTTACCAAGGGTATCCGCCACATCCACGCCATCTCCAACATGGCGGACACCTTCACCTCGTGTTTTCAGGAGCATGATCTCTTCACGTTCCCCTATGGTGAGCATCCACCTTGTCTCTCTCGGTAACCCCTGTGAACTGCGGCGTTGCTACGACAGTAGGATACGGCCTCCTGAGTGTCGGGGGTCTCCGTCAGAATGAACCTAGACTCAACCCGATGTGCGACCTGTGCCGCCTCGGTCCACGCAGCCCCAAGGAGATGACGTTGAAGAGGAAAACCTTTGCGGACTTGTTCAGCGGAGCAGGCGGGATGAGTTACGGCTTCTTCGCCCGTGGCTACGAGGTCGTGGGGGCGGTTGATGCGCAGTTCGGAAAACCCAGTAGCGGCAAGGGTTCGCTTGAGTGCAACTCCACCTTTGAGGCCAACATGGGGATCGTGCCCCATGAACGGGACCTCGCCGAACTCGCTGGCGAAGAACTGGACAGTCTGCTTGAACCTGCGCTAGAAGGGCGCCAGCTGGATGTGCTTAGTGCCTGCCCCCCATGCACTGGTTTCTCACGCGCCAACCCCAATAACCACCTCGTTGATGACCCACGCAACTCTCTCGTCTACCGAGTGGCTGACCATGTAGCTGTCCTCCAGCCGAAGGTCGTGGTCATGGAGAACGCCCGAGAACTTCTACGAGGAAATTTCAAGATCCACTTTACTGAATTCCGACATCGAATTGAGAGCATGGGGTACAAGGTTTATGCAGGAATCCACATGCTCTCGCAATTCGGTGTCCCCCAAAAGCGTGAGCGAGCACTCGTGATCGCGGTCCGTGGTGATCAGAAGCTTCGAACACTCGATGACCTTTGGGAGGGCATGACTCTTCTTCCTGAAGCTTCCACCGTGCGTCGCGCGATTGGGCACCTGCGCCCAATCGCTGCCGGCGAGATGGACCCAAACGACCCGATGCATGTGAGTCCCTCAACGGGCACAGAAAGTACTCGGCGTCGCCTCAAGGCGATGCCTCATGACGGTGGGTCGTGGGCTGATCTCCGCTTCCACAAGAATGCGCATGAACTCCTCACCCCTGCGATGCAACGCAGCGTCTCAGCTGGAAAGCTTGGTTCGCACCCTGATGTCTACGGCCGCATGTGGTGGGATCGCCCGGCACCCACGATCAAGCGTGAGTGTGCGCACTTTGGCAACGGTCGTTACACCCATCCTGAGCAAGATAGGCTATGCACGGTTCGCGAGATGGCGCTCTTGACCGGTTTTCCTGATACTTACCAGTTCAAGGCGCGAGGGCTTTCCAACATGTACCGTCATATCGGGGACGCTGTGCCACCCATTGTGAGCTACCAACTCGCTGCCGTTGCGGACTGGATCCTGACAGGCGAACGCCCTGAGCTGAAGGATGCGCTTCTACCAGGAACGCACCTGACCACTACTGACCTGCTACCTGTAGAGGATCAGTTGCCACTCTAAGTCACGGGCTAGTCGTCTTGGGGTAGCACGGGCACAATCCATCGAGCGTGAGTCACGCACTGCCCCACCGAAATGTTACGCAGGGTAATCTTCTCGACACTACCGTCCAAGATGACCGTGAAGGCTTGCTTCCCTTCAAACATCACCCATGCGGAAGTTGAGCCTTTTTTGGTAAGCGGGGAGAAATCAGCTGCGGTCAGTTTCGTGGCAGCCATAAGCATGTCATGTGGGATCTCGACGAGGTCGTAACGCACAGCCTCCTTGTTCTGGACATAGGAGCTCCGCAGAGTGAGCACACGGTCGTACTCGCTCAAGTGCTTGCTCATGCGTGCCGTTGCCTCACGAGCAAAATCTTCCGGAGTAACGCAGTCCCTAATCCACCGCGCCTCAGAGAACTTCGAAATGGTGATATTACTCTGACTCATGCGGGCAGCGCCCTCGGTCTTCAATGACCATCGCACATCTTCGACCACAACATCGGCGCCCTGAAAGGTGTGTTCCAGCGTCTTCTCAGCTCGCCGCCCCGCAAACCTCGAGGCAGTTTTGAAGGCGAACTCAAACGAGGTCTTGTTGAATTTTTCCTCGGAGGTAGCGTGATGAAGCCTCAGTCGGTTGAGTAAAGAATCACCAAAGCCATCCCTAATTAGATCGCTCTTCGGGTTCTTGTAAACTTCGACTTGCCACCCAAAGGCGTCCGCCATCTCGCAGAGCAGGTCCAACTGTGCTTCATCGAGATAACGAGCGGCAGTCTGAAGTCGCTCCAAACTCATGACGTACGGGACGATTCGTAGTTCAACATGCTCTTGAGACTACCTGTACTGCGCAACTTTTAGACCTCACCTTCTTTGGGTTCTCGACAGCCTGCCCCAGGTCGAGTTACGACAAGCTCACTGCCTGGGGAAAGACCAAGACCGAGGCCATTCGACTGCTACGGTGGCGTCTGTGAGACCTTTTCATCCTGCTTCTCGGAGCTGAAGAACGAGAACAGCACGGGTGACCTGGCCAGCTCGATGCGCTCGGCAATCTTCCACACCTGGGCTGCCTTGGTGTCGTGCACCGCCCCGGGTAGCGACCAGGAAGTCCACAACGGTTCGCCGTCGGGAGCGGCCACGACCTGGATGTTCATGCCGTGCTGCTGGTGCTTGCCGGAGTAGAAGGGCCGGTCCGCCGCCACCCGGTCGCAGGCGATGAGGGTGCCGTCGACGGTCACGTATCCGTGGCCGCTTCTGCGAGCGCGGCGCAGCCCCTGTTCGAGGGTGGGCGCTTGTTCGCAGAGCAGGCGGGTGGTCTCGCGTACGCATGTGCCAGGTGGTGGCGGTGCCGACACCGAATCCGGCCGCGAGGTGGGTGAACGGTTCGCCTTTGCACAGGTGGACCAGCACGAGCAGGGCCTGGCACGGGAAGAGGTCGTAGTTTCGAATCCCGCCACCCTGACTTAAGAAACACAAAATCAGGGGCCTGATTCACGAAAGTGAGTCGGGCCCCTGCCTCGTTTCCGGGGGCGCTCGGGAGAATCTGGAGAGACAAACCCGCCCGAGTGATTCCGCACACACATGCCACTATCACTGTGCGGCACTCCTCAACGCGATCACGTTCCCCTTTCCCGATGGTGACGGGGTGTCCGGGGTACGGTGGGACATGAGAGTTCCACCTTGCTGATCGATCGCACAACTAATGTATGGCGGAACCTTATTCGTGTCAGGGGTGCGGTTGTGTTGTGACCGGGCGCCCGACCCGCACGGGCGCCAACTGCAAGTCTTGGCTCAACCGACAGTTCGCTAGCAGTTCAGACCAACTGTCAACCACCTGAACCCTGAGCGCCACTCACATCCGCCTCCACCTGATCGGCGACCGCCTCTTGGATCGGGTCCACCTGCTGCTCGACTGGCTCCTCAACCTCCTCGCGAACCTGGGCTTCCACATGCCCTGGGACACCTGGCGCCTTCACAGCTTCGTACTCAACGCGGTCGGCCAAATCCGGGTCATGCATGGGCCAAACCGGCGGACACGCAGAAGGCCCCTTGAATCCGCTCACCATCGAACCGGGGCCGCTCTGTGTCCGGACCAGGGGCGGGAGAAGCGGGGAGAGCCTGGGAAAGATTTCCCCACAACCCCCTCACTTGCACACACCAACCTAAAGCAACGCTTTGACCTGCTACGATCCCGAATACCACAGGTCGGCCCCGTACCTTGTTCGGGACGAAGAGGTCGTGGGCTCAAATCCCGCCACCCCGACAAAGGAACGGGTGTCCACACACGTGGGCACCCGTTCTTCGTTTTCCCAGCATGGAGCCTTCAAGGGCGTAGCGCGCGAGCCCGGGGGTCTGGAAGGGGCAATCTTTCACTCCGACCACGGGCCGGTCTACACTTCCCGGGCCTGCGGGAAGCCGCCCTTCGCCCCGCGAGAAACAACTTGACTCACAACGGCGTGAGTCAACACCAGGACGCCTACCACGTAGGGCAAGAGGGGCGATGCCACCTGCGGCACCGCCCCAATCCCAGAGCGTGTACTCAGGTGGCCAGGCCCAGCCAGGTGCGCACCGCGCCGGCCAGGTCATCGAACTCCCCCGGCGCTTCCGCCACCGGGAAACGGCTCCCGCGCTTCGGAGTGTGGAACAGGTACGGGCGCACCCCGCGCACCCCATCGTCGTCCACACACCACCCCTGCTGCTCCGATGGGTGCGGGCATCGAGGACGCGGAAACCGTACCGGCCCCGGCTCATGCTCTTTTCCAGCTTCACCGAGGACCTTCGGCCCCGTACTCCGCACCTGGCGAGTGGCGGCCGGCAGAGCCTTGGACCTCGAGCGGCGTTCCAGCACCGACCGGCCTTCGTTCCTGGGACGGCCGATGCTGCGGCACGGTGCGACTTCAAGCGGGCTGCACAGCACTGCGGTCAGGATCGCGCCGAACAGCCACCGCACGCGCTGTCCCCAGCCCCGCACGGGTTTGCGGTGCCTACCAGTAGACTTTTCCACGAATCTCCTCCTGCTTTCTCAGGTGGGGATGTCAGCCCCGGCCCGGTGTTCGCCGCACCGCGTCGGGGCGCCTCCACTTGTGGGTCCTTCTTCGTTGCTCGGCATGGGCGGGTGTCTGTGGCCCCGAGACCACACGTCCCGGTGCTGCGCTTCCCGTCCATGCCGCACAGGGCACAGGGCCCTGGATCGGCCGCTGAACACGCCGTTCCCTCGAGGGATGGCCGACGTTCGCTTGGGTGGGCGAGGTGTTTCAAGGCCTGTCGGCCACTACCCGGTCGCGGGTTTTCACGCGGCCATCCGGGTGCGCCCGGACCGGTCGAAGGCGGCACGGACCGTCAACCCGCCGTCCGGCTCTCGGGTGAAGTCCCAGAACAGGGCCATCGCGTCCACCAAGGCCAGGCCGTACCCGCCCTCGGCGAGCAACCCGTCCACGCCACGCAGCCCCTCCACCGGGCGGGCCTGGGGCACGGTCACCTCCGCACCGGGGCGGGGTCCGTCGTCGGTGACCCGGAGCAGGAACAGGCGTCGGCGCCGTTCGATCTCGATACGCACCCGACCACCGGGGCGCCCCGAAGCGGTGTGCTTCAACGCGTTGGTGTGCAGTTCGGAGAGTGAGACCAGCAGCGGGTCCGCGCAGGCGGGGGTGGTGCGGGCCACGTGGGCGGCCCAGCTACGGGCGGCCTTGAGGTGCCAGAGCCGGTGCCCGCACTCCAGGGTCCCCTGTTCGGGGTCCGTGCAGCGGATCCTTCGGGGCAGGTCGAGGGGTGGCCGAGTGGGAGTCATGGAATCCACCGGTTCCTTTCGTCGTCGTGCTGATGGCTGCGGGCCCGCGACAGAAAGGATGTGGCCTGGGGTAATGGCGTGTGAAGGCTGCTCGGAGAGCTCACCAATCTTCCACATGCGCTTGGAATTCTCTGGAATCTCCCACGGTCAGTCGCTCCTTGTGTTCCCATGGCTCCATGCACACGGACGAACGGGCTCTGAAGGCATTCGGGCGGGAACTGCGCAGGCTACGCGTGGAAGCAGAGCTGACTCAGCAGGCTCTGGCCCGGAGGGTCAGCCAGCGGGGCACGACGATCAGCGATTCCCACCTGTCCGACGTCGAGAACGGCCGAGCCATGGCGCGCCCTTGGTTGAGAAAGCTCTTGGACGAGGTCTTGGGGAGCGACGGGAGACTGGACAAGCTCTGGGAAGAGCTGACGGGATCCGGCCGTCAGGTGTGGCTGCACGAGGTCACCAAACGCACCCATGCCGCTGACGCCATCTTGGAGTACCAGCCCCTCGTGTTTCCGTCGTACCTACAAACCGAGCAGTACGCGCACGCACTGATTCGCTATGGTTCACCGTGGCTGTCGGGCAAGGAAGTCAGGGCGCTGGCCAAAGAGAGGCGCGAACGCGCCGATCAGATGACCCAGGCCGAGGCTCCCTCCCTCTGGTTGATCATCGACCAAAGCGTGCTGGCCCGACGCTACGGTTCCCCGGAAATCCAACGCGCGCAGCTCGCCCGTGTCGCCGACTTGATCAACAGTGAACGTCTCACCGTGCAGATGATCCCCACCAACTCCCCTCACCACGCGGGAAACTCAGGACCCCGTCGCATCATCACCACGGCGGACGAACCCGAGGTGGTCTACATGGAATCCGCTGAAGAGGGCCGAATCATCACCGACTCCGCTGGTATCTTTCGAAGCCGGTTGCTGTTCACTTCTCTCCAGGGAGCCGCCCGCGACCCGCAGGAGACCCTGGAGGCCATCCACGACGAGATGAGGAAGATCGACGATGAGTGACTGGCACAAGAGCAGCCACAGCGGTGGGTCGAACGAGTGTGTCGAGGCCCGGGAGTACCAAGCCGGAGCCGATGTGCGCGACACCCAGAACAGGGAATTGGGACACCTGTCCTTCACCCGCGCGGAATGGAACGCCTTCATCGAGACCTCCCGGACCATCGACGGGTAGGCCATCACACGACCACCTCAGCAATCCGTTCGAGTCGAAGGGGAGTTCCGATCACAGGTCGTTCCTGTGAATCCCTCCTCCAACGGTCCGTTGCCGAGGGAGCGAACCGGCCGTCGTTCGATGCCGGGTGAGGTCGTGCGGGCGTGCCAGGGCATCGGCCCGAACTTCCTCGAGCCTGGGTTTGGCGGTGCTCCGCACCACGCGCTGAATCTGGTGCGGCAATCGAAGACGTGTTGCGAGGGGCAACGCTTCCCTGCCCAGAGACCTTGGCTATCCCGTTGATCACGCGCGTAACGAAACACCTGGCCCATGCGCAGATTGCCGCCCACCTGTGCCCTTCCCACGGTTGATCCGACGCAGCTGCGCCGACAATAGCCTCAAAATATGGCAAAACCGTGCGAGGGAACCACGCGAGTACTCACGGGGCAGCACGACCACCACCCCTGACCAGCACGAAGGCCGGTTCCATGGGACCGGCCTTCGTCGTTTCCGGGTCACCGCTCACTCCACCAAGGTGAGCGCGTTCTCGGCGATGGCGATGAGCGTTTCCTCGTCCTCGGTGAAATCGGCTCGGCCCGAAGCCTGCTCCCAGAGTTCGGTGGTCTGGACGGAGACCAGCACGCCGCCGGACCGTACCAGCACCTCGGCCTGGCTGTTCAGCTCGCCGCTTCCCGTCCGGTAGTGGGAGACCACCGACTCGTCGCCGAGATCGAGGTCGCGGACTTCCAAGATCTCCTGCGTCCAGTACTCGCCGTCCTCTCCATCGCGCAGGGCGTCGGCCTCTTCCGCGTACTGGTCCTGGGCGTTCGACTCACCACGAAGCGGTTCACGATCGTCATCCGTGGGAATCCGGTAACGCACGGACAGCGTGCCCTGGGTCCCATCCGAGTACTCGACGTACCACTGGCAACTGGAACCGACCTCGGAGAAGGAGGCGGTCGCCACCATCGCGGACAAGGAGCCGAGTTGGGAGCCGCTCGCCGCCGAACACGGCTCGGTGGGCAGTCCTTCGACCTCGGGGCCCACGGTGTTTCTCGCTCCGGTCCCGGCGATCACCGCTCCGGCGACCCCCACCACCAACGCGTACACGCCCAGGGTCACCGCGATGGTGATCCCCACGGTGCGCCCGGTACGACGAGGGGCTACGGGGGCGGGTGGGGGAAACTGCTGTGTCGGACCGTGGTACACGGCGGATCTCCTGTTCCGAGCATGGCCTGAGGGTCTGGGAGGGAAAGGTCGCCGATCAACCGAAGACATCGTCGGCGACCCTGGTGATCAGGCTCTCGGCCTCGTCGATGTCGATCGCGGGGGTGTCACCGCTCAGGTCGAAGGAAATCCTGCTCACGAGGTCGCCCTCCCGAACGACGAGGGTCACGCTCTGATTCACCCGGTCGTCGGTGTAGCCGTAGTTGACGTCGTGAAGGATGAGCGTGCTCTCGTCCCCATAGGAAAGGGAGCGGTCCCGACTGTCGGAGTACCCCTCCTCCTGCAGGTCGATGTAGACCCTGTCGGCTCCCTCGACGGTGTAGTCATAGAGCTCATCGGTATCGCGCGGTACCTCCTCCTCGTCACCGGCGACGTCCTCCAGCCTGTCGGCGTCCGCCTCCGCGAAGGCCACGGCCCGGTCGAAGGCCAGGGGGACCCCGTCCTCCCCCGCGATCGAGACTTCCCACCTGCACCCATTGGTGTACTCGCCGGTGGTCCAGGAGGAGGGTTCGGCGTCCAGGTCGGTGAGGGTCTGCTCGCTGATGGAGGCGCACGGGTCGTCGGTGGGCAGACCTTGGGCGGTGTTCACGCCAGAGGAGGAACCGTAGGCGAAGACCACGGTCCAGGTGAGGACGCCGGCGATCGCCAGGGTCGCCGTGGCGGTGAGCGCGATGGTGGTCCCCGTACGAGGACCACCTCCCGGCGCCGGGGGCGGGGACGGTGTCGGGTGGCCGGGCGGGGGCGGAGGTTGCGGAGGGTGTCCGGGCTGCCCGGGGGGAGCCTGGTGTGGGGAGGGACTCGGCTGTCCTGAGAAGGAGGGTCGGCCTGGATGAGGCTGTCCGGGCGGGGGGTAAGGGTGTCCCATGCGTAGGGGTCTTTCCGAAAGTAGTCGAGTCCGTACTCAACGCATGTTCCCATGATGGGGGGACGAACGGATGATTACCCCTACGAAGCAACAAAGGACGCATACCGGCCCGATCCAGGGGAGGACCGGGCCGGAGGGCCGGACTACAGGGCGCCGATGTTGACGTCGACGCAGGCGTAGAACGCGTTGGCGGTGTCGGCGACGTTCCAGCGGGCCAGGACGGTGTGCTCACCGCTGTACCCGGACAGGTCGACCTGGTGGGAGAAGTTGTTCGGCGGCTGGGCACCGCCCTCGTCGAAGCTGTCGATCAGCTGCCCGTCGATGAAGTACTCCCACTCGGCGGTGGCGTGGGCGGCGGTGATGATCCACTCGAAGGTGGCGGTGGTGCCGACGGGGGTGACGTCCCAGCCGTAGTCGTCGTCGTTGAGCTCGGCGAAGCGCTCATTGCCTCCGGCGCACTCCATCAGACCCTTGGGGCCCTCGACGCTCTGCGGTTCCCACTGGATGGAGCCGCACTGGACCACGCCGGCGGCGCACTGGGTCTGGCGACTGGGCGGGTCGGAGACGTAGCCATGGGCACTGGCGGTGCCCGCCGGCATGAGGCCGAAGATCAGGGCGGTTCCGGCGGCGACGGCCGCGGTCGAGCGGATCTTGCTGCGCAGGGTCATGAATCGTGCCCTTCCTGTGGGTCACGGCCCCGAGGGGCCGTAGCGGGGTGACCCGGACCGTCACCGGTCCAGGGGGTCGGGCGGAGGCGTCCACGGCCGGTTATTTCCGTGGGTTTCGGATTCCCCACCCGGTGTCGAAGACCGTAAAGAGGGAGTCACCGTCCGTCAAGATCCCGGAAAGCGGGGGAAGGGTGTGCGTTGCGTACCGGTGGCGGGATTCGGGGTCGGTGTTACGGGACACTGGTACTGATGGGCTCCGGTCCAGGTGCGCACTCGAACTGGAAATACACCTTCCAGATTAGGTTCCGGTCTGGCCCGCGATGGACGAATCCAGGGGCCGACCGTGGGCGGGTTCGAGCAGACCTCACCTTCAGGTGACAGTCCTCTTACCCTGCTTCCACTCGCCCGAGTGGACTCCGCACGCGGGAGCACGTCGTGGTTTACGGGACACCGTTCTGGCCTACCATCCAGACATGGACCGATCGTCCGATGGATCCACGCTGGGTCGGATCAACGCGGAGGCCGCCCTCCTGCTCGGGGCCGGTTACGCGGTCCTGCTCCAGATCGCCCACCCCTCCGTCGCCCGAGGCGTGTCCGAACACAGCGACTTCGCCTCTCGCCCCCTGGATCGACTGCGCGGCACCCTGTACTACGTCTATGGGATGGCTCTGGGCACCGAGGAGGAACGCGACCGGGTCCAGGCCATCGTGCGCGCGATGCACCGCAAGGTACGCGGACCCGGATACGACGCGCTCGACCCCGAGCTGCTGCTGTGGGTGGGTGCGACCCTGTACCACTCGGGTGAACGGCTGTACGAACTGGTCATCGGAGACCTCTCCCCTCAGGAGCGGTACCGCTTCCTGCGGGAGTCCTCGGTGTACGCCACCGCGCTGGGCCTGCCGGAGGAGGAATGGCCCGCGACCCCGAGGGAGTTCGACGAGTACTGGAGCGGTGCGTACGCGCGGTTGAGGGTCGAGGGTGCCGCCCGTGGTCTGGCCGATGAGTTGTTCCGGCCGAAGAAGCGGGTGTTGTGGCCGCTCACCCTGACCCAGCGGTTCCTCACCGGTGGGCTGCTGCCGCCGGAGCTGCGGCGAGAGTTCGGTATCCCCTGGTCACCGGCCAAACAGCGCGGATTCGACCGGTTGACGCGGGTGACCAGGGTCGTGTATCCGAGGATCCCCCGCCCCGTCAGGACCCTGCCCGCGAAGCTGTACCTGCGTTCGATGCGCCGCCACGGGGGCTGGAAGAGCCCCCGGCGGACGGGGAGGAAACGAACCCGGGTCGCCTAACCGTCCAGCTTCCGTAACGCCTCACGGGCCTGCTCGGCTTCGGGGAGGTCGAGTTCCTCGAAGGTACCGAGTGCGTTGGTGAGCAATGCGCGTCCTCGGTCGACCTTCATCACCGACTCCGGCAAAAGCCCCAGGCAGAGTTCGGCTCGAGCCGCCATGTACCGCTCGTTGCGTTCGGCCGCGATGCCCCATGCCTTCTCCAGGGTTCTCACCGCCTCGTCGAGCCGATGGTCCACGGCGAGGGTGGCCCCGAGTTCCACGAGGATCTCCGCGTCACCACTGCGATCCCCGGATTCCTCCGCCAACTCCAACGCCTTCTCATGGGCGAGGACCGCCTCGTCCAGTTCCCCCGCGTTCCGATGCACGACGCCCAGTGAGTTGTACGCGTAGATCTGGGTGCTGACCAGTCGCAGGCGCAGTGAGATCTCCAAGGACTCGTTCAGATCGGCGAAGCCGCCCCGCAGGTCCCCCAATCCGGCGCGGGCCTCGCCCATGACGCGCTTGACGTAGGCGCGTCCCTCCTCCTCCGACGCCCCTTCCCCGATCCGAAGGGCGGATTCGGCGCAGCGCAGTGCCTCCTCGTGCTCACCCAGCATCTGGCGCAGGACCGCCAGGTTGCCCCACTGCACGGCCGCGACGTTGGGGTCGGCCAAGGTGAGGTCGTGGTCGAGTAGTTCCTCGATCATCGCCGCGGCCTCACGGAACCTTCCGACCCGCTCGTAGACCATCGCCAGGTTGGACAGTGCCCGGACCATCCCCCACTCATCGCCCACCGCTTCCAGGGAGTCCCTGGCATCGGTCAGCATCTCCAACGCCCGATCGAAGCTCCCCTCGATGTAGTAGGCGATCCCCATACCGATGAGGGTGACCGCCCGTCCCCGTTCGTGCCCGCTGCCGTCGTTGGCCGCCAGGGCACGTTCATGCAGGGAGAGGAGCAGGCCGGTCCTGCCTCTGATGGCGTAGAACTTCCAGGCCGAGTCGGCGATGCGCCAGGCTTCGTCACCTCGCCCACGAGTGGCGAAGTACTCGACCACCTCGGTGATGTCCTCCTGATGGAGTTCGAACCATTCCTCCGCCTCCTCACGACTGCTCAGGGGAGCCTCGTATCGGGAGGTCCGTGGCCGTCCATCGTCGGCCACGGACCTCCCGAGGAACTCGGCGGCTCGGTCCGTGGTCTCGGTGAAGTACTCCGCGTGCGCCTCTCGGGCCCGTTCGTACTCGATCGACCCGATGTCGTTTCGGGCTCGTTGGGTCGCGAAGGCATGGATGAGGTCGTGGAACCGGTACACGTCCGCGTGCGGTTCGTCCAACAGACAGACGCCGACGAGTTCCTGCAACAGATCGTCCGCGTCCTCGGGTGGCAGGCCCATCAGCGCGGCGGCGCCATGAAGGTCGACGCTGCGCCCGAAGGAGCCGCTCAGGAGGAGGAACGCGGTGTGCAGGTCCGGGGTGAGACTGCGGTAGGACAGATCGATCACGGACTCGACGCTCTGGCCGTCCACACGCAATTCCTGGAACTGACGACTCTGGTCGCTCAGTCTGCGAACGACGTGGGCGAAGGTCCACCGGGGTCGGCTGAGCATGCGTGCGCCGATCACCCTGAGAGCGAGTGGAAGACCGCCGCAGAGCCGCACGACCTCAGTGGCTTCCTCCGGTTCCGCCTCCACCCGGTCTTCGCCGAGGATCTGCGCGAAGAGCTCCAATGAGGAGTCCTCCTCGAGGACTCCCAGGTTGAGGTGCTTGGCGCCGCTGAGTCCCGAAAGGTCGTTACGCGAGGTGATCAGGGTGAGGGAACCCGGGGAGGACGTCAGGAGGGGGCTCACCTGGGCGTAGCTGACGGCGTTGTCCAGGACCAGGAGGAGACGCTTGCCCATGAGCCTGGCTCGCCACAAGGCCGAGCGCTCGTCCAGCTCTTCGGGGATCTCCTCGGGGGACGCACCGATCGCTCGCAGCAAGGCGCCCAGGGCGGAGGAGGGGTCGAGGGGGTCCTTGTTCACCGCGTAGCCGTACAGGTCGATGAACAGTTGCCCATCGGCGTAGTGGTCGGCGAGCTCGTGCCCCGCCCGAACCGCGATGGTCGTCTTCCCCACACCCCCACTACCGGTGATCACACAGATCTTGGCGCGTTTGTCGTCCACCACGGACAGGTCCAGGAGCTGGGCGAAGGAGTCGGACCGGCCACTGAAGTCGGGGATGTCCCGAGGTAGGTCGTTACGAACGACGAAGGGGGCCTCACTCGTTTGGGACATGACCGGTGACACTCCCTGGGGAGGGGTGTCGGAGGGCCGGTCGGAACGCAGGATCCGGGCGTGCAGTGCGCCCAGGTCCGGTCCGGGGTCCACACCGAGTTCTTCGGACAGGTGGGAACGGAGCTCCTCATACGTCGCGAGCGCCTTGGCCCTTTCACCGCTGTGCCATAGAGCGGTGATGAGCAACTGGTGGATGCGCTCCCGCATCGGTTCGGCACGAGCGATGGGGGTCAGGTAGGAGACGACCTCACGGGCGCGCCCCAAGAAGAGCGCGTGATCCGCCCATTCCGCCACCGCGTTCCAACGTTCCTCCAGCAGCGGCGAGACGAGTGAGTAGTAGAGGTGCTCCGATCCCACCCCGGAAAAGGGGATGCCGCGCCAGTATCCGAGTGCTGCGGAGAGGTTCTCGACGGCTTTCTCCGGCGGTTCTCGTTCCGCTTCGGAGCGCAGCCGACGAAAGCGGTGCAGGTCGACTTGGTCGGGTTCGATGTCGGCCAGGTAACCGCCGGAGGTGGTCCTGATCATCTCGGGAAAGGCTCGGCGCAGGTGGGAGATCTGGACCTGAATCACCGAACGCGCGGTTCTGGGCGGGTCATCGCTCCACAGGTAACCGATCAATTGGTCGAAGGTGACCTCTCGGCCCACGTGGACCAGCAGAACGCCCAGAACACAGCGTTGGCGTGGTCCACCCACGGGAAGGGAACGTCCGTCGGACCACGCGGCGATGGGGCCAAGCAAGCCGAACTCCACAACGAGCCACCCTAGCAAGCCCGGTATGCCCTTTGGAGTCACCGAAGAGCCGAGTGAACCGAGCCCCCTCCGGCAATACTCGGTTCACTCGGCCCAATGAAGAGGGTGTTCTACTTCTCTTCCTTTTCCACGGGCTTGTTCTCCTTCTCCGCGGGGACACCCTCCTTGGGCTCAGGGTCCTCCAAAGGCCGCATCTTGGCCTCGTGGTCCACACCCGAGATGATCGCCTCGAACTCTTCTTCCACTGTCAACATCTTCGGCACTCGAATTCCCTTTCTCACCGCACTCGTGTAGAGCCGTAGGGTCGCCCTACGTCGTCTACGAAGTCTCACGGGACTCACCGCCCCTCCGACGGAACCGCCATCCGTGGTGCCCTCCGCCTGGGGACCACCACGGATGGCCTGTGTCCGAACCCGTCGTCGGATCGGCGTGACTCCGGCAAGCCGTCCTCTTGCCGGCACCGCGACCAACGAACGGACTTCACACTAGAAAGACCCTCTTGTGCGGCGCTTACAAGGCACTTTCAACCCAGAAATAAAAACTCAGGGTCGCACCGCGCACACCCATTGTCGACTTCTGGCCTGTTTGCGTTCGCCCCTCCCCCACTTCCATACCTTGGGTAGCCGAACACGCACGATCGGTTTCATCCCGAAAGGTCGAATCGATCGTCGTTTCCCGAAGGCTTCGGGACCAAGGCGAGAGAACGCTGAGACACCATCTACGGTTTCCTGATTCGGCCATGTCGTCCAGAAGTGGCCCGACCGCCTCCGGTCGTTTCAGGGACCGGGCGCCACTTCGTCCCTGCGACTCGCGTCTCGCGCTCCACCATGCCCGCGCCCAGCGGGGGCGTCCAGTGGCCACGCCCCGGGTCCGGTGTCCAGACCGAGCCACAGGGCTGCGGAAGAGGTCGAGGGGACCGTAGGTTCAAGAGATCAGCGGGGTTCGCGACCAAGGCCCCGTTGTTCACAGGCGCGCGGCGAGCGGCCGCGCGTGCGAGGCGACCGGGCTGATCGGAGGTCCTGATGCAGGAAGGCGACGGAAACGGTTGGGTGGAACTACCCGACGGCTCCAAGAGGTGGGGGCTGTACGGTGCCGCCGGGTTGTTGTTGTACGCCACCGACACGGCCGGTTCCGGCCACGTGCTGCTCCAGCACCGTGCCGGGTGGACTCACATGGGAGACACCTGGGGCATCCCCGGCGGGGCCCGCAACCGGGACGAGACCCCGTTGGAGGCGGCCATCCGGGAGTTCCGAGAGGAGGTCGCGGGGGATCTCGCGGACTACACGGTGCTGTCCCGCCACGAACACGACCTGTCCGTATGGCGTTACGACACCTTCCTTCTGCGCCTCCCCGCCCTGACACCCTTCCGTCCGGGCAACGCCGAGAGCAAGGAGATCAAGTGGGTGCCGCTGGCCACCACCGAATCGCTTCCCCTGCTCCCGGCGTTCCGCTCGGCTTGGCCCCGCCTGCACGCCGACCTGTCCCGGGTGGACGGGTTCGGGTCGACAAGGGAGACATTCGGTGACGTGGGCCTCGGGAAGAACGGAACCCCGGGCACTTCCGCGGACGTTTGATCGTTGATCCTTCAGCGGTACTTCGTGCACGGGTTCGGATGGTTCCGTACCGTCTTTCCCCGTGTGTCGGGTGCCGGGGCGCCACCTCCGGGGTAAGTCAGGGACGAGCCCTGATGTGTGGGACGCCCCGACCCCCCATCCTGGAGGGGAGGGTCCCGCGGTGCGCGGAGGCCACGCGAATCGACTGGAGCTGTGAACATGACGCTGGAGCGCGGTAACGCATTCACTCCCGTCGCCTCGGCGACGATGATCTGGCCGTGGGGAGCCTCGGTCGTGGGCGGTTCCGTGGCCGCCGCCCTTTCGTTCCTGATGAACTTCGGTTTGGCCGGAATCCCCGGTGCGGTCACGACCGGAATCTTCTTCTTCGCCCTGATCGGTGGGATCGGCGGTGTGCTGAGCAAGAAGGGTGACCGCCGGGGTCGCCGCTGGGCCGCCTCCTACCCGTTCCGTTACGCGGCCGCCCCGGCCATGTTCGCCGGCGGCGCCACCGCCATCATCAGCTACATCGGTTCCGTGATCGGCAGCTTCGCGATCTTCAGCGGGCTGTTCGGCGCCGCCTTCGCCGGCCTGGGCGTGGGTCTGGTGTTGTGGCTGATCATCGGGGTCGTCGCCGCGGTCGCGGGCGGCAAGAACTGATCCTTCCGATCAGCGGTCGTGATCGGTCGCCCGCGAGTGATTCCCGGGGCTCTTGCGGCCATCGCGGGGAACAACAGGGATTAGGCTCGTTGTTTCCGCCCGAGGCGGATCAAGACACTCACCTAGGGGAGACAACCGGCGCCGATGACTGAAGCTGCTCGTCAGAAGATGGTCGAGCGGGTCCGCGGGCTCCTGCGCATGGCGGAGGATCCCGCGGTCACCGATGCCGAGAGCCAGGCGTTCACCGCCAAGGCCGCAGAGCTGATGACCCGCCACGCGATCGCCGAGGCCGAGGCCCGCGCCGAGAGGGGCGAGGAGCCGGATTCGATCAGCCGCATGGACTACACCGTTTCCGGTGTGGGCGGCCACGGCAAGGCACGGGTCCGGGCCCTGGCCGATATCGCCGCGGCCTATGGCTGTCAATCCGCGGTGCGTGGCAACACCTCCGAGAACACCGAACGGACCATCATCCTGGTGGGCACGGTCAACGCCCTGGAAGCGCTGCGAATGCTCCTGCCGTCGATCTCCATGCAGATGGAAGCGTCGGCCAGGTTCATGAGTTCGGCGCACGTCTCCGACATTCGGGAGTTGCGCAACTACACGCGGTCGGAACTGGAGACCGAGCGTAAGCGTTACTACCGTTCCTTCGTCCGTGCGTATGGGCAGGCGGTGGCCGAACGCATTCGTGAGTTCCGTGCCCGTCTTCAGAGAATGGCCTCATCCGAAACCGACACCTCCAGGGTCACCGAAAGTGACGGGAGTGGTTCCGCCCGCGCCGCCGATCTGGTTCTACGCGACGATGTGCATCGGGTGAACGAAGAGTTCCACAAGCAGTTCCCACAGTTGCGCAAACACCGCCCGGAGCGTACTCATAGCGCCGCCGGCCACCGGGCCGGATACCGCCGTGGGCACCAGGCGGAACTGGGTCTGGAAACTCCGGTGACCAGGGGTGGGACGTCCGCTCTGGCCGAAGGGGAATAGCTCTTCGACCAGAGTTATCCACAGGATGTGCACAGAATCCCCAGGCGCAGCGTTTTCCCATGTCACAGCGGAAATATGCGCCGGTTCGGGAGGCGCTTCACGACCGTGGAAGGTCTGATCACCCCGGGTTATCCACAGGCTGTCGAGACGACCTGTGGATAACTTGTGGACAGACCTGTGTACAACTTCCCCAGAAGCCGTGAAACGGCTGGTCAGGCGCTACGCAAAGGCTGGACCAAGTAACGGAAGGAGGGTTCCTCCCCCTTCTTGGCCGGCACATCTGTGAACACGGCGGGTTTCGTCGGTTCGGTGAAGTTCAGGTGTGCGGTGGTCGTCTCCACCGCCGTGAGCCCGTCGACCAGGTAGTCGGGCTTGAACGCCACCCGCAGGGGGTCCCCCTCGTAGCCCACCTCGATGGCCTCCACCGCTTGGGCGTCCTCACCCGAACCGGCCTCCAGAACGACCTCACCCTCCGTGAACGCCAGCCGGAGCGGCGTGTTTCGGTCCGCCACCAAAGCGACCCGCTTGATCGCCTCCAGCAGCGGAGTCACCGCGACCTCCGCCCGTCCGTTGAACTCGGTGGGGAACCAGGAGGCGTACTTGACGAAGTCACTGTCGATCAGTCGGGTGGTGGTCCGTCGCTCACCGTTGGCGAAGCCGATCATGCCCTCGCCCGGAGAGAGGTTCACACCCTGCCCCACCACGTCCGTGGACAAGGCGATGTCCACGTTGGACCGGCTTATCAGCCCGCGCACCGTATTGGCCAGGGTCCGTGCGGGGACCAGCGCGGACAAGTCCACCCCGGGATCCTCCGGCCGCCACCACAACTCACGCACCGCGATCCGGTAGCGGTCGGTGGCCACCACCTTCAACGTCTCCCCGGAGAAGCCTAGGTAGGCGCCGGTGAGCATCGGCAGGGTGTCGTCCTTGCTCGCCGCCGGGGCCACCTGCCGTACCGCCGTACCGAAGCCGCCCGCCGCCACCGAACCGATCGTCCCCGGCATACCCGGCAGGCTCGGGTAGTCCTCCAGGGGCATGGTGATGAGTGTGAACCGGGCCGCGCCCCCGCTCACCTTCACTTTGGGCCCGTCGGTGTCGATGTACACCGAACCCGAGGGCAGGTTGTTGACGATCTCCGCCAACAAACGCCCGGGGACCAGCACCGCCCCGGATTCCTCGGAGAGGACTTCCACCGAGGCCCGGGTGGAGACCTCGTAGTCGAAGCCGGACATGTTCAGCGTGTCACCGTCGGCGGAGACCTCCATGCGCATTCCCGCGAGCACGGGCACCGCGGGCCTGGTGGGTAGCGCCCGCGCGGTCCAGGAGACCGCCTCCGCGAACGCGTCGCGATCCACTCGTAGTCTCACCGCACGGCCTCCTCAGTCGACCCGATCCTTCTTCCAGGTCAACGTACCCAGAGGTAACGACATTCGAGCGGGCCTTTGGGAAGGGTTACTTCCGTCCGGGCCGAAGCGTCCACGTGACGGTCATCCTGCCGGTGAGGGTGCCGTCCTCGGTGCGCATCTCCACCTCGATGGGGAATTCAGGACGCTTACCGGCATCCAGTTCGGCGACGACCTCCTCTCGCGCACGCCCCAGGGTGGCCTCCGCCGTGACCACGCCCAAGGCGATCTCCAAGAAGTCCACCTCGACGCGAGCGGGGAACGGCACGGCTCGATCCAGTTGGTCGACGAAGTCACCGATGACGATGGCGCCCGAGGCGGACTCGGCCAGGGTGAACATGGCGCCCGTGTGCGGTCCGCCCACGTGGTTGTGGTGGTCCGGGTTCTCCGGCAGGCGCATGATCACACGCCCGTGCTCCACGTCGACGAACTCGAGCCCGAGATGGCGTGCGAAGGGGACCGTCGCGAGGAACCCGGACTTGACGAACTCCGCCGTCTCGGCGTCCATTTTCTGCATGGCAGACATGTTACTCACGGGTAATCATAGGTGTCATCCGTTCTCGGCCACCCCGCGCCCCACCCGCCTCCGTGGGTTACCATGTCTGACGTGAGAGGGGACCTCTCCCCCTGGAGGGTTCGCATAGCGGCCGAGTGCAGTGCTCTTGAAAAGCACCAAGTCCTTGACGGGGCTTCGTGGGTTCAAATCCCACACCCTCCGCCAGGGGACCACCTGATGAGTAGGCAGGTGGTCCCCTTCTTCGTTGCCGGCTCCCGCCTCGGCGCCGAAGCAAGAAGAAGACCCGACCTTTCGGCCGGGCCTTCGACCCTTCGGGCCTAATCGTCCTCTTCGGCGTGTTTGGGGAGTACCACCACGGGGACCCTGGAGCGGTGCAGCACCCCTTGGCTGACGGAACCGAGCAGCAATCCTCGAACACTGCCCCGACCTCGGGAGCCGACGACGATGGCGTCCGCCTCGACAGCCGCTCCCAGCAGGGCGTCGACCGGATTGGCCTGGGCACGAACGATGGAGACCTCGATGTCGGTGTCCTCGCCCCGGTCTTCCATGACCTCGTCGAGGAGCTCGGTCACCAGCGCCTCGGAATTCTTCTCGAAGATATCGTCCTGGGGCTGGTAGCCCGCCGCGGTCATGGCGACCGGATCGTAGGGGAAGGGCACCTCCCAGCTGTTGACGACGGTGAGCTCCCCTCCGGTCTCGGACGCCAGGTCCACGGCCAGGTTCAGGGCGCGTCGGGCGTTCTTGGAGTCGTCCACACCCACGACCAGGCTGCCGAGCTTGGTCGTGGTGGGTTCACCGTTCTCGGAGGGCACCACGACGACGGGGCACGGGGCCTGGGCCGCGACGCGAATACTGACCGAGCCCACGAACAGGGAGGCCACTGAACCGAGGCCACGAGAGCCCACGACCAAGAGGTCATGGGGGTGGCTCTGCCGGATCAGCGCCAAAGGCGCCTCCTCCAAGGCGGTGACGGTTTCGACGGTGACCGAGGGTTGCACCTTCTCGACCAACTCCTTGGCTGCCACGAGTACGCCGTCCGCCTGCTCGGAGATCTCACTGGTCGGCTGGAAACGTTCCGGTCCACCGTAGGCCGAGACGATGAGCGGCATCCCGAGACCGTGGACGATGCGCAAAGGCACACCTCGACGAACGGCTTCGGCGGCCGCCCACTCGACCGCCGCCTTCGACTGCTCCGAACCATCGGCGCCTACGACGACCTTGCTCTGCCGCTCCTGCTTGGCTGCCATCTGGTCTCCCCCCTCAACGTTGGTCACCATCTTCCCCAAGTAGAACAAATTCATGCGAGGCCGGACAGGACAAAGGGTCCTTCCTTTAGGGGCCTTGGCCTGTTTCTTCGGAATGCGGGGGTAGGACCGCCACGGGAACCCGCGCCTGACGCAGGACCTCCTGACTGGTCGAACCCATGACCAGACCGCGCACACCACCCCGACCACGAGAGCCGACCACGATCAGTTCCGCTTCCCGGCCGGCGTCCAACAGGGCCTTGACGGGATCGGACTGCATACGAACGGCGGAGATGTCGAGGTCCTCGGTCTCGTCGTCGATGACCTCCGCGAGGACTCCGGCGACGATCTCCTCGGACTGGCGGTCGAACACCTCCTCGTGAAGCGACCGGGCGTCCGTGGCCTGCGATTCGGAGTCCTGTGGGAGTGGCACCTCCCAGCTGTTGACCACCTCCACGGAGGCGTCGACGAGCAGCGCGTGGCGCAGGGCGAAGCGCAAGGCACGCCGGGAGGACTCGGATCCGTCCACACCGACCACGATCCTGCCTCGGTGTTGGGTGGCCGTTTCGGGGACGACGATGACCGGACATGGGGCGTGCGCGGAGGTCCGTACACTCACCGAACCGAGCATGATGGCCCGGATCGCGCCCAGGCCTCGGGAACCCACGACGATGAGGTCCCCGTGCCGGGCCTCGTCGAGCAGGACCTCCGGGGCGCCCTCGGAGGCCAGGACGGTGGCGACCTCCAGTTCGGGTCTGAGGGCTCGGGCGTGTTCCACGCTTTCGTCGAGCAGTCGTCGACCGGCTTCACGAGCCCGTTCATCGGCCTGATGGCGCTCCGTCCCGGAGTAGGTACCCGTCACCATCGGTGTTTCGAGACCGTGCACGATACGCAGTCGTTCACCGCGTCGGGCGGCCACCTCCGTGGCCCATAGCAGCGCCGCGTGCGCCGCCGGTCTTCCATCCACCCCGACGATGACCGCCGGTGGGCGTTCCTGTGCGTTCATGTCCACCCCTTCGTCCTCCCTTCCATTGTCCTGGTCCCACGCCGATGAACCAGGGTGGCCCATCCCACCGTTTCAGCGACGGTGAGCGAAGGCCTCCCCCACGTTCGCGGCCAGTTGGAGGTAGGCGTCCTTGGTCGCGGGGGCGAGCCGGTCCAGGTCGACCTCGGCGCCCTCTTCGAGGTGGCCGTCCCAGGGGACTCGGACCACGGACCGACAACGACCGGCGAAGTGCTCCTCCAGCCGGTCGAGGTCCACACTGCTCTTGCTGTTGGAGCGCACCATGGACAGCACCACGACGGCGCCGGCGACGAGGGCACCATGCCCGTGCGCCTCGAGCCAGTCGAGGGTGGCGCTGGCGCTGCGTGCCCCGTCGACGGAGGCCGAGCTGACCAGGACCACCTGGTCGGCGAGACCGAGGACACCGCCCATGGCGGAGTGCAACAGCCCGGTACCGCAGTCGGTGATGCAGATCGAGTAGAAGTGCTCGACGATGCGGGCGACCTCACGGTAGTCCTCGTCGCTGAAGGCCTCTGAGACGGCGGGGTCACGGTCGGAGGCGAGGATCTCCAACCGGCTGGGCGCCTGTGAGGTGAACCCGCGGATGTCAGCGTAGCGGGAGACCAGATGACGTTCGTTGAGCAGGTCACGGATGGTGGCCGCGGTCTCCAGTCGCACCTTGTCCGAAAGCGTGCCCCGGTCCGGGTTGGCGTCCACGGCCAGGATCCGGTCACCGCGCAGGGAGGCGAGGGTGGCGCCCAAGGCGACGGTGGTGGTGGTCTTGCCGACCCCACCCTTGAGGCTGAGCACCGCCACCCGGTGGTGTCCGGTGGCGACGGGGGTACAGGCCCGGGCGACGAGTTCGCGTTCGCGCAGAACCTTGGGGGACTCGCCCGGGTTGATCAGACCGAGACTCACGCCGTGGACGACCCGACGCCATCCCCCGCTGGGTCCTTGGCGCCGGTTGCGGACCAGTGTGGCGGCGTTGAGCGCGTCGGCGGTCACACCGGGCTCGTTCTCCGGACGCCGAGCGGGTGACCGGGGGGCGGGCTCGTTCTCCTGGTCGCGTGGCGAGGTCGCGGTCACCGAAGGCTCGGGATCGGACGATGAAGGGGCGCCCGCTTCCTTGGAACCCTCCCAGGTCTCACCTGGTCGTTCGGTCTCCAGAGGTGGAAGTTGCTCGGGTTCGGGAACGTCGGAGTCACCACGTACACGGCGTGGACCGAGTGGGTCCCGTTCCTCACGCCCGGTGGGAGAAGGGCGGGGCGGGATCCGTGGTTCCTCCTCACGCCAAGGTGTGGCGTCGGGACGCCGGTTCCCCGGTACGGGCCGGACCGCACCGTTGCGTGGTTCCTCGGGTTCGTCGCGGGTCACCTCGCCCTTTCCCGGCTTCGACTTCGGTTCCGGTGCGGCCAAGGTAGCGCCGGGCAACGGTGACGGGGCGTCCTCGGGTCGTCGCGCGTACGGCGGAGGCGGAGGCGCCTCACCCTCGAAACCCCCGAACCACTGTTCTCGAGGGGTGGGTGTGAACCCCTCCGGGCCCGGAGGGGTCGCGGTGGCCGGGTCGTCGGTTTCCTCCTGGGCATCGTCGGGCGGCCAGATCGACTCGGTGTGGTCCGGCGACTCCGACTCGGTGCCTGGCCCGTTGTGTTCGTGCTGTGCCACCGGGGTTTCTCCTGCGTCAAGGGGCTTGCTCGGGAGGAAGGCACTCCCGCCGGGAGGTGTCGGGATCTGCCCTCGAGGGTTCTCTTACCCGTGAGAACCAGCCAAGCATCCTTTGGGGTCGGCTGAACAGGCCCGAAACCGATGAGGTAGCCGTCCCCCGGCCTGGGTACTGTCGGCTCCATGCACGCGATTCGAATCACCGAACCGGGCGGGCCCGAGGTCTTGGCCTGGTCCGAGGTACCCGATCCCATCCTCCAGGAGGGTGAGGTCTTGGTGGACGTGGCGGCCACGGCGGTCAACCGTGCCGACGTGTCCCAGCGCCAAGGAGCCTATCCCCCGCCGCCCGGAGCCTCCGAGTACCCCGGCCTGGAATGCTCTGGGAGCATCGTCGAGCTCGGCCCCGGGGTCGAGGGATGGTCCGTGGGCGACCAGGTCTGTGCCCTGCTGTCCGGTGGCGGCTACGCGGAGCGGGTGGCCGTCCCCGCCGGTCAGCTTCTACCGATCCCCGAGGGGGTGGGCCTGGTCGAGGCGGCGGCGCTGCCCGAGGTGGCCTGCACCGTGTGGTCGAACCTGGTGATGGTGGGCGGACTGAAGGCCGGTGAGACCGTCCTGGTGCATGGTGGTGGCAGCGGTATCGGCACGTTCGCGATCCAATTCGCACGCGCTCTGGGCGCTCGTGTGGCGGTCACGGCCGGCAGCCGGGAGAAACTGGAACGCTGCCGCGAGCTGGGCGCGGAGATCACCATCGACTATCGGACCGAGGACTTCACCGAACGGGTGCGCGCCGAGGGCGGAGCCGACCTCGTCCTCGACATCATGGGCGGTTCGTACCTGGACGGGAACCTGCGGTCGTTGGCCACCAACGGTCGACTGGTGATCATCGGTCTGATGGGTGGACGCCGTTCCGAGATCGACCTGGGACGCATGTTGGCCAAACGACTCTCCGTTCAGGCGACCACCCTGCGTTCCCGCCCGGCTCCGGAGAAGGCGATGATCGTTTCGGGAGTACTGGAGCAGGTTTGGCCGTTGGTGGAAGATGGAAGCATTCGCCCCGTCGTGGACCGCACACTACCCCTGCGGGACGCGGCGGAGGCGCATCGAGTCATGGAATCGAGCGCGCACACCGGCAAGATCCTTCTCTCCCGTTGACAGCGTGCCGAACACAGTCGAGCTAGGGGATCAATGAGCAGCACAGACGACCAGAAGGAAGCCCAGGTCCTGGTGATGGGCGCCGGCTCCGAGCACGAGGGCGAAGGCGAGGAAGGCGCGGAGGGGCAGCGCTCGCTCACCGACATGGTGGAGCAGCCCGCCAAGGTGATGCGGATCGGCAGCATGATCCGTCAGCTCCTGGACGAGGTGAAGGCGGCGCCCTTGGACGATGCCAGCCGCACTCGGTTGAAGGAGATCCACACGTCCTCCATCAAGGAGTTGGAGGACGGCCTGGCTCCGGAGCTCATCGAGGAGCTGGAGCGGCTCACCCTCCCGTTCGCCGATGATTCGGCGCCCAGTGACGCCGAACTGAGAATCGCTCAGGCTCAGCTGGTGGGTTGGTTGGAGGGCTTGTTCCACGGCATTCAGACCACTTTGGTCGCTCAGCAGATGGCGGCCCGCGCCCAGCTGGAGAACATGCGCAAGGCACTGCCGAGCGGGATGGGCGGCCTGCAGGCCCAAGGGCCCAGGGTCGACGGTGAACAGGAACGACCGAGTATGGGATCCGGCCCCTACCTGTGATGCCCGAACACGCGTGAGAACGAACGGAGCCCGATCCTGGTGGGATCGGGCTCCGTTCGTGAGCGGTGTGTCACCCGTTGTGGCCTCGGGGCGCTTGGATCGGTTCGAGGACGTCCTTGCCCAGGTAGGGGCGCAGTGCCTCGGGGACCACCACGGAGCCGTCCGCGCGCTGGTGATTCTCCAGGATGGCGACGATCCATCGGGTGGTGGCGAGCGTGCCGTTGAGGGTGGCGGCGAAGCGGGGCTTACCGTCGGCGTCCCGATAGCGGACGTTGAGGCGGCGGGCCTGGAACTCGGTGCAGTTCGAGGTCGAGGTCAGCTCACGGTAGGTCTCCTGAGTGGGGACCCACGCTTCACAGTCGTACTTGCGGGCGGCGCTGGTGCCCAGGTCACCTCCGGCGATGTCCACCACGCGGTAGGGCAGGTCGAGCTTGTCGAGCATCCGCCGTTCCCAGGCCAGGAGCCGCTCGTGCTCCTCGTGTGCCTGGTCCGGGTGGGTGTAGACGAACATCTCCACCTTGTTGAACTGGTGGACGCGGATGATGCCTCGGGTGTCCTTACCGTAGGACCCGGCCTCACGACGGAAGCAGGAGGACCATCCGATGTAACGGTGGGGCAGGGCGTTGGCGGGCAGGATCTCCCCGGCGTGGAACCCGGCCAGGGCCACCTCGGAGGTTCCCACGAGGTAGAGGTCGTCGTCGGGCAGGTGGTAGACCTCGTCGGAGTGCTCACCGAGGAAACCGGTGCCCTCCATGGTCTCCGGCTTGACCAGGACCGGCGGGATCATCGGGGTGAAGCCCGCTTCGACGGCCTGGTTCATCGCCATGTTGAGCAGGGCCAGCTCCAGCTGAGCGCCCACACCGGTGAGGAAGTAGAACCGGGCCCCGGAGACCTTGGCGCCACGCTCCATGTCGATGGCGCCGAGCATCTCGCCCAGTTCGAGATGGTCGCGCGGGGTGAAGTCGAAGTCGCGGGGCTCGCCCACGGTTTCCAGGACCACGAAGTCGTCGACGCCGCCTTCTGGTGCGCCCTCCTCCACGAGGTTGGGCACACGAGCCAGGGCCGCGTCGAGCTCGTCGCCCAGACGGCCGGCCTCGGCCTCGGCCTCCTTGACTCGCGCGGCCAGGGACTTGGCCTTGGCGAGGAGCTCCTCACGCTCCTCGGGGGAGGCCTTGGAGACGGACTTGCCCACACTCTTCTGCTCTGCGCGCAGCGTTTCGAAACGGGTCAGCGCGGAACGGCGACTGGTGTCCAGGTCGAGCAGCCGGTCGGCGACGGCTGGGTCCTCGCCGCGGGCCCGCTGCGATGCACGGAGTCGTTCGGGGTCTTCTCGAAGGGCGCGAAGGTCGATCACGTCTTGCAGGTTACCGCTCGCCCTCACCGTGCCTCACATCCTTTACGCAAGGTCACGTCACGAACGGGTATGACTTGCCGCCCTTCCATCGGTCGGGGCGCGTGCCCTCAGTCGATGTCACCGGATCGGACGCGGGCGAGCCAGCGCTCGGCCTCGGCGAAGTCCGCGTCGGTGGCGGCGCGTGGCCGCAGCGGCGGATCGAGTTCGGTCGCCCGGCTACGGCGCGGATAACTCCCGAGGAAACGGACGTCGCGGCAGACCCGACGGATACCCATGAGGGCTTCGCCCACGCGTGCGTCGGCGACGTGGCCCTCGGCGTCGATGCAGAAGCAGTAGCTGCCGAGTCCGTCACCGGTGGGGCGCGATTCCAGGCGGGTGAGGTTGACGCCGCGCACGGCGAACTGGTTGAGGACCTCGATGAGCGCGCCGGGGTGGTCGTCGGCGATGAAGGCGACCAGGGAGGTCAGATCGACGCCGGTGGGCTCGGGAAGTGCCCCGGCCCGGTTGAGGTAGATGAAGCGGGTGGCCGCGTCGGAACGGTCACCGACTCCGGTGGCCAGGGCCTGCAAGCCGTAGCGCTCGCCGGCGATGACGGCGCAGATCGCGGCGTCGTAGGGCGCCCCCGGTTCGGAGACCGCGCGGGCCGCGGCCGCGGTGGAGGAGACGGTGTGGTGGTCGGCCTCCGGCAGGTGTCGCGAGAGCCAACCACGGCATTGGGCGAGGGCGTGGGGGTGGGTGGCCACCCTTTTGACGTCCTCCAACACGGTGCCGGGTCGGGTGAAGAGGGCGAACTCGACCGGAACGGCCGTCTCTCCGGTGATGAGCAGGGGTTCCCCGTTGATGAGTTCGGCGATGGTGGTGGTGACCCCGCCCTCGACCGAGTTCTCCAGTGGAACGACGCCACCGTCCACGTCTCCGGCGCGTACGGCGTCGAAGACCGCGGCCACCCCGTCATAGGGGACACGGGCGTCGGCGGGAGCCTCGGGCCGTAGATCGCGCAGGGCGGCTTCGGTGAAGGTGCCCTCGGGGCCGAGGTAGGCGTAACGGTTGGGCATACCATCCAGGCTATACGGGGCCCGTGCCCTGCTCGTGGTCATTGTTCGGTCCGAGGTTCAGGCGGGCCGGCTTCGGTGTCGGCGTGCTCGGTATCGCCTGGATCCCGTCGTGCCTGTGCTCCGGAGACCACGGAGACCAGATTCTCCTCTTTTGTCTCCCACCTCTCCAAAGGATCGGTTTCACTCTGTTCCTTCTCCGGCTCGGCATCGGTTTCGAGGTCACAGGCTCCGATACCGTCACCCAGACGTGCGGTCCTTATCACCCGACGCTCCTCGGGGCTGAGCGTCTCGGATTCTCCTCGGGTGACGACCTTGGCGTAGGTGCGGGCTTCGGTGCGCCCGTTGATGGAAGTGATCACCACACCGTCGCCGTGACTGTTGAGCAGGGCGAGGGAGAAGGAGCGGGCTCCCCTCATCTCCTCCAACGCGTCGTAGTGCAGCACGGCGACGTCCCGGACCGCCTGTGGGTCGGCCCCGGCGCTGTTGACGGCGAGTGCCCGTCGGGCCAGGGCCTGGTACTCACTTTGGAGTAGGCGGGCGCGCAGGAACGCTTGACCGCCGAGAAGGAGGCCGCTCAGGCCGAGAAACAGTCCGATGAAAGCCAAGGATGTAGTGAACACAGCGCGAGCGTATCGCCACGCAGAGAGTTCACGACGCTACTCTCAGCGTTTTTTACGAGTAATATGCCCGGCTTTCCGAGAGAGCTTCCCCCCGGCTTCCCGCACACCATGGACCGCTCCCTCCCAGGAGCGACGCAGCGTGGGCCGCAGCTCCCTAGCGGCCAGCGCCCGAGCCACATCGACGAACTGGTGCGCACGATGCGTCTGCGCCCGCAGGTCGGCCCCGGTCGGTCGATGCTCCAGAGGCACTTCGACCTCCACCACCCGAAACCCCGCCCGCAGGACGTCGATGCTCAACCCGGTCTCCACTCCGAAACCGGGGGCGAGTGGACGTGCCGCCTCGTAGGCGGCCCGGGTCAGGCAACGCTGCCCGTTCAACGGTTGCTCCGGTTCCCAGCCGGTGGCCCTGTGCACCCCCTCGCGGGCGAGTCGGACCACGAATCCGTGCCCACCCAGGCGCAGACGGGTGGCGGGGAACAACGCGATGGACATGTCCGCGGTGCCCTCCAGCACCGGGGTCATCAGCGGGCCCGCCCTCTCTGCGCTCCCGCCGAGGTCGGCGTCGAGGAAGAGCAGGTGGCGCGGGGTGCGCACGGTCCCACCGGCCGCCTCGTGTTCCTCTACCAGGCGAACGCCCTCGGCACCGGTCTCCATCGCGGCGCCCTTACCACGGTTGCGACCGTGCCGGAGGACTCTCGCTCCCGCGTCCAAGGCCAGGTCCACGGTGGCGTCGGAGGAGCCGTCATCGACCACGATGACCAGATCGACCCCGGGCAGCCCTCGTGCGGCGACGACGGTGGCGCCGATGCGTTCGGCCTCGTCCTTGGCCGGAATCACCACGGCGACCGCCGCACCGGCCGCTCCGTGGGGCCGGTACCGGTCTTGAGGCATGGCCGCTATCGGGTGTCGCCGGTCCCCGCGGCCACCGGCAGCGCCTCGAGGTCGGGGTGAATGGTGAAGACCTCGTCGAGCCCGGTGACCTCGAGGACCTTCATGACGGCCGGCTTGGGCGCCGCGATTTCCAGGTCACCACCCTTGTCGCGAGAACGCTTCATCGCGGAGAGCAGGACGCTGATCCCCGTCGAGTCACAGAACTCCGTTCGTGACATGTCGACGACCAGCCGCCGCGCCCCCTCTTCGAGGGCTCCGACGAGTTCGTTGCGCAACTGGGGTGCCGTGTACAGGTCGACCTCACCGCCCACGGTGACCACCGCGACGCCATCTTGAGATCGGCTCGATATCTTCAACTCCACAGTCGTGACTGTAGCGGCCCGATCAGAGCCGGGCCACATCGTTGACGGCGTTTCGCGCCACCGGTCACTTTCATCCGCGCCCAAGGAGGGGATCCGGGGTCAGAACACGGCGCCCCAGACGGGCTCCCCCCGGCGTGCGCCCGAATCGAGTTCGACGACGCCGGCTCCCCTCCGAAGCGCTCCCCCTTCGCCGGCCAAGGAGACCGGGAGGCCGACATCGGTGTCGTCGCTCACCCCGGGAGGTTCGGTGGGGGCGATCTCCAAGACCGCCCAGACCATGGTCGTGGTCGCGTCCATCTCGGTGCCCCAACGTCCGGCCAGGGATTGGACGATCCCCAGACCTCGGCCACCCAGGCCGGAGATGGAGGGGCGGGCCACCCGCGGCATACTGCTCGATCCGCCATCGCGGACCGCGATCTCCAATCGGCCGCCTTCCGACGCACCATCCTCCATCTCGATCCTCCAGGACACACCCACCGTGTGGTCCGGCAGGGGCCTGGCGTGTCTGAGCGCGTTACTGAGCAGTTCGCTGAGGACGAGTGCGGCGTCGTCGACCCGCGCGTCAGGGATCTTCAGAGAACGAAGGTCCGAGCGGAGGCCTCGTCTGGCCCTCGTGACACTCTCGGGTGCGTAGGCAAGGGTGGTGTTCCGCTCGATCGTTCGAGGGTTCCGGGCGTACCCGTGGTCGAGTGGGATGTGGTCTCCTGACACGGCTTTCGTCCCTGCGCGTTCGTACTCATCGGCTGGCCCGGAACCCGCCCGCTGTACGACGGCGAATTCCACCAGGGGTGGAAATGCCCCGATCACCGACGGAGGAAACCAGCCCGGAGGAAACTCCGAGGGCCTCACGATCCCCGACGCACCGATCATCGATCTCGTCAGGGTTGCGTGGATTTCGGGCTCCCCGTGCTCCTCGTAGCGTGTGCGCTCGGTTTCAGGGATGAGTCGGTGGGGCGGTCTCTCGCTGTTCGGGCGCGCGAGGTGAGGATCGTCTCGTGCCGGGTCCCGCCTCCTCGCCCCGATGCCGAGGCAGGGTGAGTCGCATCCGGGTGCCCTTCTCCAAACGGTGCGCGGTCACCTCGCCTCCCTGTTCACGGACGAGCTGACGCACGAGGTACAGGCCGATGCCCAGTCCCCCGTAACCCCTGCGGTCGCCCCGCTCACCGCTCTGGAAGAACCGTTCGAAGATCCGCTCCTCGTCACCGGGGTCGATCCCGACACCCTCGTCGTCCACGTGGATCGTCAGACAGTCTTCGCCGTCCTCCTCCACCGACACCCGAACTCGACCACCCTCAGGAGAGAACTTCAGAGCGTTCTCCAACAACTGGTCCACCACCATGCCGTTGACCAGCGGGTCCCCCACCGTCCACAGCGGACCCTTCGAATCCAGTGACAGCTCCTGTCGCTCCGTCAACGGGCGGAAGGCCGCCACGGACTGGCCGAGCAGTTCCACCAGGTCGAAGGGCACCCGCTCCAGTGTCATCTCACCGCTGGCCACGTCCGACCCCAAACGGAGCCGTTCCACCAGCTTGGACAGCGCGCGGGCCCGGTCGAGGATGATCTCGCTCGCTTCCTGACGTCCGGCCGGACCCAACCGCTCGCCCTTACGGGACAGCATCGCCGCGTATCCCTGGATGACCGTGACGGGGGTCCGTAGTTCGTGTCCGGTGCTGGCCAGGAAGAACTCTCGCTCCTCTTCCAGGGCTTTTTGCGCGGTGATGTCCCGAAAGTCCACTACCCACTCATCGGTGCTGGGGATCCGTGCCATGAGGATCTCCAACCAACGTCCGCCCTCGTTCTTGTGTTTGACCGGTTCGCCGTGGGCCGCCGGCGTCGGAAAGGGCGGATGTTTGCCTTCTACCTCCTCGAAGGTGTAACCGGTGAGTTCGGCGGCCGAACGGTTCCACTTACGGACCTTGCCGTCGAAGTCCAGCACGGCGATCCCATCGGCGCTGGAGTCGGCGACCGCCTGCTCGCGGGCACGCTGTAGCTTGAGCTCCTCGTAGGCCATCGCGTTGCCGATGGCCACGCCGGCGTGCGACGCCAACAGCTCCAACAGCTCCAGCTCCACGTGTCCGACCTTGCGTTGGCTGTACAGCGCGTACAGGGCACCGTAGGGACGCCCTTGGGCGTTGGACACGCACAGCGCGATGGTGTGAAGTCCGGGCAGGTCCGCCCAGATGAGGTCCTCCAGGCTGCGGGTATCGCTGTTGGCCAACAGGACGGACTTGCCACTGCGCAGCAACTCCCCGACCAGGCTGGTCTCGAGTGGAGCGCTGATTCCGTAGAGCTCCTCGGACAGGTGGGTGAGACTGACCAGCTTCACCCGTTCCTCTTCGAGCAGCACGAATCCGCCCGCGTCCGCACCGGTCAGTTCGGTGAGACTGTTGATGATCCGGTCCAACACCGACTTGAGGCTCAGGTCGGCGTTGATGTCGGCGACGACGTCGGTGAGCCGTCGCACCAGGCGCGCGCGTTCCATCGCCGAAGCCTGTGCCTGAAGCTCCTTGTCCCGAGGGTAGAGGACCAGGACCCACCCGTTGTGCCGTCCCTGGTCGTCGTGTACACAGCCGGTGCTGACCCGTACGTCCAGGGCGGTCCCGTCCCGGCGCAGCCGACGGGTGAATATGGTCAACGGGGTTCCGGCGCGCACCTGTTCGAGCACCGCGCCGTACTCGGGCCCCAACTCACGCGGGATGATCGGTAGCTCACCGCCGAGCACCTCCTCCGCCGTCCAACCGAACATCCGTTCCGCGGCCGGGTTCCAGAAGGTGACTCGGAGCTCGCCGTCGATACCGATCACCGCGTCCGCCGAGGAGGCGAGCATGGCTTCGGCGCTGAGGGGCGCACGCTCGGAACTCACGTCGTCATAGTGCCACTCAGAAGGCTCCGAGGGGCAAGGCTTTGCGTAATCCGTCCGAATTCGGCGATCAGATAACCCTCGGCTCGCTGTCCGAATCGGTTTCCATGTCGCGTCCGGCCTGTTCCCAAGCCTGCATACCGCCAGCCACGTTCACCGCGTCCCAGCCGGCCTGGTTCAGTGCCATGGTGGCCTGGGCGGAGCGCCCGCCCGCCCGGCAGACGACGTAGACCTTCTGGTCCTTGGGTACCTCGCCGGCACGTTCGCCAAGGTCCCCCAGCGGAATGTGCACGGCTCCCGGGGCACGCCCCGCCCGCCATTCGTCGTCTTCACGGACGTCGAGAAGGTAGACGCCTTCGGGAACCTCGTTCACGAGAACCTCGGCGACCCGTCCACCGACCATGTTGGTGACCCCCTGTGTCAGATATATGCGAAAAATGTGAGAAACCGCGGAACCACGTGGTCGAGCCTTGACGTCCAAGCAGTATGCGTATGCACACCTTCGCTACGGCCCTGCCGACCCGCCTCGCCGCTCTCGCAGCCCTTGGCCTGCTTATCACGGCCTGCGGCAACGAGCCCGCCGAAGTGGACGTACCTGCCCCCGGAGCGGATGCTCCCGAAGAGACCGATACCGACACGACCAACGAGGACACCGAGGGAACCGACGGCGACGCCGCGGTGGAGCTCGTGATCGAGACCTCCGTGTCCAACGAGGACGGGCTGACCGCCGAGGAGGGTTTCGAGGAGGGCACGTGGACTCTGACCTGCGCGCCCGTGGGTGGCGATCACCCCGACCCCGAAGCCGCCTGCGCCGAGATCGACGAGGTCGGCGGCGAACCTTTCGTCATGGACACCACCGACATGATGTGCACGATGGAGGTGGGCGGCCCCGAGGAGGCCCGGGTGACCGGGCACGTGGAGGACACCGAGGTCGACACCGAGTTCAACAAGCGCAATGGATGTGAGATCGACCGCTTCAGCCAGGTCGAGACGGTGATCAACCCCTGATCCTTGAGTGACCCCACTCCCGAGCGATCCCCGCTCCGGGCACCCCCCGACCCGAGGGGCGGGCCGGCCACCGGTCCGCCCCTTCTTCGTGTCCTGCGCAGGAATCGGACACCTTCCCCACCCGGGACCGAAACTTTCGGAGTGTTCTCCGCCTCGGCTCCTGAGCTCGTGACCATCACTCTTGTCGGCTCGAACCAATGAAGCACCACGGAAAAGTGTGACCTGAGCCTCCCAAGGGGGGTTGACCTGTGGAGGGCGCGAAACGTACATTCACCGGCAACAAGTTTCGCGAAAGTTTACGAAACTTTCGGGGTGCGACGCCCCCCACCGACACCGGCGCGCCCCGTATCCCCACCATGGAAAGGCACGCCTTGACCAGGCCATCCACCCATCTCACCGAGGCACAACCGGTGACGGCCGATCACGACTGGCAAGACCCCACATCGACGGTCGAGGATCGCGTCGAAGCGCTCCTGTCCGCAATGACCCTCGAGGAGAAGGTCGCCCAATTGCATGGGGTGTGGGTCCGGGCGAGCTCCGACGGAGAACCCGTCGCCCCCCACCAGCACGACATGTCCCAGGATCCTCCCTCGTGGGAACGGGTCATCAAGGACGGACTGGGACAGCTCACCCGCCCGTTCGGGACCGTCCCCGTGGACCCCACCGAGGGCAGCGCCTCCCTGGCCCGGAGCCAGCGCGAGATCATGGCCGCGAACCGGTTCGGCATCCCGGCCGTGGCCCACGAGGAGTGCCTGGCCGGCTTCGCCGCGTGGACCGCGACCATCTACCCCGTCCCCCTCGCCTGGGGTGCCTGCTTCGATCCGGAGCTGGTCGAACAGATGGCCACCCAGATCGGGCGGAGCATGCGGGCCGTGGGCGCCCACCAGGGATTGGCCCCCGTACTCGACGTGGTCCGGGACGCCCGTTGGGGACGCACCGAAGAGACCATCGGGGAGGACCCCCACCTGGTCGCCACCATCGCCACCGCCTACGTCCGAGGACTCCAGTCCACCGGGGTCATGGCCACCCTCAAACACTTCGTCGGCTACTCCGCATCCCGGGCGGGTCGCAACCTCGCCCCCGTCTCGGTCGGCCCTCGAGAGTTCGCCGACGTCTTCCTCCCTCCGTTCGAGATGGCCGTTCGGGAGGGGCGGGCCCAATCGGTGATGCACGCCTACAACGACAACGACGGTCTTCCCGCCGCCGCCGACCACGGACTGCTCACCGAACTGCTCCGGGACACCTGGGGTTTCGAGGGCACCGTGGTCGCCGACTACTTCGGGATCGACTTCCTGCACAAACTCCACGGGGTCGCCGAATCCCCTGCCCAGGCCGGCGCCCTCGCCCTGTCCGCCGGAGTGGACGTCGAACTGCCCACCGTGCACTGCTACGGAGAGCTGCTGGTCGAGGAGGTCCGCTCCGGGCGTGTCCCCGAGGAGGTCGTGGACCGGGCCGCTCGGCGGGTCCTAAGGCAAAAGTGTGAACTGGGCATGCTCGATCCGGGCTGGTCCCCTGAGGCCCCCTCGGGCACGGAGATCGACCTGGACCCCTCCGAGCATCGGGCCCTGGCCCGTCGACTGGCGGAACGGTCCGTGGTCCTGCTGGACAACGCCGGCTCCGGTCTTCCCCTACCCGCGCCCGTCGGTGGTGACGATGTCACGGACGTGGCCCTGGTCGGCCCGCTCGCCGACACCGAGGACGCCATGCTCGGCTGCTACTCCTTCCCCGCACACGTGGGACGCCGTCACCCCGGCACGGAGACCGGGGTGGACATCCCCACCCTGCTCGCGTCGCTACGCGCCGAGCTGCCCGACCACCGGATCGAGCACGCCCAAGGGTGTGCCGTGGACGGTGACTCCGTCGACGGATTCGACGCGGCGACGGCCCTGGCCCGATCGGCACGCGTGTGCGTGGTGGTCTTGGGCGACCGTTCCGACCTGTTCGGACGTGGCACCTCCGGGGAGGGGTGCGATGCCACCGACCTGCGGCTCCCCGGGACGCAACAGGAACTCCTGGAAGCCCTCGTGGAGACCGGAACCCCCGTCGTGGCGGTGGTCCTGAGCGGGCGCCCGTACGTGCTGGGTCCGGTGGCCGACCGCCTGGCCGCCACCGTTCAAGCGTTCTTCCCCGGTGAGGAGGGCGGCCGAGCCATCGCCGGGGTGCTCTCCGGACGGGTCGACCCCGGCGGTCGTCTACCGGTGTCCATTCCTCGGACCCCGGGCGGCCAGCCCAGCACCTACCTGGGCCCGGCACTGGCCCAGCGCAGTCAGGTCAGTTCGGTGGATCCCACCCCACGCCATCCCTTCGGCCATGGACTGTCCTACACGAGCTTCGAGTGGACCGACCCCAGGGTCGACGGCGCCCCCGCTCCGGAGGAGGTGACGGAGTTCGCCACCGACGCCGACGTGATGATCGGTTGCACCGTCCGCAACACCGGATCCCGTTCCGGAAGTGAGGTGGTCCAGCTGTACCTGAGCGACCCCGTGGCCCAGGTGGCCCAGCCCATTCGTCGTCTCATCGGTTATGCCCGGGTCGACCTCGAACCCGGTCAGGAACGAGCGGTCGGCTTCACCGTTCACGCCGACCTGTCCGCCTATACCGGCCGTGACCTGCGACGCGTCGTCGAACCCGGGGACCTGGTCCTTGAGTTGGCAGCGTCCAGTGGCGACGTCCGACACCGGGTACGCGTCCGACTCACCGGTCCGACCCGCATCGTCGACCACACCCGAAGACTCACCTGCGACACCCACGTGGAGCCGATCGACGAGCAGGTGTCCGTCATCGGCTGATCGCTCTTCCATCCCCCTGCCCGTGTAACAGAGGAGGACCCCCCATGAGCGCCCCTTCCCCGAGGTCGATACCCGGCGCCCGACCGATCGACGGCCGTGTCCGCACCGCCGTGGTCGGTACCGGCAACATCGCCCGTTTCCACGCCCAGGCCCTGCTCGACCTGCCCCAACGGGCCGAACTGGTCGCCGCCGTGGACATCGTCCCCGAGGCCCTGAACGCCTTTCGGGAACTTCACGCCATCCCGAACGGTTACACCGAGCTGGCCGAGATGCTCACCGAGCAACGCCCCGACCTGGTCCACGTGTGCACCCCACCGGGTGCTCACCGGACCCAGGTCGAAGCATGCCTGGCCGCCGGGGCCTCCGTCCTGGTGGAGAAACCCCCCGCGTTGAGCCTGGCCGAAACCGAGAAGATGGCCGCCGCCGAAGGCGGCGCGAACGGGCCCTGGATGGCCACGGTCTTCCAGCACCGCTTCGGTTCCGGTGTACGCAGGGTGCGGGCGCTCATGGATTCCGGGGTCCTCGGTCGGCCCTTGGTGGCCGCCTGCCATACCACCTGGTTCCGCCCACAGGAGTACTTCGACGTTCCCTGGCGGGGAAGATGGGAGACCGAGGGCGGTGGCCCCACCATGGGCCACGGCATCCATCAGATGGACCTGCTCCTGGCCCTGCTGGGCGAATGGACGGAGGTGTCCGCCATCGCGCGCCGCCAGGCCCGTGACGTGGAGACCGAGGATCTGTCGGTGGCCCGCGTGGACTTCGCCAACGGCGCGGTGGCCAGTGTGGTCAACAGCCTGCTCTCACCCCAGGAAGAGAGCCGGATCCGGATCGACTTCGAACGTGCCACCGTCGAGCTGGTCCATCTGTACGGCTACGGCGACGACGACTGGCGGATCACCCCGGCCCCCGGCTTCGAGGAGGAGGTCCTGGCGGCCTGGCGAGCCGGTGAGCATGGGGTGAACAGCGGACACCACGCGCAGATCGTCCAGGTCCTGGACGCCTTACGAGAGGGGATCGCACCTCCGGTGACCTCGACCGACACGCTGAACACCATGCGTTTGGTCGCGGGTGTGTACGCCTCCTCCTTCGAAGGTCGACCCATCACCCCGGCCGAGCTGGGGCCGGAATCGGCCTTCCACGACCGGATGGGCAAAGGGCGCTCGCTATGAGCGCGATGGGCCACGCGGCGGGCGAGGGGAGCACGACATGCGCCAGTACATAGCCCGCCGCGTCCTCTACATGGTCCCCACACTGTTCGCGATCTCCCTCGTGGCCTTCCTGATCATCCAACTGCCGCCTGGAAACTTCCTGACCTCCTACATCGCCCAATTGTCCGCTCAGGGACAGGGTGTGGACGGAGCGCAGGTCCGGGCATTGGAAGAGCGCTACGGACTCAACGACCCGGTCGTCGTGCAGTACTGGCGGTGGATATCGGGGATCCTCACCAGCGGCGACTTCGGGCAATCGTTCGAGCATCGGCGTGAGGTGTCGGATCTGATCTGGGATCGGATCGGCCTCACCCTAGCCCTGGCCGTCAGCACCCTCGTCCTGAGCTGGTTGATCGCCTTCCCCATCGGGGTGTACTCGGCGGTCCGCCAATACTCCGTCGGCGACTACCTCGTCACCTTCGTCGGCTTCGTCGGCCTGGCCACTCCGAACTTCATGCTGGCGTTGCTGTTCGCCTGGGTGTCGTTCCGCTACTTCGGTCAGAGCGTGGGCGGAATCGTCTCTGCCGAATACGCCGATGCCGCGTGGAACATCGGCAAGCTCTTCGACGTGGTGTCCAACCTGTGGATCCCGGTGTTGATCATCGGCACCGCGGGAACGGCGGCCCTCATTCGCGTCCTGCGCGCCAACCTGCTCGATGAACTGCGAAAGCCGTACGTCACCACCGCACGGGCCAAGGGGTTGCCGGAGTGGCGGCTCATCCTCAAATATCCGGTACGCATGTCCCTGAGTCCCTTCATCAGCACCATCGGGTGGATCCTGCCCACCCTCGTGGGCGGTGAGGTGATGGTGTCCATCGTGCTGAGCCTGGAGACCACTGGTCCCCTTCTGGTAAGCGCTCTCCAAAGTCAGGACATGTACTTGGCCGGCAGTTTCATCCTCGTCCTGGGAGCGCTCACCGTCATCGGAACGCTCCTGTCCGACCTGCTGCTGGCCTGGTGGGATCCCAGAATCCGGCATCAACACGTGGAGAGGGCCTGATCCATGGGACTGCTTCCCGAACGTTCCCTCCCGCCGGAGGCGGCCACGAACGAGCCGGACGAGATCCCCGGTGACGTTGCGCAGCGAGTCCTCATCTGGCGACGGTTCAAACGCAACAAGCTGGCCGTGTTCGGCGCCCTGCTCCTATGCGGACTCGTCCTGATCTCGGTCTTCTCCGAATTCCTATCGCCCAGCACGCCCTACGCCTACGACGCGGAGCGCACCCACGCGCCACCGCAACGACTGCACTTCGTCGACACCGATGACGGCTTCGAACTCGGCATGTACGTCTACGACTACCGTGTCGAACGCGACGAGGAGACCTACGCCAACACCTACGAAGTGGACGAGTCCGCCAAGGTCCCCGTCGGATTGTTCGTCCAGGGGCAGGCCTACCGGATGTGGGGGCTCTTCCCCATGGACCGGCACCTGATCGGCGCCAAGGACCCTGACACCGAGGTGTACTTCCTCGGCGCCGACCGCAACGGCCGTGACATGGCCTCACGCATCATCCACGGCACCCGGGTGTCCATGTCGATCGGCCTGGCCGGAGTGGCCCTGTCGTTCGTCCTCGGCGTCGTCCTGGGCGGCTTGTCCGGGTACTTCGGCGGGCGTACCGACAACTACGTCCAGCGGGTCATCGAGTTCCTGATGTCCATCCCCACGATCCCGCTCTGGATGGGCCTGTCCGCCGCCGTGCCCCGTGACTGGGGCGCGATCCAGACCTACTTCGCGATCACGGTCATCCTGTCCCTCATCGGTTGGACCGACCTGGCACGCGTGGTGCGCGGACGATTCCTGTCCCTGAGACAAGAGGACTTCGTGACAGCCGCCCGGCTGGACGGCTGCCGCACCGGCCGGGTCATCGGACGCCACATGCTGCCCTCCTTCACCAGCCACATCATCGCCTCCCTGACCCTGGCGGTGCCGTTCATGATCCTCGCCGAGACCTCACTGTCCTTCCTCGGCCTGGGTCTACAACAACCGGTCGTGAGCTGGGGGGTCCTCCTCCAGGAAGCACAGAACATCCACTCGATCTCCGGCGCTCCCTGGGTCCTGTTGCCCGGTGTGGCGGTGACGGTCGCCGTCCTGGTCCTCAACTTCGTCGGCGACGGCATCCGCGACGCCGCCGACCCGTACAAGTAGGGAGGTCCGCATGACCGAAGACGTCGTCCTGGACATCCAAAACCTACGGACCCACTTCGTCACGGACGATGCCGTGGTGCGCGCCGTGGACGGGGTGGACCTGACCGTACGCCGAGGACGAACCCTCTGCGTGGTCGGGGAAAGCGGTTGCGGCAAGAGCGCCATGGCCCGCTCGATACTGCGACTGGTCGAACCTCCAGGGCGGGTCGTGGGAGGACGAATCCTCCTGTACCCGCCCGCCGACACCACCGACACCGAGCCCACCGACCTGGCCTCACTACACCCCACCGGCAAGGAGATCCGCTCGGTCCGCGGTCGGGACGTGGCGATGATCTTCCAGGAGCCGATGTCCTCCCTGTCGCTGGTGCACACCGTCGGCGACCAGGTCGGCGAGTCCCTGCGCGTGCACACCGGGATCTCTCGCAGGCGGGCGCGCGAGTACGCGGTGGAACTGCTCGAACGGGTCCGGGTCCCCGGCGCCGAACGGGTCGTGGACTCCTACCCCTTCCAGCTCTCGGGTGGTATGCGCCAGCGGGTCATGATCGCGATGGCCCTTTCCTGCGGCCCACGCGTACTCATCGCCGACGAACCCACCACCGCCCTGGACGTGACGACCCAGGCACAAATCCTGGACCTGCTGGCCGACCTGCGACGGGACTCCGGGATGGGCCTCCTGTTCATCACCCACGACATGGGGGTGGTGGCGGAGATCGCCGACGAGGTGGCCGTCATGTATCTGGGCATCGTGGTCGAACAGGGGCCGGTCGACGAGATCTTCCACGACCCGCAGCACCCCTACACCAAGGCCCTATTGGAGGCCGTGCCCCGATTCGGCGCCTCCGAGCACGACCGTCTGACCACCATCCGGGGAACCGTCCCCGCTCCCGGCACCGAGCTCCCCGGTTGTGTGTTCCACCCCCGCTGTCCGGAGGCGGTCGAAGGGTTGTGCGACACCACCACCCCGAAGGTCACCGTCCCCGGCCCTGGACGCGAGGTCCGGTGTCTGCTCCGGGAGGGCACCACCGACCGTGAGGAGAGCACCGATGCCCGCTGAAGCCGTCCTGAGCGTGCGCGACCTGGAAGTGAACTATCCGGTGCGCGGTCGCCGATCGCGCCGAGAAGCCCGATACGTACGGGCCGTGGCCGGAGTGGACCTGGACATCCGCCCAGGGGAGACCATGGGACTGGTCGGTGAGTCCGGTTGCGGCAAGACCACTCTGGGGTCGAGCGTGATGCGCGCCCGCCCCGAGGCCACCGGCAGCATCTTGTACCGGGATTCCCAGGACCGGGTCCTGGACGCCCTGCGGCTGTCCCGCTCCGACGAGAAGGTCTACCGACGCGAGGTGCGGATGGTCTTCCAAGATCCGCACTCCTCACTGAACCCGCGTATGACGTTGCGTGACATCATCGCCGAGCCCCTGCGGATGCTCACCGACCTCGGCCCCCAAGAGATCGAGAAAAGGGTCCGCGACGTCACCGAACGGGTGGGGTTGCACCCCGAGCATCTACGCCGTTACCCACACGCGTTCTCCGGTGGGCAACGCCAGCGGGTGAGCATCGCGCGTGCCCTGGTGCCCGGCCCACGCCTGGTGGTGGCGGACGAGGCGGTGAGCGCCCTGGACACCTCGGTGCGTTCGCAGATCCTCAACCTCCTACGGGACCTCCAGGACGAGATGGGGCTGACCTACCTGTTCATCTCGCACGACCTGTCCGTGGTGGAGCACGTGTGCGACCGGGTCGCGGTCATGTACCTGGGCCGGATCGTGGAGGTGGCTCCCACCGAGGAACTCTTCCGATCTCCTCGGCACCCCTACACCGAGGCCCTGATCTCGGCCGTTCCCGTCCCCGATCCGCGCCTTCGCGGCTCCCGTGAGCGTATCCGGCTCACGGGAGAGGTCCCGGATCCCTCCAAGCCGCCCACCGGCTGTCCCTTCAACCCTCGGTGCCGGCACGCCACCCAGGTGTGCGTCTTCGAGGTCCCCGCCCCGCGCGCCGGCCCTTTGGGGCGCACGGTCGCCTGTCACCACGCCGACGACCTCGAGCTGACCGGTGTCACCGGTCAGGTGAACCCCCCCACCCCCTCTCAGAGGCAGGAGTAGGTACATGAGACGACATCGAAGCATCGCGGCGAAGCGATGCCTGGGAGCGACGGCGGGAGCCGCGGCGGTCGTGGTGGCCGCCGGGTGTTCCTTCTTCTCCTTCGACCCCGACGTCGAGGACACCGACCTGGTGGAGGGCATCGGCGAGGCGCCGATGCTCGCCACCCTGGTGGAGAGCGGCGACCTGCCGCCCTTGGAGGAGCGGTTGCCCGACGAACCCCTCGTCGTGGAGCCGAACGAGCGGATCGGTACCTACGGGGGCGTGTGGAACACCGCCCTGGTCGGTGCGCACGACTGGCCGTGGCTGGGCCGCACCGTCGGTTACGAGAACTTCGTCAGGTGGGACCCCGAGTGGGACGAGGCGATTCCGAACCTCGCCACCGCGTGGGAGTACAGCGAGGACGCCACACAGATCACGATCCATCTGCGCGAAGGGATCAAGTGGTCGGACGGGGAGCCGTTCACCGCCGACGACGTGGTGTTCGCGCTCAACGACGTCTTCAACAACCACGACCTGTCCCCCATGGCGGCCTCCGACCCGGGCACGGCGGAGCAGCACGACGACTACTCGCTGACGATCACCTTCGAGGACCCCAACGCCCTGTGGATCGAGAACAACTTCATCTTGTACCAGTTGGTGGAGAAGCCACTGCACTACCTGGGCGAGTTCCACATCGACCACAACCCGGACGCGAACGAGCTCGCCGAGGAGGAGGGCTACTCCGACTGGATCGAGATGTTCGATGCCAAGGCCGGTGTGCTCAGTTCGGTCCAGTACTGGCAGAACCCGGACATGCCCACCCTGCGCGCCTGGCGTGTGGTGGACCCCCTCTCCGACTCCGGACGAATGGTCCTGGAGCGCAACCCCTACTACTGGAAGGTCGACTCCGAGGGCAATCAGCTGCCCTACATCGACCAGGTCGGCTTCGACATCATGCAGGACGAGGAGGTCATGCTGGTCCGTGCCCTCAACGGTGAGTTGGACATGCACTCTCGGCACTTCAACACCCTCGCCAACCGGCCGGTCCTCGCCGAGAACCGCGAGTCCGGCGGTTACCGGTTCTTCGAGTTGGTGCCCGGTGAGATGAACACGGCGATGATCTCGCTGAACCTCTCCCACGAGGACGACGACCTGAGGGAGATCTTCAACGACCACGACTTCCGAGTGGCGTTGTCGCACGCCATCAACCGCCAGGACATCATCGACGTGGTCTACCAAGGCCAAGGTGAACCCTGGCAGGGCGCCCCGCGCGAGGAAAGCCCTTTCTACAACGAAGAGCTCGCCAAGCAGTACACCGAGTACGACATCGACCTGGCCAACGAGATCCTCGACGAGGCCGGCTACGACGAGCGCTCCGGCGGCGTCCGCCTGAGCCCGTCCGGTGCCCCCGTCGGGTTCACCCTTTCGGTGCCCACCGACTTCCGCCCCGACATCGTCGACTCCATGGAGATGGTGGTCGGGTTCTGGCAGGAGTTGGACATCGACGTGGACCTCAACACCGAGGACCGTTCACTTTGGCAGAGCAACCGCGAGGACAACAAGCACGACGCCAACGTGTGGTCCGGTGACGCCGGCCTGCGAGACGCCATGTACGACGCCCGCTGGTACGCGCCCGTGCACAGCGGCGAGTCCAACTTCGGCATCCCGTGGGCCCAGTGGTTCCGTTCCGATGGCGACGACCCGCGCTCGATCGAGCCACCGGACCACGTCAAGGAGCACCTGGAGATGTACGAGGCGGTCGAGGGTGAGCCCGACCCGGATCGGCGACTCGAGTTGATGGAGGAGTTCCTGGCGGTCTCCCAGGAGCAGTTCTACGCCATGGGCATCAGCTTGAGCCCACCCGGTTACGGGATCGTCGGCGACCACTTCCACAACGTCCCCGAGTCGATGCCCTCGTCCTCGGTCTACAACGACCCCGGCCCGACCAACCCAGAGCAGTACTTCATCGAGGAGTGAGATGAACGGCCTCGGCCTGCTGCATGAAGAGAACCGATCCCTGCGTCTGACCCATGAGGGACAGGAGATCGCCCGCTACGTCCACAAACCGTGGGACTCCCCCCTGGAGTCCCCGAGGCCCTACTTCCACCCGCTACGCACCCTGCGGGGCAACGAGGTGAGTCTCTACCGGCCGCACGACCACGTGTGGCACAAGGGAATCGCCTGGTCCCTGCCGAACGTGGGGCCCGCCAACTTCTGGGGCGGCCCCACCTATCTGCGGGAGCAGGGCTACCGGCAGCTGGACAACAACGGTTCCACCGACCACAGGGGCTTCGACCGGATCGAGGCCGCGCCCGACCACGTCTCGGTCACCGAACACCTCGAGTGGAACACCCGGCAGGGTGCCCGCTGGTTCACCGAGAACCGGAGCTTCCGGGTGACCGCGACCCCCTCCCAAGGGGCTTGGACTCTGCTCTTCGAAACGGCGTTCACCAACGTCACCCGCGCGCCCATCACCCTGGGCAGCCCCACCACCGAGGGAAGGCCCAACGCCGGCTACGGCGGCCTGTTCTGGCGAGGCCCACGATCCTTCAGCGGTGGGCTGGCGCGTACCGCCACCCAGGAGGGAACCGACGAACTCATGGGTGTCCAGGCACCGTGGTTGTCCTTCACCGGCAAGCACGACGCCACGGACGACTCCTCGACCCTGGTGTTCGTCGACGCCCCGGACAACCCGGGCCACCCCGTCAAGTGGTTCGTACGCAGCAACATCTTCGCGTGCGTGTGCCCGGCACCGTTCTTCGACCAGGAGGTGGACATCGAACCCGAGCAGACCCTGGCCTACCGGTACGCCGTGGTCATCGCCGATGGCGACCCCGGGGCGTCTGGGTGCAAGGATTTGGCGGACCTGGGTCTGAGCGCCCTGGAGTCCACGTGACCCCGTTCCCGGGGGGAACCGCCGTCTCCCATCTGTGGGTCTACGACTGGCTCGCCGAGGATGGGGTGTCCGGTGGTTCCCCCCACCTGCACACCGCCTCCGCCGAGGGCTACGTCGTGGTCCGCGGCCGGGGGACCCTGGAGACCCTCAGCCGTTCGGGACACCAACAGACCCCCCTGCGCCAGGGAACACTCCTGTGGTTCACCCCCGGAACGGTGCACCGCCTGATCAACAACAGCGGCGACCTCGAACTCCTCGTGGTCATGCAGAACGCCGGCCTGCCCGAAGCGGGTGACGCCGTCCTCACCTATCCGAAGGAGGTCCTCGACGACCCGGACGCCTACCAGCGGGCCACCGCGATCAGCACACGCGAACAGGCGCGCCGGCGCCGGGACCTGGCCGTGCGGGGCTACCTGGAACTACGTGAACGAGTCCGGAAGAAAGGCCCCACCGCTCTGAATGATCTCCACAGGTCCGCCGTCGACCTTGTCCGCTCCAAGGTCGGAGGCTGGCACCATCACGTCCACCAAGGCGTCGTGCGACAGGCACAAAGCGCCCGAACACAACTCGAGGCCCTCGCCAAGGGTGATGGAAGCCACCTGGAGGAGGCGGCCGTGTTCACTGCCCAGGAGGCCCCCAGAGCCGGAATGTGCGGCGATCTGAGGGTCTGGGACCTCGACGGAGCGGTCATCCGCTGAACGGATCCGCCCTCCGTGACCGGTTTCGGCCTCGGAGGGCGGGTCACCCCGAACCTAACGATCCAAGATCGTTGATCAGGGTTCTCCGTATTACGGCCACCCCGAAACCCAAGAGGGCCCGGTGTCTTCGCTCCCGAGCGAGCACCCGCGGACCCGGCTCGGCCACACCGGTGCCGTGTCCCGGCGCACCCTCGGCACAGCGAGCCCAGCAGCGCACCATGGGTCATCCCACGAAGAGCATGACGAAGACGACCCTGGGAACAAGCCGAGCTTGTGACCAGGGTCGTCTATATTCGAGTGGGCGAGGAGGGATTTGAACCCTCACATCCTTTCGGACACACGGACCTGAACCGTGCGCGTCTACCGTTCCGCCACCCGCCCGAGTGACTCTCATCCAATTATATGGCCAGGTGATCCGGTGTTCCTTCCGGTTCGTCCTGGCGACAAGAAGAAGATTAGCACGGGCTGGAGGTGGCTTGCACACCGTTTGCGGTCGGTCCGATCATGGCCGTTCGACCCTCGTCCGCGAGGCGCTCCTGAAACCAGGGGCACCTTGGCCCGGTTACGATCGTCTACACATACGGAGTGGAGTACAAAGGGAGGTACCTCGTGGGAGTGCTCCAACGCTTCGAGCGCAGGCTTGAGGGCATGATCGAAGGCACCTTCGCGATGGCCTTCAAATCGGAGCTCCAGCCGGTCGAGGTCGCGAGCGCCGTTCAGCGAGAGATGGACGAGCGGGCCGCGATCGTCGCTCAGGGACGGACCTTGGTCCCGAACGACTTCATCGTCGAGTTGTCGGCCAGCGACAAGGAACGCCTGGAGGTCTACGCCGACAGTCTGGGCCAAGAGCTTTCGAAGCTGGCTCGTGACTACGCCACGGAGCAGGGTTATTCGTTCGTCGGACCGGTGCGGGTGCAATTCCGCTCGGATGACGGTTTGAAGACGGGCCGGTTCCGGATTCGTTCCGGTGTGATTCGAGGCAGCCTGGTCGAGGGTGGGGAGCTCCGCCAGCCGGTGGGCGATCCGGCCCCGGGCGCGGCGCAGCGCCAGGCGGGTCGACCTCGTCTTCTCATCTCCCCGGGTGGCGCGACGGCCGAGGGCAACATCGCGAGCCAGGGCATGCAGCAGTCCTTCGAGTTGACCACCCCGGTCACTCTGTTGGGCCGTGGCACCGACTGTGATCTCCGCCTGGTGGACAACGGTGTCTCCCGGCACCACGTGGAGATCCGCGTGGACGGCGACGACGTCATCCTGGAGGACAAGGGTTCCACCAACGGGACCTTCGTCAACGGCCAACAGGTCAGGCAGGCTCGTCTCGTGGACGGCACCCGGATCAGTCTGGGTCGTACCACGATGACGTTCCGCCGGGACTGACCGGATTTCTCCGGCGGGCCGGGGAGCCGATCCTCTCCGGGCCGCAACCAACAACGTCGGTTCGGCGTCTGACAGGTCGAAGTCCGGCGAGGGACCGATAACGGACCCGCTGTCGGATATCCGGCCGGGAGGGTAGTCTCCGCGAAGACCTGACCGATCGGGCACAATGGCCGCGGCCGACCAGGCCACGGACCCAGCGACCTGGACTCACCGACCCGAAGGTGGGGCAGACACGGTGGCGGCGCCGATGACCGCCACCCCGGCCGAAGCACGACAGGGGCTGAAGAGCAGTTCGATGTCCAACTTGACCCTCATATTGATCAAGATCGCGTATCTCGCGGTGCTTTGGCTGTTCGTCCTCATGGCGGTCGGCGTCATCAGCACGGACCTCTTCGGTCAGAGGAAGAAGAAGCCCCGCAAGAAGCCGCGACCGGCCCCGCGTTCGGCCCCCCGGCGCTCGGCCTCCTCCCAGGGGCGCCCCAAGCGTGCCGCCCGTAACGAGCCCACGGTCTTGGCCGTGACCCAGGGCCCGTTGTCGGGTGCCACCGTCAACCTGGCCTCCCAGCCCATCCTCATCGGACGCGCTCCCGACTCCACCCTGGTCATCACCGATGACTACGCGTCGGGTCGCCACGCGCGTGTGTACTCCGACAACGGCCGCTGGTTCGTCGAGGACCTGAACTCCACGAACGGCACCTACCTCGGCCAGCAGAAGCTGAATCGCCCTCAGCCCATCACGGTGGGTCAGCCCATCCGTATCGGCAAAACCGTCCTGGAACTGCGCAAATGACAATCGCTCTCCGATACGCGGCGTACTCCGACGTAGGATGCCTCCGCGAAGGCAATGAAGACTCCGGTTACGCCGGTCAACACCTCCTCGCGGTGGCCGACGGCATGGGCGGTTACGCGGGCGGCGAGGTGGCCAGCTCCATCGCGATCTCCTCGCTTCGTGATCTGGACACGCTCGACGACCCTCGGGCCGAGGAAATGGCCGACGTGCTGCAACGCGCCGTCGAGAAGGCCAATGAGTCCCTCGCCATCCGAATTCGGCAGGAACCCCGGCTGGAGAACATGGGGACCACACTGACCGCGATGCTGTGGTCGGGTTCCCAGGTCGCTCTGATCCACATCGGTGACTCGCGCGCCTACCTGATGCGGGGTTCCCGATTCGAGCAGATCACTCATGACCACACCTTGGTGCAGACCCTCGTGGACGAGGGCAAGATCACCGAGGAGGAGGTCGCCACCCACCCGCAGCGATCACTGATCCTGCGCGCCTTGGACGGCAAGACCCCGGTCGACCCGGACATCTCCATCAGCCGGGCCAAGGTCGGTGACCGCTACCTGTTGTGCTCCGACGGGTTGTCCGGGGTGGTCAGCAAGAAAACCATCCACGAGACCCTGGCGGCCGAGAGCGACCCGCGTTCGGCCGCCAAGAAGCTGATCGAGCTGGCCATCCGTGGCGGCGGACCGGACAACATCACCGCCGTGGTCGCGGACGTCATCGAGACGGACACCGACCGAGAGGGGCCCACCCAGGGCACCCAGACGGTGGGCGCCGCGGACCAGCGTGAGGTGTCGACGGGGCCGAACGAGACGAGCCCGGCCAGACGGGCGCAGGAATTGCGCGGTAACGGCGGTGACACCGCCGAGATGGACCCCATCCAAGAGGAGATCCCCGGCTCGGCCCCGGCCGAGCCGTACGACTCTCCCTACCAAGAGCAGTCCTACGACGACCACGACGCGCACGCCTCCCGTGGCCGCTCCCCAGAGCCCGAGTACCGCAGGCGGAGTTGGTGGCCGATCCTGCTCGTCTTCGTCCTCGTGGTCGGCGCGATCGCCGGTGGCGGCTACTACTTCGGACGCCAATACGTCGAGGACCAGTACTACGTGGGTGTCTCCTCCGACGGTCGCACCGTCAGCGTCTACCAGGGAATCGACACCAACATCGCGGGAATGGACCTGTCGGAAGAGATAGAGGGTACCGAGCTCGAGGTGGAGGCGCTCGTTCCCACCGATAGGGAGGACCTCGAGAGCAACATCGAGGTCGATAGTCTCGAGACCGCCCAGGCGGTGATCGCGGACCTGGAGGAACGAGCGGTCACCGCGGGCCGGTCCGAGGTCGAGCAGGAGACCGAGACCGAGGAATCGGGGTGACCCTGTGAGCTCCACCACCTCTGAGGCTCCCACCGCCCTGCCACCGGTCAAGCGTCGCAACGCCGAACTGGTGTTGGTCGTTCTCACCGTCGTCATCATGATGAGTGCGATGGCGGTCGCCGGCTTGAACCTCAACGGTCAGGTCCCGGGCGCGACGTGGGGGTACGGCCTCATCTTCGGCGCCCTGGCGCTGGCCACCCACGTGGCCCTACGCTTCATCGCCCCGTACGCGGACCCGTTGATCCTGCCGTGCGCGTTGTTCCTCAACGGCATCGGTGTCGCCATGATCTGGCGGCTGGACGCGGCGGACTCCGGCGACATCGAACACGCCGGCATCGGTATGCAGCTGGTGTGGACCGCGGTCGGCATGGTGCTGTGCATCGCCTTGCTGTTCTTCCTGAAGGAACCGCGGGTCCTGCAGCGTTACACCTACGTCAGCGCCCTGGTCGCGATCATCATGATCGCGCTGCCGATGGTGCCCGGTCTGGGTATCAGCGAGTACGGCGCCCGTCGATGGATCGGCGTCGGTCCCTTCACGATGCAGCCCTCCGAGTTCGCGAAGATCGCCTTGGTGATCTTCCTGTCCTCGTATCTGGTCACCAAACGCCAGGTGCTCTCCCTGGCGGCCAAGTCGATCAAGGTCGGCAGGTTCAAGATCCTGGACCTACCGCGTGCTCGTGACTTCATGCCCATGGTCGTCGGCTGGGTCGCGGCGATCGGTCTGCTGGTCATCACCAAGGACCTCGGGACCTCGCTGTTGCTCTTCGGCACCTTCCTGGCGATGCTGTACGTGGCCACCCAGCGTTCGTCCTGGGTGATCATCGGGGTCACCGTGTTCGTCGGTGCGGCCGCACTGGCGATGCGGGTCTTCTGGCACTTCCGTCAGCGCGTGGACATCTGGTTCCACGCCTTCGAGCCCGAGGTCTACGAACGTCTGGGCGGTAGCCAGCAGTTGGTCCAGGGGATCATCGGCATGGCGTACGGCGGTCTGTTCGGCACCGGATTCGGTGGCGGCCAAGCGCACCACATCTTCGCCGCGGACAGCGACTTCATCTTCGCCTCCCTGGCCGAAGACCTGGGTCTCACCGGAATCATGACCATCTTGATCGTGATCTTCCTCTTGGTGCAACGTGGCATGCGCGTGGCGTTGGCCTCCCGAGAACTGTTCATCAAGATGCTGGCCAGTGGCATCGCCTTCGTCATGTGTTTCCAGGTGTTCGTGGTGCTCGGCGGGCTGACCCGCACCATCCCCCTGACCGGTATGACCACGCCTTTCCTGGCAGCGGGTGGATCGGCGTTGATGGCCAGTTGGCTCATGATCGGCCTGTTGCTCAGAATGAGTGACAACGCACGGCGACCCGCCCCGCAGGCCATCCAGGACGAGGGGGCCACCCAGGTGATCCGACGATGAACACACCCATCCGACGCCTCAGCGTCTTCGCCATGCTCCTGTTCGGTGTCCTGATGCTCCAGCTCACCTGGATCCAGGGCTTCCAGGCCGAGGCCATCCGCGACGATCCGCTGAACCGACGCCAGTACTCCGAGAGGCTCACCGAGCAGCGGGGACCGATCGTCATCGGTGGGGAGAACGTCGCCTATTCGGAGGACGTCTCCGGTGAGAACGACCAACCGCGTTACCAGCGGGTGTACACCGACGGACCGTTGTACACCCCGGTGGTCGGATCCTTCCGCAGTTATGGCGCCTCCGGCATCGAGAGCACCGAGAACAGCCTGTTGGACGGTACCGACGACCGGTTGGCGGTACGCAACTTCCGCGACATCATCACCGGTCGGGAGCCCGAGGGCGCACGAGTCGAGTTGACCATCGACCCGGAGGTGCAAAAGGCCGGGTTCAACGGTTTCCAAGACCTGGGCATGAACGGTGCCGCCGTCGCCATCGAGCCGAACACCGGCGCCATCCTCGGCGCGGTCTCCTACCCCTCCTATGACGCCAACGACGTCGTGAGCATTTCCGAGGGCGAGCAGGCCGTGCAGAACTATGGCGAGTTGGAGGCCGACGGGAACCAGCCGTTGCTCAACCGAGCCCTCAACGAACGCTACGCCCCGGGTTCGACGTTCAAGATCGTGACCGCCGCCGCGGCCATGGAACATCTGGACGCGGGCCCGGACAGCACCATGGACGCTCCGGACGTCCTGGAGTTGGGTCTGCCGCTGCCCAACGCCACTCCGGGCGGTACGTGCAACGGTGGGGATCCCGACACCCTGGCGCATTCGATCCAGATCTCCTGTAATACCTCGATGGCGAACTGGGCGATCGAAATGGGCGGCCAGGCTCTGGCCGACCAGGCCGAAGCGTTCGGTTTCGTCCCCCAGGAGCGGGAGGACGCGGAGCCGTTGACCGTTCCGCTGAGAGTGACGCCGAGCAAGGCCCCGGTCGAGGAGGACCGAAACATCCTGGGTCGCGCGGGCATCGGCCAATCCAACGTGGAGGCGACTCCACTGCAGATGGCGATGGTCGCCGCCGGTGTGGCCAACTCCGGTGAGGTCATGCGCCCGTACCTGGTGGACTCGGTGCGTGACTCCGACCGCAGCGTCGTCACCCAGACCACACCCGAGGTCTACTCCCAGGCCACGAGCGCCAGCACCGCGTCCGCGCTGACGGACATGATGGTCCTGGTGACCGGCCCGGACGGGTCCGGCACCAACGCCGCGATCCAAGGTGTGGACGTCGCTGGCAAGACCGGTACCGCCGAGACCGGTGGCGACCTGGGGACCCACAACTGGTTCATCGGATTCGCTCCGGCCAACGACCCACAGATCGCCGTAGCGGTCGTCATCGAACATGGTGGCGGCAGCGGTGGTTCCCTGGCCGCGCCGATCGCGCGCAACATGATGGAGGCAGTGGTTCTGTAGTGAACGCCTACGAACCGTCTTCTCGAAACGGTCCCGGTGATCTCACCGGGGCCGTTCTGAGCGACCGTTACCGCTTGGAAGAGCAGATCGGCTCCGGTGGTATGGGCACCGTGTGGCGGGCGACCGACACCCTGCTCAACCGCTCGGTGGCGGTGAAGTTGCTGCATCCGGCCCAGATGGCCGAGCCGACGGCGCGTGAACGCTTCCGCACCGAGGGGCGGATCACCGCCGGCCTGTCCCATCCGGGTATCGCCCAGGTCTACGACTACGGCGAGGAGGACGGGCGCGCCTTCCTGATCATGGAATTGGTGGACAGCGAACCCCTCTCCCAGGTGTTGCGGGAGCAGGGGCGGTTGAGCGCCGATCAAACCCTCGACTTCGTGTGCCAAGCCGCCAAGGCCCTGGCCGCGGCACACGCCCGTGGTGTGGTGCACCGTGACATCAAGCCGGGCAACCTCCTGGTGACCGAGGACGGTCGGTTGAAGCTGACCGACTTCGGTATCGCCCGTGGAGACATGTCGGTCACCCTCACCCAGACCGGCATGGTCATGGGCACGGCCCAGTACATCTCGCCGGAGCAGGCTTCGGGACGTCCCGCCAGCGCGGCCTCGGACCTGTACGCGCTGGGTGTGGTGGCCTACGAGTGTCTGGCCGGCCAGCCGCCCTTCACCGGGGACAGCCCGGTGGCACTGGCCCTGGCGCACACTCGTGACGACCCGCCTTCGTTGCCCGAACACGTGCCGACCGACATCGACGACCTCGTCTTCTCACTGTTGGAGAAGGACCCCGAGGACCGACCTGCTTCCGCCGGTGAGGTCGCGCACCTGGCCGCGGTGATCCGGTCCAACGCGGGTACCGGTCCACCCACTCCATCCACCGGTTTCGACGGCATGGCGCAGACCCGGGTGGTCGGTACCGTTCCGGACACCGGCCCGCTCAGCGGCGCTTCGAACCAGGTGCACGGAACCACCGGGCAGAACGCCGTCCCCCCTGTTCAGGGTGGCGCCCCCGTTGAGCGCGTGGAAGCACCGGGATCCGGGAGTCGGGTCAAGGCTCCGGTCGTGCTCGCGGCCGTCGCCGCGACCGTCCTGATCGCGGGTGCCGCGGTGGCCGGGTTCATGATGGGCAACAACGACAACGAGCCGGTCAACAACAGCAACCCGCCCGCGGTCACGAACGAGTCCCCTTCTCCTACCCCGAGCGAAGAGCCGAAGGAGGCCGAGGAGCCGGAGCCCCAAGCCCCGAACCCACAGGTCCCCGAGTGGACGCCACCGCCGCAGCACTGGGAGGACACCGAAAGCCTCGAGCCCGGTGAGGGTGAGTCCGAACCCGACCAGCCCGAGGACGACGGCACCGATGGTCCAGTGGAAGAGGAACCCGGTGGTGGTGAGAATCCCGGAGACGGTGGTGGCGATGGCGGCGGCGATGGCGGTGGCGGCGGCGACGAGAACCCCGGCACGCCTCCGGGTAACGGTGGCGGTAACGGGGGCGGGGGTGGGGGCTCGTCCGACGGAGGAAACTGAGACCACGAGCCGTGACCATGCAATGAGCGAGAAACGCTCAGGTTAGGTATCGGCCTGCCGGCCGGTACCGGAAGACACGAGGATTAGTACACGACATGTCCCAGCCCCGGCTCCTCGGCGGACGCTACGAACTCGACACGGTTGTCGGGCGCGGTGGCATGGCCGAGGTACACCGCGCACGTGACCTACGACTGGACCGTCTCGTGGCGGTCAAGACGCTCCGACACGACCTGGCCCGCGACCACGTCTTCCAGGCGAGGTTCCGTCGGGAGGCACAGTCCGCGGCCTCCCTGAACCATCCGGCGATCATCGCGGTGTACGACACCGGCGAGGACATGGTCGACGGGGTCTCTCTCCCGTACATCGTCATGGAGTACGTGGACGGTCGAACCCTCAAGGAACTTCTCGACGACGATCGCAAGTTGCTTCCGGAACGTTCGGCGGAACTCGTCGACGGCATCCTCAAGGCGCTCGAATACAGCCACGACAACGGGATCGTGCACCGGGACATCAAGCCGGCGAACGTCATGTTGACCCGTAACGCCGATGTCAAGGTGATGGACTTCGGTATCGCGCGGTCCATGAGCGACGACCAGGCGACGATGACGCAAACGTCACAGGTCATCGGTACCGCCCAGTACCTGTCTCCGGAGCAGGCGCGCGGGGAACGCGTGGACCCGCGCAGTGACATCTACTCCACCGGGTGCGTGTTGTACGAGCTTCTCACCAGCCGTCCTCCCTTCACCGGTGATTCTCCCGTCTCCATCGCCTACCAGCACGTCCGTGAGGACCCGGTCCCACCGTCCGAGGTGGATCCGCAGGTCCCGGAGTGGTTGGAGGACATCACCCTTCGCGCGATGACCAAGGACCGCGAGGAGCGCTACCAGAACGCCGCGGAGATGCGCGCCGACATCCAGCGTGGCCTGGCCGGTATGCCCACCCAGGCGGGCACCATGGCGATGGCGGCGGCCGGGGCGACCACGGCCCTGCCTCCGGCAGCGAACGATCCCTACGGCGACTATGACGATTACGACGACTACCAGGACGAGAAGAAGGGCGGTGCCGGAAAGACGGCCCTGTGGGTCCTACTCGCTCTCGGCGTCATCGCCTCGATCGGCCTGGTCTTCTTCCTGATGAACCTAGGCGGCCCGGACATCGAGGAGGTCGCCGTCCCCGACGTGGCCGGTATGTCCCAGGAAGAGGCCGAGTCGGAGCTGGGGAGCGCGGGCTTCGAGAACGTCACCATCGACACCCAGGCCGATGAGGACGTCGAAGAGGGCACGGTCATCGAGACCGACCCCGCAGCGGGGGTCCAGACCCCGGTCGACGGCTCGATCACCATCGTGGTCTCCTCCGGCCCCGACGCGCTGGAGATCCCCAGCGTCGACGGACAGAGCGAGTCCGAGGCACAGACCACCCTGAGGGACGCCGGTTTCGAGAACGTCACCACCGAGTCCAGGGCACACGAAACGGTGGCCCAGGGCAACGCGATCGGCACCGATCCCTCCGCGGGCAACGAGGTCGCTCCGGACGAGGAGATCACCTTGCACATCTCTTCAGGGCCCGACCAGGTGACGGTGCCGGACCTGCAGAACATGAACCGCGACCAGGCGCAGAACGCTCTCGACCAGGCCGGCCTGAACGCCGAGTTCCAAGAGCAGGAGAGCGCGGACGCAGCCGAGAACACCGTCATCGACCAGTCTCCCTCGGCCGGCCAGACCGTGAACGCGGGTACCACGGTGACCGTGACCCTCGCGACCGCCCCGGAGGAGGAGCCCACCGAACCCGAGGAACCCACCGTTCCGGAGCCGCCCACCGATCCGGAGCCGCCAACGGACCCGGAGGTGCCCGGGCCGCCGGGACCGCCGGAGGATGGCTTCGTCCTTCCTCGCCGTTGATCGAAGACGTGTACCGGGGGCCGCACCCCTGATCGCACCGCTTCCCGGAAGTTGGACCGAGAAATCGGTTCCGCTCCCGAGGTCCGGTTCATGATCGGGTGCGGCCCTCGGCGTGTATACGGGACCGTTGGGTTTTCGGGACCTTCCCGACGGTGACGCCCGCACCGCCCTGGGCATAGACTGAGGATTCGTTTTCCGACCGCCCCACATCCTGGAGCAGCGACCGTGCCCAAGTCCCGCAACGATCGCAAGAAGAAGGCCGTTTACACGCCGCCTCCTTCCAAAGAGCAGCCGAAGGTCAGTCCTCGCTGGCTGGTGCCGACGATGCTGGGCTTCTTCATCCTGGGCATCCTCTGGATCGGCGTCTACTACATCGCGGGCTCCTACGTCCCGTACATGCAGGACTTGCACAACTGGAACCTGCTGATCGGATTCAGCGGCATCATCATCGCCGTCATCCTGTCGACACGCTGGCACTGACCTCCCACCCCTGAGCCGGCCACGAAGTCGTCCACGGCCCGTGGACGACTCTGTTCGTGTGTTCGGACCCGTCATCGCCTGAGGCATGCGAAGGCCCCCGGAACCTGCGGTCCCGGGGGCCTGATGAGTACGAGCGGGTTCAGCCGAGGAAGAGCCCCCACAGCCGTGGACCCGTCAGAGACAGGATCACCAACAAGACGGCGAAGGCCGCGAGAAGCAACGTGTGCACCACGGTGCGACGCGCCCCTTTGACGGATCGTCCCGGCAGGTGGGCGAAGATCGCACCGATCACCAGACCCCCGACCAGACCCCCGATGTGCGCGGTCCAAGAGATGGCGGGGACCAGGAAGGTGATCCCGAGGTTGAGTACCAGCAGGACCATGATCATCCGCATGTCCAGCCGCAGGCTTCGGCCGATCACGAACACCGCGCCGAAGAGGGCGAAGATCGCACCGGAAGCACCCACCGACGGTTGGGCGGGCGCGGCGATGAGACTGAGCACCGAACCGGACAGGGCACCCAGGATCCACAGGGCGAGGAACCGCCCATGGCCCAGCCACCGTTCCAGTTGCGGCCCCAGGATGAACATCGCGTACCCGTTGAACAGCAGGTGGAAGATCCCGCCGTGCAGGAAGGCCGCGGTGATGAGCCGGTACCACTCACCGTAGAGGACGGCACCGGCCCCCCACATGCTGAACATCGAGACCAACGGCGACCTCGTGGCCTGACCGATGGGGTCGGAGGTACCCAGTTGGAGGACGAAACCGACCACCATCATGACCAGGATGGTCCAGCTCACGTACGGCTTGACGACGACCTTGCCCCCGAAGGTGGTCCGGCCGGACCGCACCCCGCGGTTCCCCTCCGCGACGCAGGACGGACACTGGAACCCGACGGACGCCTCGACCATGCAGTCGGGACAGATCGGGTTTCCACACCGGGTGCAACCGACACCGGTCTCCCGATCGGTGTGCCGGTAACAGGTGCGCGGTGTTCCAGGGTCCGAGGAGGCCCCAGGGGGCGGGGGATATGCGGCCATGGGCGGCTGTTCACTCCTTCTAGCGGGTGACCTCGACGCTGTTGACCACCACGTCCTCACGCGGACGGTCCTGAGCGTCGGTGTCGACCTTGCTGATCGCGGTGACGACGTCAGCACCCTCGACCACCTCACCGAAGATGGTGTGGCGGCCGTCGAGCCAGTTGGGCTCGGTGACGGTGATGAAGAACTGCGAACCGTTGGTGCCCGGGCCGGCGTTGGCCATGGCCAACAGGAACGGGCGGTCGAAACGCAGGCTCGGGTGGATCTCGTCCTTGAAGGTGTAACCCGGGCCACCACGACCGGTGCCCAGCGGGTCGCCACCCTGGATCATGAAGCCGTCGATGACACGGTGGAAGATCGTGCCTTCGTAGAGACTGTTGTTGGACGGCTTGCCCGTGGCGGGGCCCATCCACTGTTTGGAGCCATCGGCCAGGCCGATGAAGTTGGCGACCGTCTCGGGTGCCTGCTCCTCGAACAGCTTGACGACGATGGTTCCCTTGGAGGTGTTCAGCCGCGCGGTGGGCTGACCCGTGGAGTCCGACACCTCAGTGCCTTTCGTTCGAGTGAGATTACGTGATCACGTTACCCCTCCCTTCGTCGCGCTTCGTCGGAGATCCGACGGGCCTGGACGGTGTCGAAACGTAGATCACAGACGCAGAGGACGTATGTTGAGATAACACCCGAGTAACGGGGTAGGGACGACGAACAACGCCCTCCGTGGCCTGACGTATCGGGCACCGGATGGGATGCCGTACGAACCGGTGACAACGATTTAAGGAGCTGACGACGTGCCTATCACTGCCAAGCGTCGCAAGGCACGCAAGGAGGCGGAGATCACCCTCGCACGCCTACAGGACCTGGCCAAGGATCAGGCCGACCGCCTTGGCCCCTACGCCGACCAGGCTCGGGACCAGGCCGCCCTGACGCTCCTCCAGGCCCGTGGTTGGACCGCTCCCCGTTTGGAGACGGCCGCGCAGCGGGTCGAGGACACCGTCGCACCGCGTGTGGCCGGAATGCTGACCAACGCCGCGCAGCGGATCGACCCCAAGCCCACCCGCCAGGGTCTGGGAGTGTTCCGCAAGGGCGGCGGTCGGATCCCTCGTGGCATCGTGATCGGTGGTGCCGCCCTGGTGGGCGGTGTGATCGTCTACTCGCTCATCCGGCTGCGCCAGGCCTCCCAGGACGCCGAGTGGCAGGAACACCTGGACCAGGCTCGGGAACAGGTCCGTGAGACCCGCGACAACCTGCAGGAGAAGGCCGCGCAGGTAGCGGACGACGCCGCCGAGGCGGCCAAGGACACCAAGACGAAGGAGAAGGTTCGCGCCACCGGTAATGGCAACCGTGCTCAGGAGAACGGGCGCCCCGGCAAGTGAGCCCCCGCCCCTTCGGGTTCGAGCATCACTCCTCGAACCCGAAGGGCTCACTCCCCTTCATCGTCCTTGATGAAGCGGTAGGTCAGCGGATAGCGCCAGCCCTTACCCATGATGTTGGTGGCGGCCCCGATGATCGGTAGGACGAGTCCGCCGAAGGCCACCGCCAGCAACAACAGGATCGGCAGGATGAGGACCGACGCCACCGCCGTGACGATCATGGCGACCAGCCAGTAGAGCTGGAAGTTCAGCGCCTCCAGAGCGTGCCTACGCATGAAGGACGAACTATTCGGACTGACCAGCAGGACCAGCAACGGACCGAGCAGGGGAAAGAAGAACGCGGACGCGTGGCTCAGACCCGCCCCGACCTTCTCGACCGGATTGTCGGTCCTGAGATCGCGCAGATCATTGGGGCCACGCCCGCCTCGACCACGGAAACGACCCCGTTCGCCCCGGCTTTGACCCTGGAACCTGCTCTCGTCGAACCCGCTGACCCCGAGGTCCTCCGTCAGCGGGACGAGTTCCGAGGCCACCTTGGCCCGCATGGCCTGGTCGAGCCGTTCGTCGAACTCCTCTTCCTCCAGCTGACCGGTGGAATAGGCCTCACGAAGGACCTCCGCCACGGCGTCCCGGTCCGCGTGGGTGAGCCGGACCTGCGGTCTGGGGCCGCTCTGCCCCCACGGTGCCGGGTTCCTCCCCATCTGCTCTGACATCCCCACTCCCAAGAGACTGTGTGGGGCTCGACCGTACGAGGATGATCGCGCCCTCCTCCATCATGCTGCACGAGGGCGGGTACGGGTATGGGGGTCGTCCCTGATCCTCCCCTGAGCCGCCCTCCTCCCGAAGGTGGGGACACGGCACCGACTTTCGGCCCTCCCCAGGGCCTGCTCGGTCGATTCGTCGATGGACGGGACCCTACTCCCCGCTCCGCACCCGGCCCCTCCCACAGCCACGCGCGAGCATCCTCGTCACGGTCGTACCAGGGCTCCCCTCCCCGGTCGGGCCGTACTCAGCGTCGGACGGCGATGGCGGGGGTACCGCTCACCGGCTCCTTGTCGGAGCGTTCCTCCTGGTAACGCCTCTCTGCGCTGGTGAGGAGGTCGTACCAATTGGTGACGTCCTTGCGCCGACGCAACAAGGCACGGCGCTCACGTTCGGTCATACCGCCCCAGACACCGAATTCGATTCGGCTGTCCAGAGCCTCGGCGAGGCACTGGGTTCGGACCGGACAACCGCGACAGATCAGCTTGGCGCGATTCTGCGCGGCACCCTGGACGAATAGTGCGTCGGGGTCGATTTCACGGCACTTGGCACGAGCCGCCATCTTCTCATTCCACATGTTGCCCCACTCCCAAGATCAGCATGTGTGGTGATCGAAACTCGCCGACCGGCTGTCGGCGGACGAGGATTCACCCGGCCGGTACGAGGATGGTGCGCGAAGCCGGACGGGGGGCCGCTCGGTTCGCCTTCGGGGATCGTTCGTTTCGGCGGGCTGGGTTCCTCTTTGTCGTTGGTGTCGAAACTACGGATCGTCCCAGTTCACCAACAGACCCCAAGAGGCCTATTTCTCATATGGCCCACTAGGACCATTGCCCCTACAGGAAGTGTCATCATACACACACGGAGGGTGACTACATGTGATAGGAGCGGCAGCGAATGAACGACCGGAAAGGTCTGCTCCTGACCATTCCTCGAAGACCCTAATGACCTGCGACTTCACGCCATTCGAAGGGGTCCTCGCCCTACGCGGACAGGCCTGGCCGAACCGGACGCCCCAGAGCCCCACTCCCCCGAACGAACTAGAAGAAACCCTCTCTCGGCCACACAGAGCAACCTCGCGTCGCACGCTCGATGTTCGACCGAATAAGCATGGAACTACTGTTTAGTAACCCTGACAAAATCCCATCTTTAGGACCCACTGACTCCATTCCATCGGGCCCTAGATCCCATACCGCGGGATTGTTCGCGAATGCCCACTGACAGAAGGTTCGCGGCTCCCACCGCAGAGAAGCCGATACCCCCTGGAACGAACCGACGCCTAGACGTCACGGACATCTGGACGTCGGTGTCGATGCTGCCGGGAGTGATCATCCCGCACGAAAGGTACGGCGGTAAGCGTTCGGAGACACCCCGACCGAGCGGTGGAAGTGGCGGCGCAGGGTCGCCGCCGTGCCCATGCCCACTGCGGCGGCGATTCCCTCCACACTCATGTCGGTACCCTCCAAGAGTTCCTGGGCCCGGCGAATCCGCTGGGTCGACAGCCATCGCGACGGAGTCGTACCAGTCGTCGCCCTGAAGAGACGGCCCAGGTGTCGTTCACTCATGTTCGCGCGGCGTGCCAGTTCGGCCATCCCCAACGGAAGATCGAGCCGTTCCAGCATCCAAGGCAGGAGAGCATCGAGTGGGCCGACGATTCCCTCGGACGGCACCGGGGCCATGACGAATTGTGCCTGACCACCGTCCCTGTGCGGTGCCACGACCAGGCGACGAGCGACGGTGTTGGCGACCAGCGAGCCATGGTCCGTACGGACCAGGTACAGACACAGGTCCATGGCGGCGGCCTTACCGGCCGAGGTGAGCACATCGCCCTCGTCGACGTAGAGCACCCCCGGGTCGACCTCCACCCGAGGATAGCGAGTGGCCATCGCCTCCGTGTGGGCCCAGTGTGTGGTCGCACGCCGCCCGTCCAACAGGCCTGCGGCGGCCAGGACGAACGCCCCCGTACACAGGGAGACCACACGGGCCCCCGCCTCGTGGGCCGCCCGGACCGCTTCGACCAGCGCGGCCGGCGGATCTTCGTCGACATCGGCCAAGGCCGGAACGAGCACCGTGTCGGCGTGGAGCAGTCGGTCCAATCCTCGGTCCGGCTCCAACAGAAAGCGCCCTACCTGGACCGGTCCAGCGCCACAGACAAGGAGTTCGTACCAGGAGACGGTCACCCCGGCGGGGGCCGAACCGAAGATTTCATAGGCCATGGCCGTCTCGAAGTGAAGCATCCCGTCGGTGATCGCCAACGCGACAGTACTCATGTCCGAAATTGTACGGGGCCTGTCGTTTCGGACTCTGGCCCTGGGAAGGCAGCGCCCCCAGGATGTTCACGGAGATGACCCGCGAGTATGGGGAGCGATGATGAAGGTGGCGGTGTTCGGTGCCTCTGGGCACACCGGCCGATTCGTGGTGCGCGAGTTATTGGAGCGCGGCTTGGACCCGCTTCCCTCAGGACGCGATGAGGCGGGGTTGCGAGCGGCCCATCCGGAGTTGGAGGTTCGACGCGCATCGGTCGACGATCCTGAATCCCTCGACCGTGCCCTGTTCGGAGCCCAGGCCGTCATCAACTGCGCGGGGCCTTTCGCCACGACCGCCGCTCCGATGATCGAGGCCGCGCTGCGCACGGGCATCTCCTACGTGGATGTGAGCGCCGAGATCGAGCTGGTCCAGGACACGTTCGCACGCTTCACCGACCGTGCCCACCACGCGCGAATATCGGTCATCCCCGCCATGGCCTTCTTCGGTGGTCTCGGTGACCTACTGACCACAACGGCCCTGGGAAAGCGGACCGCCGCCGACGAAGTGCACGTCGCGTACGGACTGAGTGGTTGGCATCCCACCCCCGGGACACGGGTCGCCGGTCGGGTTTCGCGGGGTCGACGCGAGGGCCGGCGAGTCCGCCACGAGGATGGACACCTGGAGTATCGCGATGACGCTCCTCCGATACTGGAGTGGCCCTTCCCCCAGCCACTGGGTCCACGACGAGTCATCGGTGAGTTCTCGATGGTCGACGTCGTCACCATCCCCAGCCACGTGGACGTTCCCCGAGTGACCACCTACATGACGCTCGAGGCCGCCGAAGAAGTGGCGGACCCGCACCTGCCGACCGCTACCGACGACCGACGGGCGGAATCCTTCCTCGTCGACGTCCTCGTGCGCTCGAAAGACGAGGAGGAGCACGTGTTCGTCACCGGACGAGACATCTACGCCGTCACCGCGCCCTTGGCCGTGGAGGCGGCCCTGAGAATCCTCAGCGGACGGGCCCGGGTGACCGGTGTCGCCTCTGCCGGCGAGGCTTTCGACGCACCCGACTTCCTTCGGGCATTGTCCGCGCATCTCACGTTCGGGCGAACGTCATGAGAGCCGCCGGCTACCTTTCCGACCCATTCTCCAAAGGCAGTGAACGAAACCCTTGGCAGGGCTCCCGCACCACGCCTGGCCCGTCCTCGACCACGTGGGAGCCGGGGCACCCCCGGAAAGCACGAAACGACCCTGCTCGCGCGCGAGCAGGGTCGTCCCCGTGTGAGTGGAGCCAAGGGGAGTCGAACCCCTGACCTCCGGTATGCAAAACCGGCGCTCTGCCAGCTGAGCTATGGCCCCATCGGCACCGGGCTCAGGCCCGGCCACCATGCAGAGCATACCCGCATCGGGAGGTGGTTCGGTGCATGGGACAGGGGGCCGGACGCAGCACAAAGCCGTGGGTCGCACCACGGGATCGTCGGCCCACCCACGTCTTCGTGTCACCAGCGGATAGCGGGCGACGCACGTGATGTGCGCCCCGCCCCGGGAACCCCCGGCCCCCTGTGAGTGGCCGGTCGGGTCCGCGATCAGCTCTCGCTGGCCGCGGTGGCTTCCGTCCACAGGTCGAGCTCGGCGCGGTCCGCCTGGATCTTGCGGTAGACGGCGAAAGCCCCGAGGGCCACCAGCGCCAGAACGATGATCTTCTTCACTGTCCGGACCCTTTCTCTGTTGGAAAACCGGTCGTGCACACGGGCACCCGCCCCTTGGCGGGTCTCCGGGAGCGACTTTATGAGGTTGTCACCTAGCAGACTAGCAAGCCGTAGCGGGCGTTCCTCGCCATCGTGGACCGAATCACATCGGTTTTCGCCCTACACCCTCAGGTCAGCAGGGCCATTCGGCGCAGGATCCCAAGCGTGTCCCGTGGGGAGGCCGCGATCCGGGTGAGTTCGCCCCAAACCCGACGACAAGAGCGAACGGCTTCCTCCGACTCGACGATCGTTCCGCCGTGAGCCGACTCGACGTAGGCGAGGTCGGCCTCGTCCTCCTCGAACTCCAGGATGGAGAAGGGCCCGGCCGCCCCGGGGTGTGGGCCGGCGGAGGTCGACAGGAGTTGCACGGTGACGTGTTGGGACTCGGTGGCGAGTTCGACGATGCGGTCGGCCTGGGCCCGCAACAGGGACAGGTCCCCGGCGACACGCTGGAGGGCGTCCTCCTCGATGACCGCGTGGTAACGGCCCAGGGAGCCCGAGAGGAGGATCTCCTGACGTTTGAGGTGAGCGGCCACCATTCGTTGGGCTCCCTGGTCACCGTGCCCTAGGGACCTCGCGACGACAGCGGTGTAATCGGGCACCTGGAGCAGGTCGGGGACGAGGATGCCCGCGTAGGTCCGCATCGCGATGGCCCCGGCCTCGTTGCCCACGTAGGCGGAGGACAGGACGTCCTCGTATTCGGTCCACCAGGGCCGCAAGCGGGACTCCCGCACCAGGGTCAGGATCGCTTCCCGTTGGCCTCCGGTGACCCCGTACAGCTCCAGCAGGGCGGAGACCTCCATGACCGACGGCCACTTACGGATCCCGGTCTCGATGTGACCGAGCTTGGCCGGCGACCATTCGAGCTCCTCGGCGACGTCGTTGAGGGTCATCCTTGCCTGAACACGACGGCGGCGGAGTTCTGCGGACAGTCGCCGTCGGCGAACCGTGGGGCTGGTCATAACGCTGATCCAATGACGCAGAGTATCGGGTTATGCCACCAGCGAAACACGCTGTCTAGCATCTAGCAATGCGTTTCTAGGAAACAGCAGCCGTTTCGATGCATTAGAGACAGAGCCTCCTCGAGAGAATCCGGCTCTTTGTTACGATGTGTGAGGGGATTTCAATGTGCAGGAGTCACACGAACCACAGGAGGCACACAGCCCTCGCCCGCCCCAGCCAGGGCGGTCCGTGAGGCACGTACGATGCTTGAGGCGCCTGTTTCGACGGGCCTTGCCCGCACACATAGAGGAAACCCATGAGCTACCCGCTTGACGACGCAGAGCAGTTGATCGCGAACGCGGAGGCCGAGATGCCTCCGAGCACACGGTCACGACTCATCGCGAAACTCCGCATGGGTAAGCACATCGACGAAGCAGCCCAAGAACTGGGCATCAACCCGAAACAGGTCTTCTCCACCGCCCGTATCCTTACCGCCTTCGGTGACCAGTTGGACGCCACCCTCACTCAGCAACGGGACCCCTCCCTGCCACACGGCAGTGTGACCGGATACAACAAGCGCTGTCGTTGCCCTGAGTGTCGTAGCGCGATCCAGCAGCGAGTCTGATCAAGAGGAACCCGCGTCCACTTCCGGCCACTGCCGCGACCTGCGAAAACGTGCTGTTCAACGAACTTCTCGAAGCAATGAGCCCAACCGAGGCTTATCGAGCGAGAGTTCGGGGGAAACCGCTGAACATGAACGAGAACGTGGACTGGTCGACGATGAGCGAAGAGGATTTCGTTGCGCTGCTACGGCAGCTCATCGAGGCCCCGGAGGCCGATGACGACCAGGTCTGACCCCGGACCTGGGCTCTCAGTAGCAGCCCACTTCCGCCGTGGGCTGTTCCTCGTATCCCGATGCCTTCTTCGTGGCATCGGTGGACAGGCATGCACCCCTGCCCGAAGTCGAGCCCATCCTTCCTCGTCGACTCTGGACGTATACTTCCCTCCGGCACCGAACGCGGAAAGGGTCGAACCCAAGGTCGCACCGATAGGAGTGCCCCGATTCTGGTGACACCGCTCCTGGGTTCTTCGTTGCTCCGCCACCACCTCAAGGGAACGGGTTCGCGGAGCCCTCGGCCCAGAGCGTGCTCCATCCAGCGCTTTAGGCACAAAAAAAGGGGGGTCCGTATTACGGACCCCCCTCACAAAAAACCGTGGCAGCAACCTACTCTCCCAC
>NZ_ANBD01000160.1 GCF_000341005.1 Nocardiopsis alkaliphila YIM 80379 | reverse complement strand
CGCTCACGAGCAGTAAACCCCAAGATCAACTTTGAAACCGCCCTGGGATCAACCCAGGGGAAGCGCCCGGTCCAGGATCGCTTCGGTGTCCACCCCCCGAGGCAGGGTCCCGAACACGTGTCCCCATTCACCGCCCAGTCGTGAGGCGGTGAAGGCCTCGGCCACCGGTGCCGGCGCGTTCGACAACAACACCGACGCTTGCAGGGTCAGCGCCATCAGTTCCACCACCGAACGCGCTCGGTACTGCATCTCGTCCAGGTCGCCCAAGACCTGCCCCAGACGCTTCAGGGCGGCGTCGTAGTGGGGGTCCGAACCCGTGGCGGTGTTCAGTTCGGTCAGGAAGGCCTCCACCGACTCCGGTGACCTTGCCATCGCGCGCAGTACGTCCAGCGCCGCCACGTTGCCCGATCCCTCCCAAATGGAATTGAGCGGTGAGTCCCGGAACAGCCGCGGCATACCGGATTCCTCCACGTACCCGTTGCCGCCCAGGCACTCCAGCGCCTCGGCCGCGTGCACCGGCTGGCGCTTGGTGACCCAGAACTTGCCCACGGCCACGCCCAGCCGGCGGAAGGCCGTCTCGCCCTCGTCGCCGCGCACCGAGCGGTCCACCGCACCGGCCAGACGCGTCATCAGGGCCGTGGCGGCCTCCGACTCCAGCGCCAGGTCGGCGAGCACGTTGCGCATCAGTGGTTGTTCCACCAACCGCTTGCCGAACGCGCTCCGGGTTCGTGCGTGGTGCAGGGCGTGCACGAGCGCGGCGCGCATTCCCGCCGCCGAACCGATCACACAGTCCAGTCGGGTGCTGTTGACCATTTCGATGATGGTGGGCACGCCCCGTCCCGGTTCACCCACCAGGTGGGCCACCGCGCCTTCGTACTCCAACTCCGCGGAGGCGTTGGAGCGATTGCCCAATTTGTCCTTGAGCCGCTGAATGAACAGCTTGTTGCGGGTGCCGTCGGCCAGCACACGGGGGACCAGGAAGCAGGTCAGGCCCTCGGGCGCCTGGGCCAGGGTCAGGAACACGTCGCTCATCGGTGCCGAAGTGAACCACTTGTGCCCGGTGAGCAGGTAGTGACCCTCGGCGGTGGGCACGGCGCTCGTGGTGTTGGCGCGCACGTCCGAACCGCCCTGTTTCTCGGTCATGGACATGCCCGCGATCAGCCCGCTCTTGCTCAGCGGGGGTCGCGACCCGAAGTCGTAGGAGCGGGCGGTGAGCAGCGGTTCGTAGTGCGCGGCCAACTCGGGAGAGTGCCGTAGCGCGGGTACCGCCGCGTAGGTCATCGAGATGGGGCAACCGTGCCCGCTCTCGGCCTGGGACCACAGGAAGAACTTGGCGGCGCGGGCCACGTGTGTTCCCGCCCGGTCATCCGCCCAGGGGGCACCGTGCATGCCGTGTTCCACCGCCTGGTCCATGAGCACGTGGTAGGCGGGCTGGTAGTCGACCTCGTCCACCCGGTGGCCGTAGCGGTCGTGGGTGCGCAGTACCGGGGTGTAGGTGTTGGCGGCCTCGCCCCAGGCACGGACCCGCTCCGAACCGGCGGCGACACCGACCTCCCGCACGTCGGTCTCGGCCCATGCGGCGCCCTCCCGGCGCAGGCCCTCCAAGAGGGCGGGGTCCTCGGCGGCGTCGTGATCACCGAGCGGCGTGGCCTGGTTGAACACCTCGTGTGTGGCGGGCATGCCGACTCCGTTCCTGGTTCGGGGGCGACGGTCGGGTGGTTCGGAATCCTATCCACCCGTGCCGCCCGAACCGAATCAGGTTCGGTCGTGCTCACGCCACCCGGAGAGCGGGCGCGCCCGACCCCGGGCGCGCCCGTTGGTGTGTTCGGTGTGTCAGGAGCGGATGGCGGTCTGCTCGGAGGAGCCGTGTCCGACGAGGATCTTGCGGGCCTTGGACTGCTCGGCGACCGGGATCCGCAGGGTGAGCACTCCGTCCGCGTAGTCGGCCGTGATGCGTTCGGTGTCGAGGGTGTCGCCGAGGAACACCTGGCGGGAGAAGGTTCCCGAGGGGCGTTCGTTGACGATGCTCTCGCGGTCCTCGGAGTTCGACGAGGTGCGCTCGGCCCTCACGGTGAGCACGTTGCGCTCGACCTCCAGGTCGATGCTCTCGTGCCGCACACCGGGAAGGTCGAGGTGGACCACGAAGTCATCCCCTTCGCGGTAGGCGTCCATGGGCATGATCGCCGGGCGGTCGTTCTCCAGAAGACGCTGGGTGAGCCGATCGAACTCACGGAAGGGGTCGGTGCGCATCAACATCATTCCTCACCTCCTGTTGTCACAAGCAATGACTTGATGCGACTACGCTCAAGTTTATTGACCACCCCTGGTGCCGTCAAGCCTGGAGATCGTCAAGAAGAGTTCGAACCTTGGAACGGGGCGGGTCAAGGTTCGAGACGCCGAGCCCCTCGAACGGCCCTACGGCCATAGGAGCCCGCGCCGCCAACCGGCTTCCTCTCGCTCGTAACGCAGACGGGTGTGCCTGCGGTCCGGATCGCCCTGCCAGAACTCCACCTCGTGCGGGCGCACCACGTACAGCCCCCAGTCATCGGGTACCAGGTCCGGGTCGGCCTCCAGACGGGCGCGGCTCTCCTGGGCCATCCGGTGGATCTGGGACGATTCGCTCAGGGGTTCGCTCTGCCGGCCGTGCAGCCCGGCCACCCGTCCCTCCAACGGCCGGTCGCGGAAGTCGGCGGCGCGGGACTCGGCGTCGGCGAGCTCGGCCCGGCCCCGAACCCGCACCTGACGTCCTTGGGGGCCCCAGAAGAAGAGCAGCGCCACGTTCGGGTTCCGGGCCAACTCCCGGCCCTTGGTCGAGGTCGTGGTGGTGGCGAACCACCAACCCTGGGGGCTCAGGTCCTTCAGGATGAGGATCCGTGCCGACGGGGCACCCTCGGCATCGGCGGTTGCCACCGTCATCGCGTGCGGCTCGTCCACACCCGCCTGGACCGCCTCGGCGAACCAGTCCCGGAACAGCTCCAGCGGATCCTTTGGCGCGCTATCCGGGTCGAAGGAGGCCAAAGGGCCGGCGAACACCCTCAGCCCTCGTAGCAGGTCCCGCATGCTCTCGGCCATCCCGTGCTCCTCGTCCTTCGGTGTCGGTACACCGAACCTACAGAGGATCCGCCTCCGAGCCTTCGGTCGCATCGCGCAGGAACAGGAAGGTGATGACGGCGACGCCGAGCACGATGGCCACGCTGGTGTAGCCCACCACGGACAGGCCCGTCATGAACGCCCGCTGCGCGGCGTCCGATGCCTGGGCGGCCAAGGACGGTTCCAGGTTCTGGGTCGCCGTCACCGCGCCGGGCAGACTGTCACGGATCGCACCGGCCTCCTCGGAGGGGACGCCCGAGGGTACGGCGTCGACCATCAGGTAACGGTAGACGGCCGTCCCCAGCGCTCCCAGGGTGGCGATGCCCAGGGCCATACCGATCTCGCTGCACGTCTCGGACATGGACGAGGCCGAACCGCTCTTCTCCTTGGGCGCGGAGGCGATGACCAGGTCGATGACCAGCACCATCAACGGGCTCAGACCGAAGGTGATGAGCATGCTGCCCACCACGGCCGGAATCGGGCCCGCTTCCACCCCGCTCAGGGTGAACACGACCAGGCCCACGGCCGCCACCAGCAGCCCCAGAGCGATCGTGCCGGCCGCCTTGAGCCGCGCGGCGACCAGTGGGGCGAGCATCGCACCGATGATGTTGGCCACGGCGTAGGGGACCATCCACAGGCCGGCCGCGACCGGAGACAGCTCCAGGACCAGCTGAAGGTACTGGGCGAACAGCAGGACGAACACGCCCAGGACCAGTGTGCCCAGCAGCAGCCCGCCCAGGCCCACCGTGAACGGTGGGAGCCGGAAGAGGGCCAGGTCCATCAGCGGGCTCTCCAGCTTGCGCTGACGTCGCACGAACAACCAACCGAAGACCACACCGGCGACGAGCAGGGCGATCACGATCGCTCCCCATCCTTGGGCCGCGACCTCCTTGATCGCGTAGATGACGGGGAGGGTGGCCGCCAGGGACAGGACGACGCTGATCAGGTCCAGTCGTCCGGAATCGGGGTCGCGGAACTCCGGTAGCAGGATCGGAGCGGTGATCAACAGCACCACCATCACCGGCACGCCCATCAAAAAGACCGAACCCCACCAGAACCACTGGAGCAGCACACCACCGACCATCGGCCCTAGGGCGCCGCCCGCGGAGAAGCAGCTCAGCCACACCGCGACGGCCAATCCACGTTGCTTGGAGTCATGGAACATGTTGGTGATCAGCGACAGGGTGGAGGGCATCAGCGTGGCACCCGCCACGCCCAGGAGCGCACGAGCGGCGATGAGCATCTCCGGACTCGTGGAGTAGGCCGCCACCAAAGAGGCGGCGCCGAAGGCCACGGCACCGATCATCAGCAACCGGCGTCGGCCGATACGGTCCCCCAGGGTGCCCATCGTGATGAGGAACCCGGCGATCATGAAGCCATAGATGTCCAGAATCCACAGTTGTTGCGCGCTGGTCGGCGCTAGATCGGCCGCCAGGTGTGGCAGTGCCAAGTGCAGGACGGTGAAGTCCAGGGCGAGCAGAATGGTCGGCAAGGCCAGGACGGCCAGACCGAGCCATTGGCGCGTGCCCGCCTTCTGGGCGGGAGTGGCCGTCGTTTCGTCGGGGGACATGGGTGGTATCCGTTCTTGTCGGGATCGTGGTGTGGTGACGCGGGCATGACTCGCCCACCACCGTCGCGCCCCGACGTTCCAGAAAGGCTCCGGCCCGCCTTGGGGCAGCCCCTTGCACTACGGTGAACCCATGCGCTTCGGGATCCTTGGCCCGCTACAGGTGTGGAGCGGTGACGGTGAACCGGTTCGCGTTCCCGAGGCCAAGGTGCGCGTACTGCTGGCCGCGCTGCTCCTGAACGAAGGACGACCGGTCACCACCGACACCTTGATCGACGACCTGTGGGGTGAGCACCTGCCGGCCCATCCCACGCGCGTCCTGCGCGCCAAACTCTCCCGTTTGCGAGGTGTCCTGGAGGAGGCCGAACCCGGCGCCCGGGACCGGGTGTCGCGCACCACCGGTGGCTACCGGCTGCGGGTGGAACCAGACGAGGTGGACTTCATTCGATTTCGCGCCCTGGTCGAACGGGCGCGCGACACCGAGGACCGGCGCGTGGCGGCGGTCGCCCTCGAGGACGGGTTGGCGCTGTGGCGCGGGGACGCCCTCGCCGGACTCACCGCCGTCCCGAGGCAGGCCCGCGTGGCACTACGGCTGAACACCGAACGCCTGTCCGCGTTGGAGGAACACGCCTCGCTCCGGCTGGACTTGGGGGAACACCATCTATGGGTGGAGGAACTCGGTGAACTGGTCACCCTGCACCCGCTCCGCGAACGTCTATGCGCCGTCTACATGCGGGCGCTGTACCGCTCCGGCCGGCAGGCCGAGGCGCTGAGCGCCTTCGACCGGTTGCGTCACCTCCTCGAAGAGGAGTTAGGGACCTCTCCCGGGCCCGAGATCGCCGGACTGCACGCTCGCATCCTGCGACAGGACCCCACCCTGGCCCCGGTGGAGTCCGGTCCGCCCCGCACGGCCCTGCGCCCCCGTAGCAACCTTCCCGCTCCGGTGGACGAGACCATCGGCCGTGAGGACGACGTCGAACGGGTCCGTTCCCTCCTGGAGCGAGCAAGGCTGGTCACCCTCACCGGTCCTGGCGGTGTCGGCAAGACCCGGCTGTCCCTGGAAGTGGCCGCGGGATTGGACGAGCGCCATCCAGACGGGCGATGGTTCGTGGAACTGGGCGGGATACCACCCGAACGAGGGGAGGAGCCGGCGATGGTCGCCGCCCGGGTGACCGATGCGGTCGTGGCCGTCACCGGCACCCGTGACCTCCTCCAGGCGCTGAGCCTCACCCGTACCCTCCTGATCTTGGACAACTGCGAGCACGTCATCGAATCGGTGGCCGCGTTGGCCCGAGAACTGCTGCGCGCGGCCCCGAACCTGAGCCTGTTGGTGACCGGCCGCGAACCCTTGGGCATCGAGGGCGAGCACCTGTACGAGGTCGGTCCGCTGGCTTTCCCCGATCCCAACGATTCCGGAGTTCCTCAAGATCCTCGGGCCTTCGCCGCCGTGCGATTGTTCGCCTCACGTGCTTTCGCAGGCGCCCCCGGATTCACCTTGGAGGGTGACACGGCTCGGATCGTCGCGTCGATCTGTCGTCGCCTCGACGGTCTGCCGCTGGCCCTGGAGCTCGCCGCCAACCGAGTGCGCGCTTTGGGCGTGCGCCGCCTGGCCGTCGGCCTGGATGATCGCTTCCGATTGTTGGCGGTGGGCGGTCGGGGCGCGCCGGAGCGTCAGCGCACCCTACGCGCCGTCATCGACTGGAGCTGGGACCTGCTGGGCGAAGCCGAACGGACCGTCCTTCGCCGCCTGTCGGTGCACGCCGAGAGTTGCACCCTGGAAGGGGCCGAAGCGGTCGTGGGCGGTGAGGGCATCGAATCCGACGAGGTGGTGGAGATCCTGTCCCGTCTGGTGGACCGATCCCTGACCATCGCGGTCGAAGGCCCTGACGGGATCCGTTACCGGCTGCTGGAGACCATCGCCGCTTATGCCGGGGAACACCTGGAGGCGGCGGGCGAGACCGAGTCGGCGCGTCTGCGTCACCTGCGCTACCTGGCGTCGCTGGCCGCCACGGCCGATCCCCACCTGCGCGGTCGCAGGCAGCACTTTTGGCTGCGCCGGTTGGACCAGGAGAACGCCGACCTGCGCGCGGCGGAGGACACGGCGGCCCACATCGGAGACGCCGAGACCGCTTTGAGGCTGGCGCTGAACCTGGTCTGGTACCGCTATCTGCGCGGCCGCCCCGGCGAGGCGCATCGGTCCCTGACCCGGGCGCTGGAGACTCCGGGCGGCGCATCCGCCTCGCGTGCCCTCGCGCGGGCCTGGCGGGTAGGCATGGCCCTGATGATCGATGAACCAGAGGATCCGGTGGCCCTGGTACGGGAAGCCCTGGCCGGTCGAGCCGAGGTGGTTCCCGAACGCGAATGGGCCCGAGTGGAGTGGTTCCTGGGCACCGTCCTGTTGGACTTCGGTGAACTCCGGGTGAGCGAAGAGCTCGTCGAGCGCTCTCTCGCCGTCTTCCGCCGTGAAGGCGACCGCTGGGGGACCGCGGCCGCCCTGTGCACCCGGGCCTGGTTGCTCAAGGCCCGGGGGAGGATGGCCGGGTTCGAGTCCGACGGAAGGCTCTCCCTGGAGCTGTTCGGCCGGATCGGGGATGGCTGGGGCCGCTCACAGGCCCTGCCCGTTCTCGGTAGCCGAGCCGAGATCGACGGTGACTACTCCGAAGCGGCCCGGTTGCACCGGGAAGGGTTGGGCTTGGCCGAGGAACTCGGATTGTGGTCGGAGGTGTCCTACCGGCTCTCCGAACTGGGGCGCAACGCCCTGCTGCGCGGTGACTACCGCCGGGCCGAGGACTTCCACGAACGCGCACGCGGACTGGCGGTGGAACGGGGCGACCGGTTCGGCGAGCGCTTCGCCGAGTTCGGCCTGGGGCTGGGCGCCCGCCGTGAGGGCAGGCTCGATCGGGCCGAGCGGTACCTATCGGGTTGGCTGGAGCGGGTCCGGGGGTTCGACGCTCCGGCGGCCGGGGCCATGGTGCTGGCCGAACTCGGGTTCGTCGCCGAGCAACGCGGCGACGCCGACGCGGCTCTGCGGCTGCACCACGAGGGACTCACCGCCGCGCTCACCACCGACAGTCCACGCAAGATCGCCCTGGCGTTGGAAGGGTTGGCCGGCGCCTGGGTCCTGGCGGGAGCGCCCCTGCGGGCCGCACTCCTGCTGGGCGCGGCCTCGGCCGCACGCGCTTTGGTGCACACCCCGCTGCCGCCCGCCGAGCGCTGGGACGTCGAACGAATTCGGGAGGCGGCGGTGGTGGCCCTGGGTGAGGACGCCTTCACCTTCACTCGGGAATTGGAGTGTGGTGCACGAGAACCACTGGAAACGATGGTGGAACGGGTCCGGCGCTGGGTTGACCGGTGACGCCGCGGGGCGGGGTTCACCGGACCCCGCCCCGCGTGTTCGGTCAGACCCTCGCGCGTGGGGCCGTGAGGGCCGCGTCGTAACGCTCCGACACGATCCGAGCGAGCTCGGGGGCCGCGCCCAAGGCGTCGGAGACCACCGAGGCTCCGGCCGCCATCGACTGCTCGCGCACCCGGTCGGCGAACAAACCCGGAGCCAGAAGGTAGGTGGACACCACCACCCGCCCGGCCCCGCGTTCCGCGAGCGCCGTGACGGCCTCCCCGGGGGTGGGAGAGGCGGCCGACGCGTACGCGGGCACCACCTCACGCCACGGACCTCGCTCGGCGAGTTCCTCGGCCATCCGGGCCACCACGGCGTTGGCCTCCGGGTCGCTGGATCCGGCCGAGGCCAACACCAACGCGGTGTCGGGTCGGGCACGGGCACCGGCTTCGGTCAACCGGCGCTCCACCGCCTCCAGCAGAAGCGGGTGCGGTCCCAGCGTGTGGGCGTAGTGGATCCGAAGCCACGGTCGGCGCTCACGGACTCCGGCCAGCAGCTGGGGCAGGTCCACCTTGCTGTGGAAGGCCGCCGTCAACAGGGCGGGCAGTACCACCACCTCGCCGGCGCCTCCCGTGGTCAGTTCCGCCAGGGCGTCCTCGGCACCGGGCGCCACGTGGTCCAGATAGGACAGACGCACGTCCAACTCCGGGCGCAGCGCGCGCACCCGGTCGAAGAGCGCTGAGACCGCCTGAGCCGAGTCGGGGTCCCGGCTGCCGTGTGCCACCGCGAGCAGCGGGACCCAGGTGTGCCCTCGCGGGGTTCGGGCCTGGTCGCTCACGTGTGGATCCCGCACTCGGTCTTGCCGGTCCCGGCCCACCGGCCACTGCGCGGATCCTCGCCCGGAGCCACTCGGCGGGTGCACGGCTCACAGCCGATCGAGGGGTAACCGTCGTACTGGAGCGGATTCACCAGCACCCCGTGTTCGCTCATGTAGGAGTCCACCTCCTCCTGGGTCCACCGGGCGATGGGGTTGATCTTGGTCATCATCCGCCGCCGGTCCCACTGCACGATCGGGGTGTCGCGCCGAGTCACCGAATCCTCCCGACGCAGGCCGGTCAGCCACGCCGAGTACGGTTCCAACGCCCGCCGCAGCGGCTCCACCTTGCGCAGGTGACAGCAGATTCCGGGGTCGCGGCCGTGCAACCGCGGGCCCAGGGCCGCGTCCTGTTCGGCCACGGTCCGGTTGGGCGCCACGGTGATGAGGTTGATGTCGTAGATGGAGGCCACGGCGTCTCGGGTGCCGATGGTCTCGGGGAAGTGGTAGCCGGTGTCCAGGAAGATCACGTCGATCCCCGGGGCGGCCTTGGCGGCCAGGTCGACCATGAGGGCGTCGGCCATCGAGGAGGTCATGCACAGCCGGTCGCCGAAGGTCTGGGCGGCCCAGGCGATGATCTCCTGGGCGGTGGCCTCCTCCAACTCCAAGGCGGCACGCTCGGCCGCCTCGGGGCCCTCGGTGAGAGTGGCGTTCATTGGTTCCCTTCCGTCGGTCTGGAGGGGGCACCGCCCGCGGAGAACGACGCGGAGCGCAGACCCATGTACTTGACCCGGAAGACCCGGGCACAGGACAGACAGGCCCAGGGGTAGCCCTCGCCCTTGACGGCCGCGCCTTCCTCGGGCACCAGGTCCTCGTCACCGCAGTAGGGGCAATAGTGGGGTGCGGCCCTCTCGGACACGGCGCACCTCCTCCTTCGGTTCGGGCCCGGCCCTCGGCGAACCGAGAGCCGGGCGGGGCTGTGAGCCCGCTTGAGTTCGTTACCGGTGGAGCGGTCTCACTTGAGGTCGGCGTCCTCGGCGCGGGCCGCCCACGCCGCGAAGTTCTCGCCGTCCCGCTTTTGGGCCTGGAAGCGTCGCAACACCCGCTCGACGTAGTCCGGCAGGTCGTCCGCGGTGCTCTTGAGGCCGCGGATCTTCTTGCCGAAGGACTGCGTGAGCCCCATGCCGCCGCCCAGGTGGATCTGATAGCCCTCCACTTGTTCACCGTGCTCGTTCAGCATCAACTGGCCCTTGAGGCCGATGTCGGCGACCTGGATACGCGCGCAGGAGTTCGGGCAGCCGTTGATGTTGATGCTGATCGGCTCCTCGAAGTCGGGCAGGCGCTTTTCGAGTTCGTCGATGAGGGTGGCGCCGCGTTCCTTGGTCTCCACGATCGCCAGCTTGCAGAACTCGATTCCGGTGCAGGCCATCGTCTGGCGACGGAACACGCTCGGAGTCACCTCGAAGCCCTCGGACTCCAAAGCCGTGGTGATCGAGGCGACCCGCTCCCGTTCGACGTCGAGGATGACGAGCTTCTGGTCGGGGGTGGTGCGGACGCGGTCCGAACCGTGTTCCTCGGCGATCTCGGCCACCCGCAGCAAAGAGGTGCCCGAGACCCGGCCCACCTTGGGCGCGAAACCCACGTAGAACCGGCCGTCGCGCTGACGGTGCACCCCCACGTGGTCGCGACGCGTCCCCGGGTCCAGGACCGGCTCGGGGCCGTCGGGCAGCTCGTAGCCCAGATACTCCTTCTCCAGGACCTGACGGAACCTCTCGGTTCCCCATTCCTTGATGAGGAACTTGATCCGAGCGCGGGTGCGCAGGCGCCGGAACCCGTAGTCGCGGAAGATCCCGGCCACACCCGCCCAGACCTCACTGACCTGATCGGGGCGCACGAACGTGCCCAGGCGCTTGGCGAACATGGGATTGGTGGACAGGCCACCGCCCACGAACAGGTCGTAACCCGACTCGCCCGCCTCATCGCGCACCCCCACGAACGCCACGTCGTTGATCTCGTGGTTGACGCAGTGCGAAGTGCAGCCCGACAAGGAGGTCTTGAACTTGCGCGGTAGGTTCGAGAACAGCGGGCTGCCGATGTGCTCGTCGTAGATCTGCTGGATCTGCGCGCTGGGGTCGATGACCTCGTCCTCGGCCACGCCGGCCAGCGGGCAGCCCATGATCACGCGGGGGGTGTCGCCACAGGCCTCGGTGGTGGACAGGCCCACCGATTCCAGCTTCTCCCAGATGGCGGGCACGTCCTCGACCCGGATCCAGTGGTACTGGACGTTCTGCCGGTCGGTGATGTCGGCGGTGTCGCGACCGTGGTCCCGGGAGATCTCCGCGATCGCGCGCAACTGGGCGATGTTCAGCTGCCCGCCGTCGATGCGCACCCGCAGCATGAAGTAGCGGTCGTCGAGTTCCTCGGGCTCCAGGACGGCGGTCTTGCCGCCGTCGATGCCCGGGGCACGCTGGGTGTACAGCCCGTACCAGCGGAAACGCCCCCGAAGATCGGCCGGATCGATGGAATCGAACCCAGCCTTGGAGTAGACGTTGATGATCCGATCCCGGACGTTGAGCCCGTCGTCGTTCTTCTTGTTCTCCTCGTTCTTGTTCAGCGGTTCACGGTAGCCCAGGGCCCATTGGCCCTCGCCACGACGGGGCCGCGGCTTGGCGGGCGTCGCGGCCTTGCCGGACTGCGCGGAAGTGGGAGGCATCGCGGGTGTCTCCGATGGGGTCACGGGATGCTCACGGTCCCGGCGCCCGCACCGCATGACCCGTGGGCACCGCACGTCGTCGTGTCGGGTGCCTCGGGTGAAATCCGCGTGTGTGGGAGTTCGAGGTAGGGGAGGAGCGCCGGGGCCGCGAGCACCCACTCGAGTTCACGGGGTGCTTCAAAGGCGGCGAGGAGTTATCCGACGCTGCAACAGATGGCGCTGCTGACCCGCAGGAAGTCCACGTGCCGACGCACGCGGAGCATGGGGTCCAAAACAGCGATCATGGCTTGAGAATGACACGCCCTTCCGGGCCTTGTCCAGGTGTACTCGGTCCGAGCGGACGTGACTCACGTCATGTTGCGGTCCGATTCCATCCCGGCGAGGGAGTGCCCACCCCCCGCCACTACCGCTAACGTTCTTTACGTGGTGGGGTTCTGGGAGAGTTCGTGGCGGGCGATCGACGCGTGGCTCCAACGCCATCCCAAGTCCCACAACACGACGCTGTTGGTGCTGCGCACCCTGCGTGCGCTCTCCCGTGACCGGGTGATCGGGTTGGCCGCGGAGTCCGCGTTCTTCTCGTTGATCTCCCTTCCCGCGTTGCTGTTGTGCCTGTTGGGCGCATTGGGGCCGCTGGCCGCGGTCTTCGGTGAGGGACTGGTGATCGAGATCCGGGAATGGATGCTCGACCTGGCCGCGAGCATCCTGACCCCCGACACGGTCGACTCCCTGGTGGCCCCCCTGGTGGACGACTTCCTCGGCGGTGTGCAGGGCGGATTGTTGTCGGTGACCTTCCTGGTGTCCCTGTGGTCGGGGTCGCGAGCGATGAACGTGTTCATCCGCTCCATCACCATCTCCTACGGCCTGGACGAGCTGCGCGGTTGGCTGGGCCAGCGCCTGCTCGCCTTCTTCGCCTACCTGGGCGGGCTGCTCTTCGCCGTGCTGGTGTTGCCCATCATGGTGGCCGGTCCCGACCTCATCCACGAGTTGATGCCGATCACCGTGGGTCGGCTCAACCTCCTCTACTGGCCGGTCCTGGGGTTGACGGTCATCACCGCGATCACCCTGCTCTACGCGCTCAGCGTCCCGGTGCGCATGCCGCTGTGGCGACACCTGCCCGGCGCGGTGCTGGCCACCCTGGTGCTGCTGACCGGTTCGGCGGGCCTACGCGCCTACCTGGACGCCTCCTTCGGACAGGTCAGCATCTACGGCTCCCTGGCCGCCCCGATCGCCATCCTGGCCTGGTTGTACGTCATGGCCATCGCGGTGCTGGTGGGGTCCTCCCTCAACTCCGAGATCGACGCCCTGTGGCCGACCATGCGTACCGCCGCCGCCCGCGCCGAACTCGCCAACCGCCGGTTCGAACGCGCCGACCGCATCGCTCAGCGGCGAGAGCAGGCGGTCATCGCAACCCTCAACGAGCGTGACGGACACTGACCGAAAGCGGACGAAGGTTCCTACGCCGTCGCCTTTGTCGCTACCCTCACCGAGTCCGGCGGGAGGCCGCGAACTCGCCGCCCCGAGCCGGATCATCCATGGAAGGTTCCGCGTGCCCCCGAATCCCGCCAGGCAATGCGTCCTCCTCGGCCTGTGCGCCACCATGACCGGTCAGTTCGGCCTGCTGCTGCGTTCCGTGCTCACCTCTCACCACCCGATCCTCGTCCCCGGTGCGACTTCGACCTTGCTCTTCCTGTCACTGGTGGGATTCATGATCGCCGCACTGTTCGCCTTGGCCGCGCCGGCTCTGCCCCGGCCGTTCCGTGAACCCACCGACCCTTCGCCCATGGCGCCGTCGACGACCCGGCTCTTCACCTGGGGATCGTGGCTCTTCGTGGCGTCCCCGACGGTGATGCTCGGGTACGAGCTGTACTACTGCCCGCCGCTGTGGCCACTGGCCCTCTTCCCCCTCGCCGGAACGGTCTTCGCCGTCCTTTGCACCAAGGTCCACCGACGCGAACGGGCTCGGGTCCTGGCCGAAGAAGCCAAGGAGACCGGCCGATGAGACCCTCCTTCCTCATGATGACCCTGGCGGGACTCATCGTCCTGGTGGCCATGGGCCTGGCACCGAGCCCTCCGTCCTACACCGGCATGCCCATGGTGCTGGTCCTCCTGTGCTGCGTCGCCCTGTACGGAGTGACACTCGTTCGCTCACACGGCTATTGGGAGCAATGGTCGGGGCCCTTGGACGCCTCTGCCACGGCCAGGACGGTGCTCATCGCCGTTCTCCAGGCCTGCGTCCTGGTCTCGTTCGTCGTCGTGGTGGCCGTGATGTTCAAGTGGCGATCCTGGGAGATCGCCCCTCTCCTGCTGCTCGCTCTGGTCCTGAACGTTCTAGGGCTCGTTCGGTCACGGCGGGAGCGCGAAGAGCGCCCGCCACCGTTCCCCGGCCCCGTGGTCGTCGGTTGGCCCGAGCACGCACCATCGACGCAGGGGTGGGTCCCCATCCGTATCCTGCTCACCGCACAGGAGGCGCCGGCCTCCTTCTCGCCCGGGCTCCGTTTCCACCTGGACGGAGTGCCGATCGCTCGGCCCTGGCCACGGGGGACGTTCGTGTTGGGCGTGCCGCCGGGGCCGCATCGGTTGCAAACGGTGGTGGGTGGACGGGTCGGGGCGCCACTGGACTTCGTCGCCGAAGCGGACAGAGCGGTCCATCTGGTCTTGGCTCGGCGGGCGGGCGGCCCCGCGTGGTGGCCTTCGCCTTGGGAACTCACGCCTGTGACTCCGCAGGGTCGTCCGTGAAAAGCCCTGGAACGAAGGTGATGGGGCCCTAGGGGTGAGTTTTCGGAAACCCTCCGTGGCCGGATCCGGCCATTTTCGGCGTGAACCTGACGACATTCCGGGGTGTCCATACCAAGGGCGGGAGAGCGGGCGAGGCCGGCTTTCCACGAGCGGGTTCCGGTCATCGCAGGTCAAACGAAAGGGGGGCGGAAAACCGATGGGGAGCGTGTCGACCATGCCCGTCCTCCCGATTCCCGATGAGGACGGTCGACTCCTACGAGTATCAGTATGATCGCCTGGAGCCTCGACTTCGCGTGCGCCCTCACCCCTTGTTCGGTCACCCCACCGATCCGCCACCGAACGTCTTCGCCGACCACGCATCCCCTGCTCCCGTACACGAACAGGTCCATGTTCCACATGCCTTCGGAGGCACCATGAACCGGGCGTCCGGCCCGGGGCACTCCCGGCCCACCGTCGTCATCGTCGTCGCGCCGGACGAACGTAGCGCCGAGATCGTCATCGAAGGGCAGCGCCGGCTCGTCCAGGGCCAAGCCCCCAAGGAGACCAGACGCGCGGCGCTCGACGTCGCCACCGGTTACGCGGCCTGAATCGGACAGCCGGTGTTCGTCGAGGCGCGCGACTCCAACGGCTACTGGCGCCTGCTCGCCACCCCTGACGGAATCGTCCAAGCGGCGGACCAACCCGCCCAAGGAACGCCACAGCCACCCCCGTATCCGTCACGGCCGCCCCAGGCTCCGCCTTCGCCCCCCGTAGCCCCCGTGGCCGGACGGAACGGAGGTGAACGTCGACGCGGGCTCGTGATCGTCGGTGCCCTCGGACTGGTCCTGTTGCTCCTGATCGGTGCGGGCGTGGTCGCCCTTCGGTTCCTGCCAGGGTCCTCCCCGGAGGTATCGGACGAGGCCGAACCCGAGACCGGCGCCGTGCCCCTGGAGCACCCGGCTCCGCCCGGTTACGCCGACACGGTGGACATCTTCGAGGAGTTGGCCCCGGACACCCTGCCCGCCGTCAGCGGTGACGGCGAGAGCCTGGTCTACATCGATCCGGACGAGCGCCTCAACCTGCTCGCCGCCGACGGTTCGCGCGAATGGTCGGTGACCCTGCCCTTCGAGGCGGGTGAGGTGCTGGGCGCTCCCCGTTTCGTCGAGTACGGCGGCGCGCCCCACGTCGTGATCGAGACCGCCGACTCCCTGTGGCTTTGGCCCGAGGACGGCGGCGCCGCGAGCAACGTGTCCCTGAGCGAGTCCGATTCGGCACAGTACCCCGGATCCGGGGTACTGGTGCGCGACGACGACAGCGCCTACGTCCTCGTCGACGGGGAGTTGGCCGAGGTCGACACCCCGGGTGGTTCCGCCGCCATGCTCGCCGATGACGGTCGGGCGTTGGCCGGTGTCCTCCAAGGCCCCTGGCACTGGGTCGCTCCCGACGAGGACCCCCGGGAGGTGGAGCCCGAAGTGCCTGAGGGCGCCGGTGACCTGGACGCCATCATGACCTTCATCCGTGGTTACGCCATGGTCCGCTGGGAGATGGAGGAGGGTGACGACCACCTCTTGGCCTTCCACGACAACATGGATGGCTCGGTACTCGGCACCGCCGAGATCGCACCGGAGGCCTTGGAGGACGTGCGACACCGGACCGGCCCTTTGGGAGCGGACCTGGCCGCCTACGGGCCGGTGTTGTTCACTCCCGACAGCGGTGAGACCACCGTGGTTCCGGGCTTCGAACCCGAGATCGCCATCGGCGATCGGATCTTCGGGGAACTCGACGGGGTTCCGGTGGCGGTCGACGCCTCCGGTGAGCCCACCGAGGTCCCCGAAGGCGCTCAGACTCCGCGCGGCCTGCTCGGCGACCGCGCGGTGGTGGTCCACGACGACCACCTGTATGCCATCCCCCCTCAATGATCAGTGCACGAACGAAAGAAAGGAGTGGGATGTCCGCTAGGAAACGGGTACTCACCGTGACCGCGGCCGGTCTCTTCATGGCCGGTTTCTCAGTCGGTCCGGCGTTCGCCGACGACCTGGAAGAGACCGTGTCCAACACGGCAGAGGAGACGGCTCAGGGGCAGATCGATCTGACCCCGGCCGTGGAGAGCGCCGCCGGCGAATCCATCCTTCCTGCCGATGTCAACGACCCCGGTGACGGGGGTACCCCCCCGAACCCTGACCCGGGTGATGGTGGTGGCGACCCCGCCCCCGATCCGGGTGACGGGGGTACCCCCCCGGACCCCGATCCGGGTGATGGTGGTGGCGACCCCGCCCCTGACCCTGACCCGGGTGACGGTGGCGGTGGCGACCCCGATCCGGGTGACGGTGGCGGCGGCGACCCCGATCCGGGTGACGGTGGCGGTGGCGACCCCGGGGGCGACGAGGGCCAGACCCCGCCCCCGCCCGGTGACACCGGCGATGGCGACACCGGCGGTCAGCCCGGGGGTGACGGCGGCCAGACCCCTGGCTCCACGTCCCCGGGAACGACCTCCCCGGGTTCCACCGCTCCGGTCACGACCGCGAGTGACCCGAACCTCGCCGCGACCGGCGTCGACATGTCGGGCTTCGTGCTCGGCGGCGCCGTGGTGACCGGTATCGGTGCCCTGGCCCTGTGGGCCGGTAGCCGCCGTCCGGGCATGGTCGAGTAACACCACGTCCGTTCCCATGCCTTCCGTGGGCCTGACGTGTGGAGGGGTCCCGACCTCGAAAGAGGTCGGGACCCCTCGTCGTGTCCGGCCCCGCGAATCCGTGCTCGGGGGAAGTGCCCTCGGCCCCTCAGCTCCGAGGACGCAGGGTGGGAGCCAAGAGGAAGGCGGCCACGCCCCCGACGGCGATCAGCCACAGGGCACCGCCCAGGCTCACCGAGTCGGCCAGGAACCCCACCATCGGGGGGAAGGCGAGAAAGCCGGCCCGGCCCAGCCATCCCACCACCGTCACCCCGTCCCCGGTGCGCACCCCGGGCACGTTCCCGGCCGCGGCCAGGGTCAGTGGGAACAGGGTGGACACACCCAGACCCATGATCCCGAAGCCGATCACGGTGGTGGCCGGGTGCGGCAACAGCAGCGCCAAGGCCATGCCGCCCGCGGCCAGCAGACCGCCGGCCCCGCCCACCACCACCGCGCCGAAGCGATCGGTCACGCGGTCACCGACAAGACGCCCCAAGGTCATCATCGCCTGGCAGGCCACGAAGGGCATGGCGGCCAGGAACAGGGGAGCGCCCAGTTCGAAGGTCATGTACACCGCGCCCCAGGACGCGGCGGAATCCTCGATGCCACCGGCCATCATCAGCAGCACGCCCAGGGTCAAGAGCAGTACGAGCGCGCGCCCCGGAGGGCGGGTGGGCCCGCCGCCGTGGTCGTCGGTACCGTCTTGGCGCTCACTGTTCTCGGGGCCGGGCAACAACATGCGCGAGACCACCAGGTTGACCACCACCAGTACGGCGGCCACTCCACCCAGATGCCACAGAATCGGTACACCGGCCCCGGCCATGGCGGCGCCGAGCAGCCCACCGGAGACCGCGGCCAGGCTCCACACGGCGTGGAAGGTGTTGATGATGCTGCGTCGATAGCGTCTTTGGACGCGCAGCCCATGTGAGTTCTGCGCGGCGTCGGTCCAGGCGTCGGCGGAGCCCAGGACGAACAGGGTGGCGGCGAGCATCCACCAGTTCTGGGCGAGGGCGATGAACGGGAGTGCTCCCACGCTCATCAGGCTCGTGCCCACCGCCGTGCGACCGCTGCCGAAACGGTGGATCATCGGTCCGGCGAGCATCCCGGTAAGGATCGCGCCGAACGGCATCGCCGCGATCGCCATTCCCAACTCGGCGTTGCTCAGTGACAGGCCGTCCTTGATGACGGGGAGCCAGGGAACCGCGTTGGTGTAGGTGAACCCGTTCACGAAGAAGAGGGTCGACACCGCGCCCCGGGCCCTGACGGCCTCGGGCGGAGGGGTGGAGGAGGTGTCGGTTCGGGTGTTCACGGGCGGCTCCCAGGGTGCTCTCGATGCCGGCAGATGGTATCCGAGTCGGGTGATGGGATGAACCCGGTTCCCCTCTCGTGCTTGCGACGGACTTGCCTTCCGGAGCACGGGCGTTTTACATAGGGAGCCCGAGTCCTCGCAGAACCGGAGGTCCTTTTCCCGTTCGTCCCTCGAACCGGCCCCTGCCTCAAGGCCCGTCCCCCACGATCCGCTCCCGCGGGCGGCTCCTGACCGCCGACTCCCTTTCCCGGGATCGCCGTGCCCCACGGCCCCGGCCGGAACCGGAAGACGTGCATGATCAACACGAGCGCGCTGCGAGACAAGCCCACCCTCACCGGCGAGAGCGTACGTCTGGTCCCTCTGGGTCCCGAGCACACCGACGACTATTTCGCGGCGGGGCTGGACGAGGAGGTTCGCAGACTCACGGGTGCGCATGGGTACCCGACCTACGAGCGGGCGCGCGAGTGGTGCGAGTCTCGTTCCCAGAGCGAGGACCGACTGGATCTCGCGATCATCGCCCCTGAGGACGGCCGCTATCTCGGGGAGCTGTCCCTCTACGCGGTCTCACCGGAGAACGAGAGTGCCGGGTACCGCATCGCGCTCTCGGCGATCGAGTTCACCGGTAGAGGACTGGGCAAGGAGGCCACGCAACTGATCCTGCGGTACGCCTTCGAGGAGATCGGCCTGCATCGGGTCTGGCTGCACGTGTACGCCTTCAACATGCGCGCCATCGCGGTCTACCGGTCTTGCGGTTTCCACGTCGAAGGGCGTCTGCGCGAGTCCCTGCTCTGGGAGGGACGCAGACACGACGCGCTCCTGATGGCCGTGCTCCGCAACGGCTCCCGCGCGCGGTGAGTGTCGCCTCGGGTGCCCCAAGGGCGCGACGGTGTTCTCGCGGTGGACACCTCGCGAGTGGGGTTTTGCCCGAGGGCGGGGTTGCGATTCGTGCGCGGTGGGGTATGCCGGTAGCACTTTCCCAGCGGCTCCACTGACGAACAGCCGGAAGGAGCGGTGCGGGGCCTTGGCGGCTCCGCCCCGGTGTGGACATGAACCCGGTACCAGTTTCCCTGCCCTTCACCGACCGTTCCGAGGCGGGTCGACGCCTCGCCGAGCGAATCCGCCCCCACGCGGTCGATGACCCGATCGTGCTGGCCCTGCCACGTGGCGGGGTGCCGGTCGGGGCGGAATTGGCGCGAGAGTTGGGCGCGGAGTTCGACGTGCTCATGGTGCGCAAGATCGGACTTCCCGAACATCCCGAGACCGGGGTGGGAGCGATCTCCGAGGATGGTCAGGTGCTCTACGACGACCGGGCCCTGGCTCGACTGAGGGTGCCGCGCCAGGCCCTTTCCACAACGGTGGACCTCGAACGCGACGAACTCGATCGCAGACGCCGCGTCTACCGGGGCGAACGCTCGATGCCTCGGATCGCCGGTCGTG
>NZ_ANBD01000159.1 GCF_000341005.1 Nocardiopsis alkaliphila YIM 80379 | reverse complement strand
GGCTGGAGCCGCACTGCGGATGGTGCGTCAGGCCGGCCCCTCCCGCCTGGTCCTGGCGGTCCCGGTCGCCTCACCGGAGGCATTGGACACGCTGCGGAGCGAGGCCGACGCCCTGGTGGTGATCGGCGTTCCCGACAACTTCCAGGCCGTGGGGGAGTGGTATCGGGACTTCGAGCAACTCTCGGACAAGGACGTCACGACGATCCTGGGTGAGCTGGAGCGTTCTCGACCCCGTCCCGAGCCGGCCCGAGGCGTACGGATCCGGGCCGGACGAGTCTATTTGGACGGTGACCTGACCAGCCCTGAGGTCCTGCGAGGGACGGTGGTGATGGCCTTCGGCCAAGGCCGGGGCGACCCACGTTGGCAGGCGATCGCCTCCTCACTTCAGCGCGCCGGATACGCCACCCTGCTCCTGGACCTGTCGACCGAGGACGGCGAGGAGGACGCCGCCGTTCTGGGCGAGCGGTTGAACGCGGCGGTGACCTGGTTGCGTCGGGCCACCGACTCCGCCGGCGAACCACTGGGTTTGATGGGTTCGGGAAGCGCCGCCCCGGCGGCCCTGGTGGCCGCGGCGCGGTCGCCACAGGACGTGGCTTCGGTCGTGGTGCACGGCGGGCGCGTGGACTGGGCCGAATCGGCCCTGCCCGGGGTGAGCGCGCCCACGCTCATCCTGTTGGAGGGTGAGGACTCCTTCGTGCGCGAACTGGGGGAGTGGGCACGAAGCAGGTTGGGTGGTGTTTCGGAACTGGGTGTGGTCTCGGGGGCCGAGCGACTCCTGGGAGACGTTCAAGGGTGGCGGGAGGTGGCGGTCCGGGCCCAGGACTGGTTCGATCGCCATATGCACCACCGTTCCGACCGGGCCAGGTGAAATCCGCATAAAGTGCTTTCCTGGTAAGACACCCCCGCGTCTTCATGACCCGAGCCATGGAAAACCCGCGGCGCCCTCGACGTCGAACGTCGGGGCGCCGCGGGTTATCGGGGCCGGGGCCTTGCGGGAAGAGATCCGCCCGGGAGAGTTCGTGCGGCTAGGCGGCGTTGGCGCGTCGCATGCGACGACGACGCTCGGAGGCTCGCTCGTCCTCGTTCAGGCCACCCCAAGTGCCGTACTTCTCCGGACGCGAGATCGCGTAGTCCAGGCAGTCGGTTCGAACAGGGCAGGCCGCACAGATCTCTTTGGCCTTGCGCTCACGAATCTCCCGCTCCGGCTGGCGTTCGCCATCGGGGCCGAAGAAGAGCACAAGGTCCTCGCCCCGGCACGCGGCGGCATCCTGCCACCCCCAGCTCGGGCGGGGGCGCAGTGCGGCCTGCCGACGTACCTGAGACATGCTTGAACCACCTCTACTGAAATCACTAGTAAGCTGTCGGAAAAAGCTTCAGTCACCAAAAGTTGGTCATGCGGCGCGAGACACCCCGCACGACGCAAACGTCGTGCGGTGTCGGCGTTGTTCCCCGGTGTGGCTGAGACCACGAGAAGCGCCACCACGCAA
>NZ_ANBD01000158.1 GCF_000341005.1 Nocardiopsis alkaliphila YIM 80379 | reverse complement strand
CCCCCGGCGGAGCCGGTACGTAATCATGCCATCCCCACTCCCGATCGTGCACGGGGGGTGGAGAAATTACTCGTTCAACCGTTACCGAAACCTGATGCCTGGCGTCAGGTCTATGGATATTTGTCCGAGTTTGTCGCAGATCACCTGAACGACCGTCTTGTGAAGGACACAGCACATCGTATGGGGCTGTCTCCCTCCTGCCTAGGGGGTCCTCCTGATGCGCCGATCACATTCTGGCCGCTACTCTTCCTCGAGATTGGGCATGACCGTATGTCCTCACCCTCCGCGAGCGGGACCGAGGCCCGATGATGCTTCCGGTGAGGTTCGGCGTGTCGTCCCCTCCTTTCCCCACCGCACCGTCGATCATGGATCGTCGCTCCCTCCCGGCTCCGCCTTCAGGGAGTGTCTCCCCGGCCCCGGCTTCCCTCACCTCCGCCGTCCCCTAAGGGAAGCCTCAGGGGACGAGAGCGGAACAGGTCATGGCATCCGGGCGTCCCAGACGATAGAAAATCAGGATGCGTTCGATTTCCCATGGGAACGAACATCCCTCCCGCGACGGACTCAAGGAGACGAATCACCGTGGCCCTCCTACGGCTCATTCTCAACATCATTTGGATCTTCGTCGCCGGGTTCTGGCTGGCGGTCGGTTACGTCGTCGCCGGCCTCATCTGTTGCCTCCTGATCATCACGATCCCCTTCGGCATCGCCTCCTTCCGGATGGCCAACTACGCCATCTGGCCCTTCGGACGCGAGTTGGTGCGTCGGGAGGGCGCGGGCGGTGCGACCCTCGTGCTGAACGTGATCTGGCTGATCGTCGCCGGCTGGTGGCTGACCATCGGACACGTCGCCACCGCGATCGGCCTGGCCATCACCATCATCGGTCTCCCCATGGCCTGGGCCTCCCTGAAGATGATCCCCGTCGCCCTGGCTCCCTTCGGCAACGAGATCGTCGACTCCGGACGGGCCCGGGAACCCTGGCAGTTCTGAGGACGCCGGCCCTACGCCAGGCTCCTCGGGACCATCACCTACCCGAACGCATCCCCCTAACGTCCCCGCGCGGTCGCTCCCTCCCCGAGCCGGCCGCACAGCGCAGTCACCAGAGAATGGAGTTCATGTGCAAGCCCAGCGGCCGGGAGTGTGGGCGCTCCTGAAAAAGTGGCTTCTGGCCCGCAGATCCCGCGCCGAACGCCTCGAGCAGCTCGAGGCGCAGGAGCGGGCCCGGGCGCAGGTCGAGCAGGAGGAACAGAAGAAGAGGGAGGAGGAGGCCGCGGCCCGCCGGGACGAGGTCGGCGCCGGTGACCTGTTGCGGATGGTCAGCGACGTGGCCTGGCGGATGCTCTTGGTCGGTGTCGTCGCGGGCCTGCTCGTCTACGCGGTCATCTACCTGTCGGTGATCACCCTGCCGGTGGTGCTGGCCGTCTTCATCACCGCTTTGATCATGCCGATAGCCAACTGGCTACGAAGCAGGGGAATGGGTCGAGGGCCCTCGACCGTGTTGACGATCCTCCTCGCCCTGATCGTGCTCAGTGGTGTGGTCACCATGATCGTTTCTCCGGCGATCCAAGGCTTCGGGGGACTGGTCACCAGTGTCACCAGCGCCTTCGGTGAACTCCAGCGCCTGGAGATCCCCTTCGTGGAGCCGGCCCTGTTCACCGAGATGCTCAACAACGCTTGGGCCCAGGTTCAGGGAATGATCACCGACAACACCGACCAACTGCTCAGTGGCGCCTGGACGGCCGGTGCCGCCGTGGTGCAGGTCCTGATCGGTCTGGTGCTGATCATCGCCTTGACCGTGTACTTCGTGCACTCGGGTGACAAGCTCATGGACTGGTTCGTCACCCTGTTGCCGCCCAAGTCCCGCCCAGGGATGCGGCACGCCGGTGGCGTCGCCTACGAGGTGATGGGCCGTTACGTGCGCGGCGTGGCGATGGTGGGTTTCATCGACGCCGTCGGTATCGGCGTCTTCCTGCTCATCTTCTTGGACGTGAACCTGGCGATCCCGCTGATCGTGCTGACCTTCATCGGTGCCTTCCTTCCGGTCATCGGAGCGTTCCTCACCGGTCTGCTGGCCGCGCTGGTCGCCCTGGTGGCCGAGGGGTGGATCATCGCTTTGGTGATCGTCGGGGCGGTCGTGCTGGTCCAACAGTTGGAGAGCAACGTCTTCGCTCCTCGTATCTACGGTCAGGCCTTGGATCTGCCCTCTCCCGTCGTGCTGATCGCCATCACCGCGGGCGGCATCCTCGGGGGCATTCCGGGCATGTTCTTGGCCACCCCGATCGCGGCCGTGTTGGCGGCGCTGTTGCGCCACCGCCCGCCCTCCCGCACCGAGGACGACACCCAGGAAGAGCAACCACCCGCGGTGGCGGCGGACAAGGCGGTCGTGGTGGTCTCCCCCTCCCAAACGTCGGGTCGGGAGAGCGGGACGAAGGGGAACGAGGGGGCCGACACCAAGGAGTGAACGTGCTTCACCCGGCCCTTGGGGAATGCCCGGTGCCCTCGACCTCGTTGTGAGGGTCGGGGGCACCGCGCCGTGCGTATCGGGCCGCCCCGGAAAACCCCTCGCCCCCCTCCACACCGGTGCCGTTAGGCTGGGGCGGTCCTGGGGACACGTTCTTTCGACCCACCGGCCCACCCTCGGCACCCGGATTCGGCACACCGTTTTCGTGTGTCGGCCGGTGAGGCGCGCCCCGGACCTTCATGAACCGTCACACCACCTTGAGGAAGCCCCACCCATGTTGATCGCCACCGACCTCGAACTGCGCGTCGGAGCCCGACTCCTGCTGGAGCCGACCACCTTCCAGGTCGCGGCGGGGGATCGGATCGGTCTGGTCGGCCGCAATGGTGCGGGCAAGACCACCATGACCAAGGTGCTCGCCGGTGCGGGCCTGCCCACCGGGGGCACGGTCACCTCCTCCGGAAGCATCGGTTACCTGCCCCAGGATCCACGCACCGGCGACCTGGACGTCATCGCCAAGGACCGGGTGCTGTCCGCCCGCGGTATCGACGAAGCCCTCCGTGGGCTGCGCGAGGCCGAGAAGAAGATGGCCAGCGACCACGACAAGACCCGGAACAAGGGGGTACGTCAGTACGCGCGTTGGGAGGAGCGCCTCCACGTACTGGGCGGATACGCCGCCGAATCCGAGGCAGCCGCCATCGCCTCCAGCCTGGGCCTGCCCGACAAGGTCCTCAAGCAGCCGTTGCACACCCTCTCCGGCGGCCAGCGTCGACGGATCGAGCTGGCGCGCATCCTGTTCAGTGGAGCCGACACCTTGCTCCTGGACGAGCCCACCAACCACCTCGACGCCGACTCCATCGTGTGGCTACGCGACTTCCTCAAGTCCCACCAGGGCGGACTCATCGTCATCAGTCACGATGTGGATCTGGTCGAACACGTGGTCAACAAGGTGTTCTACCTGGACGCCAACCGCAGCGTCATGGACATCTACAACATGGGCTGGAAGCAATACCGAATCCAGCGTGAGGACGATGAGCGGCGCCGTCGACGTGAACTGGCCAACGCCGAGAAGCAGGCGGACAGTCTGCGCAAGCAGGCCGAACGGTTCCGCTACAAGGCGACCAAGGCACGTGCGGCTCAACAGATGCTCAACCGGGCCGACAAGATCGTGGGTGGAGTACAGGGGCTCCGTAAGGCCGACAAGGTCGCCAAACTGCGTTTCCCGGACCCGGCTCCTTGCGGTCGTACACCGCTCATGGCGGAGGGCCTGTCCAAGTCCTACGGTTCGCTGGAGATCTTCACCGGGGTGGACCTGGCCATCGACAAGGGAAGCCGGGTGGTCGTGCTGGGGCTCAACGGTGCGGGCAAGACGACCATGCTGCGTTTGCTGGGCGGGGTGGAGGAGCCCGACAGCGGTCGGGTCGTACCGGGGCACGGACTCAAGCTCGGTTACTACGCCCAAGAACACGAGACCTTGGACGTGGAGCGCAGCGTGCTGGAGAACATGATGAGCGCCGCTCCGGACCTGCCCGAGGTGGAGGCCCGCAAGACCCTGGGATCGTTCCTGTTCACCGGTGACGACGTGGACAAGCCCGCCGGTGTGCTCTCCGGTGGCGAGAAGACCCGTCTGGCCCTGGCGACGTTGGTGGTCTCCAGCGCCAACGTGTTGCTGTTGGATGAGCCCACCAACAACCTGGACCCGGCCAGCCGCGAGGAGATCTTGTCGGCGCTGCGCAACTACAAGGGCGCGATCGTCCTGGTCACGCACGATGAAGGCGCGGTCGAAGCCTTGCGACCCGAGCGTGTGATCATGCTTCCGGACGGGGTCGAGGACATGTGGAACGCCGACTTCGAGGACCTCATCGCCTTGGCCTGAGGTGAGCCGTGGGAACACGATGACGGGGGTGGACGCCCAGTGCCTTGGGAGGTTCACCCCCACTTCTTTTCGGACAGAGTTCGGGGTGTTCCGAAATCCTGAACGTTCGGCGTGGCGGTCGTCGAATGTGGCGGTGGGTGACGGCCATGTCGGATCATGACTGTGGTTCCGGCCCGTATCGGAGCCGAGCGTCTTGAAGGGGAGAGAGCTGTGAATGACGAACTGAGGAAGGGTGCTCGGGTCTCGGGTACCAGCCGTACGGAATTGTCGGCCGAACTCAAGCGCCGTTACGACGAGGGAGAGAGCATCCGTTCCCTGGCGGCCGCCACCGGACGATCCTACGGATTCGTGCATCGCCTGCTCGGTGAGGCCGGGGTGGAGTTGCGTGGACGTGGAGGAGCCACGCGTAAGGCGTGACGTGGGCGACGCCTGTCGGGTTACCGGCGAGTAGGGTCAGGGTCGTCACCGAATCCATGGAAGGGAAGAACATGACACAGGACCCACGGGAGTCCGGCGTGCGGGAACTGCCGACGGAGGAGGACCTGACCCGGGCCGGGTTGCGCTTGGCGGTGGAGGGGGCGGTCGCCCGCATCACCATCAGCCGTCCCGAACGTCGCAACGCGATGACCGGACGCACCTGGACCACCATGGCCCACATCGGCCAGACGCTCCCCAGTGATGTCCGAATTGTCGTCATCGCCGGGGAGGGCGACATCTTCTCGGCCGGTATCGACCTCAACATGTTCACCCCCCAAGGGGTCGACGGCGAACGCTCCATCGTCGCCGGTCTCGCCGAGGGGAAGACCGACGCGGCGGAGCTGGACGCCTACATCGCCGGCCTCCAAGAGGGCTTCCTCTGGCTGCGCCGCCCCGACCTGGTCACCATCGCGGCCGTGCGCGGACACGCCATCGGCGCCGGATTCCAGCTCGCGCTCTCCTGCGACCTGCGCATCCTCGCCGAGGACGCCAAGTTCTGCATGAAGGAACCCGCCCTGGGGCTGGTGCCGGACCTCACCGGTACCAAGCCCTTGGTGGACATCGTCGGTGTCCACCGCGCCACCGAGATCTGCCTTACCGCCCGCAAGGTCGGTGCCGAGGAATCCCGGGAGCTCGGTCTGGCCACCCTGGTCGTGGGCGTGGACGAACTCGACGGGGCCGTCGACGACGCCATCGCCGGCCTCCTGGCCGTCGACCCCGACGCCGCGGTCGCCACCAAGGCACTTCTTCAGCAGGCCGTCGGCAACACGCTCGAAGAGCAGTGCGCGGCCGAACGCAAGGCTCAGGCGGGTCGCCTCACCGCGTTGGTCGAGTCCATGGTCCCCAAGGGCTGATCGGGGACGGCGGGGAAGGGGCGGGGAGACCCGTATCACCGGGGAAAAACCCCCGCCCCGTCCCCGCTTGGCGATGATCTCTAGTACGCTGCTCCAAGCGGTCGTCGAACTGCCGCGCGCATCCGAGCGCGCCGGACCGCATAAAACGCGGAGAGCGTGTCGACAAGATCGACATCACGCTTGACTCGAAGAGCACACGAACCCCACGTGAATCGGGGTCGCTTCCGCGTGTGATCAGGCGCGTTTGTGTGATTTCTTCGCTGGGTCAGCCGTGACCGTGTGGAGCCTTCCTCGAAACGCCGCCAAACGATGAGGAAGGTACACGTCACTTGACGACGGACACTGCCGTAACGCCTGCCTTCGACAGCCTCGGCCTGCCCAAGGACATTGTCGACGAGTTGGCCAAGAACGGTGTGACCACCCCGTTCCCGATCCAGGCCGCCACGATTCCCGACGCCATCGAGGGCCGCGACGTCCTCGGCTGCGGCCGCACCGGATCGGGCAAGACCCTGGCCTTCGGCCTGCCGGTCCTGATGCGCTGCGCCGAGCGCCGCGCCGCCGCCAACCGCCCCCGGGCCCTGATCCTGGTGCCCACCCGTGAACTCGCCCATCAGGTGCGTGACTCCCTACGCGGCTATGCCCGTGTCGTGGGCGTGCGCGTGGGCGACGTCGTCGGCGGTAGCTCCTACACCCGCCAGATCAATGAACTGCGTCGCGGGGTCGACGTGCTGGTCGCCACCCCCGGCCGTCTCACCGACCTCATCGAACAGGGCGCCTGCGACCTGGGCGACGTAGAGGTCTCGGTACTGGACGAGGCCGACCAGATGTGCGACATGGGCTTCATGCCGCAGGTCAGCGAACTCCTCGACCAGGTGCGTCCCGGTGGGCAGACGCTGCTGTTCTCGGCCACCCTCGATGGTGACGTCGACAAGCTGGTCCGTAGGTACATGAACGAGCCGCGCACCCACTCGGTGGACCCGCCCGTCTCCCAGGTCACCACGATGGAGCACCACCTGCTCAAGGTGCTGCCCCGCGACAAGAACAAGATCGTCACCCAGATCGCCGCGCGTGATGGTCGCACCATCATGTTCGTGCGCAGCAAGTACCGCGCCGACACCATCAGTGAGCAGCTGATCGAGGCCGGTGTGCCCTGTGCCTCCCTGCACGGTGGCAAGACCCAGAGCGTGCGGACCCGCACCCTGGCCAAGTTCCGTGAGGGCAAGATCCAGGCACTGGTCGCCACCGACGTCGCCGCTCGCGGCATCCACGTCGACGGCATCGACCTGGTCGTCAACATCGACCTGCCCACCGGCCACAAGGACTACCTGCACCGTGGGGGCCGCACCGCGCGCGCGGGCTCTTCCGGTTCGGTGGTCTCCCTGGTCGCGCCCAACCAGCGACGTATGGCCCGTCGTCTGCTCAGCGACGCCGGGGTCGAGGCCAAGCAGCACCTGGTCAACCCCGGTGACGAGCTGCTCACCGAGGTGACCGGAGCCAAGGAGCCTTCCTGGGAGCCGTGGATCGAGCCGCCGGAGCCCGTGCGTGAGCGTCGTGGCCGTGGCCCCCGCCGTGGAGGCTATCGCGGTAACGGGGGTGGCTATCGCGGTAACGGCGGTGGCTACCGGGGCGGTTACCGGGGTGACCGTCGCAACGATCGCGGTGAGGGCGGCTTCCGCTCCGGCGAACGTTCCGAGGGCGGCTACCGGGGTGGACGTCGCAACGACCGCTCCGAAGGTGGTTACCGGGGTGACCGTCGCAACGATCGCGGTGAGGGCGGCTTCCGCTCCGGCGAACGTTCCGAGGGCGGCTACCGGGGTGGACGTCGCAACGACCGCTCCGAAGGTGGTTACCGGGGTGACCGTCGCAACGATCGCGGTGAGGGCGGCTTCCGCTCCGGCGAACGTTCCGAGGGCGGCTACCGGGGCGGCGAGCGTCGCGGCGGCTACCGTGGTGGCGACTCGCGCGGCGGTTACCGTGGTGACCGTCGTGGTGGCGGACCCCGTCGCAACGAACGTTACGACTCCGCGCCCCAGGGTTAGGAAACGACCTCGAAGGGCCTGGGACCGGCAGCGGCCGGCTCGGGCCCTTTCGCGTGTCACGGACCGGCTTCTTTGCGTTCCTTTGCCGCCCCTTTGTGTGTCTCCGAAGACCGAAGAGCCCCTGACGTGGACAGTGGGGCAAGAACCCCGAAATCGCACTCGGCCCCGCCACGTCATACGAAGGGGGACGCGTGACCGTCCTCGACAACGCCCTCGTCGCCCTCAACGACGTCTTCTGGACTTATTTCCTCATCCCGTTGCTGGTCGTTTCGGCCCTCTACTTCACGGTGCGCTCGGGGCTCGTTCAGATCCGTCTGCTACCGGAGATGTTCCGGGTCTTGCGCAGCAGTCCCGGCTTGGCCCCCGACGGTGGTAGGGAGATCTCCTCCTTCCAGGCCTTCACGCTCTCGGCGGCGTCCCGTATCGGTACCGGAAACATCGTCGGTGTCGCCTTGGCGATCACGCTGGGCGGGCCCGGCGCCGTGTTCTGGATGTGGGTGATGTCCTTCGTCCTGGGCGCCGCGTCCTTCGTGGAGTCCACCCTCGCGCAGTTGTACAAAGTGCGCACCAGCACCGGCTTTCGCGGCGGTCCCGCCTACTACATCCTCTATGGGCTGGGTCTGCGTTGGGCCGGCGTGCTCTTCGCGGTGGTCATCACCGTGACGTTCAGTCTCATCTTCAACTCGGTCCACTCCAACAGCATCACCGGGGCGATCAGCACCTCCGTGAACGCGTTCGGCGGAACCTCCGGATGGGTGCTCGACGTAGCGGTGGGCCTGGCCTTGATGGCCCTCACCGGAGCGGTCATCTTCGGTGGTGTACGCCGCATCGCCATCGTGGCCCAGTCCCTGGTACCGCTGCTCGCGGTCCTCTACATCCTGCTCGGCGTCTTCGTGGTGATCCTCAACATCGGGGCCGTCCCCGGTGTCCTGGGCGCCATCTTCGGTCACGCCCTCGGCCTGCGCGAGGTCGCCGCCGGCGGTGTGGGCACCGCCATCCTGTGGGGTATGCGGCGCGGCATGTTCTCCAACGAGGCGGGTCTGGGCTCGGCTCCCAACGCCGCCGCCACCGCGTCGGTCTCCCACCCCGCCAAGCAGGGCCTGGTGCAGACCCTGGGCGTGTACTTCGACACCTGGCTGGTCTGCTCGATCACCGCCTTCATCGTGCTGCTGCACGGCCTCGAACCCGACCCGGTCCTGGCCCCGATCGAGGTCACCCAGTTCGCGCTGGAGGATTCACTGGGCGGCTGGTCCATCCATGCCCTCACCGTCATCCTTTTTCTGTTGGCGTGGACCTCGGTGCTCGGCAACTACTACTACGGCGAGTCCAACCTGCAGTTCCTGGACGCCTCGCCCCGTCACATGACCTACTTCCGTTCCGCTGTGCTGGCGGCCCTCTTCCTCGGCGCCGTGGCCCCGCTGGCCGTGGTGTGGAGCGCGGCCGACATCACCATGGGGGTCATGGCCACCGTCAACCTATTGGCCATTGCTCCGTTGTCCACGATCGCCTTCCGCCTGCTGGGCGACTACAGCCGCCAGTTGCGCAACGGCCTGGACCCGCAGTTCACCCTGGCCAAGATGCCCGACCTACGAAACGTCACCGCGTGGGGGCCGGCGTCCGGGCGAACGCCCCAGGACCAAGAGCGGGGACAGGGCCCGGTCCCCGGTGACCCCGCGGCCGAGGCCGACGAGGAGGCGTGGCAGGAGCGCGACGAGGAGGTCGTGGTCGGGCACGATGGGGGAGAGGTCCGCGACGAGGTCCCCCTGGAGGACCCCTACCCTCCAGTAGAGAAGCCGGGGGAGGACCCGGATCGAGGCGACGAGCGAGGCCCGAACAGGGAAGGCTAGCGCTCACGTGGCGGATCGTGCCGTGTGGGGAGGCGCCCACGGGTGCGGCGCCGATGGCCCGAACGAAAATGGTTTTCGGTTACCATTCGAGGAGTTCCCAACCGAAACCCACGGAGTACCCCTGTGTCCGAACGGACCACGCCCGGCTCCGCCCCTTCCACCTCGCTCGGTGACTCGCTCGCCGGCGGATGGGACGATCGTGGAGACGAACTGCCCCCCACGGACTGGGGAAGGCGGACCGGGTCACGTAGAACCGGCACGGTCTGGCTCTTCGCCCTGTTCATCACCGCGATGGCCTTCGGGCACGCGTGGCTGTCGGATGAGCTGACCGGACAGGCCTTTCTCGCCTGGGCCACCATCTTCACCGCGATCAGCTTCCAGGCCATGCCCTTCCTGGTCTTCGGGGTGGCCCTGTCCGCGGCCCTGGTCGCCTTCGTCCCGACCTCGGTCTATCGGAGGTTCATTCCCGACGACCCTCGCAAAGCCGTCCCCGTGGCGGGCGCCTCCGGCGCCCTGCTGCCGGGCTGCGAGTGTGCTTCGGTGCCCATCGCCGGCAGCCTCATCAAACGGGGGGTCGCACCCGCCGCCGCGCTCACCTTCCTGCTGGCGGCTCCCTCCATCAACCCGATCGTCATGATCGCCACCGCGGTGGCCTTCGCCGGGCAGCCGGAGATGGTGTTGGCCCGGTTCGCGGCCTCCCTTCTGGCCTCGGTGGTCATCGGTTGGGTCTGGGTCCGCTTCGGCCGCACCGACTGGCTGCGCCTGCCTTCTCGTACCCACACTCCAGGTGCCTCCAAGTGGCGGGTCTTTCGCGAATCGATGCTGCACGACATCATGCACGCCGGGGGCTACCTGGTGGTGGGGGCCCTGGCGGCCGCCACCCTGAACGTGATGGTGCCTCGTGAGTGGCTGTTGGCGGTCGCCGAGGCGCCGCTCGTCTCGGTGCTGGTGCTCGCCCTGCTGGCCATCGTGTTGTCCATCTGCTCGGAGGCCGACGCCTTCGTCGCGGTCAGCCTCACCGACTTCTCACCCACCGCCAAACTCGCGTTCATGGTCATCGGTCCCATCGTCGACCTGAAACTCATCGCGATGCAGGCGGGTGTGTTCGGCTGGCGCTTCGTCGCCCGTTTCGCTCCGCTGTGTCTGGTCATCGGCCTGCTCAGCACGTTCCTGATCGGAGCCATTCTCCTGTGAACCGCATCGCCCAGGGACTCACCCTCGTACTGCTCGGCGCGGCCGCGCTGACCAGTACCATCCCCACGGATCTGTACCTGAACTGGGTCAAGGCGGGCTTCGGTCCCTTCCTGATCGGTGCCGGGGTCGTCATGGTTGTGCTCGGGGTCTTGGTCATCGCGGCCGAACTTCGCGGCGAGCAACAGGCCCTGGACGAGGAGGACGTGGTCCCCGCCGTCGCCACGGCCGGGGAGCCGGGCCACGTCGGTGACCACGTGGACGCCTCGACCCATCGGGAAGAACACGGTGAGGGACACGGACACGACCACTCCCGTGCGCCGCGCGTGGCCTGGTTGCTCCTGCTTCCGGTACTCGCGGTCTTCGTCGTGGCCCCACCCGCGCTGGGTTCCTACACCGTGGAGAGCACCGGAGGTTCCTCCGGGCCACCACCGCGCGATGAGCGGGGACCGTCCAAGTTCAACGACGCCCTCGCCGAGGCCGGGCCCGGAGAGGTCGTGGAACTGGCCATCCAGGAGTTCGTGATGCGCGCCTGGATCGACGAGGAACGTGAACTGGCCGATCGAGAGGTCGAACTGACCGGCTTCGCGGTCCCGACCGAGGACGGCCAGGGATGGTATCTGGCACGTTTGCAGATGGCCTGTTGTGCGGCGGACGCCGTGGTCAACAAGGTGTTGATCACCGATCAGCCCGCCCCCGAGACCGACAGTTGGTGGCGGGTTCGTGGTACCTGGGTGGAACCGGAGGGGGAGCTGGACGAGGTCTCCCAGCATGAGTTGGCCGTCTTGGAGATGGAGGAGGTCGTCAATCCACCGGATCCCTACGAATGATCGTTCCTCCTCCGAGCCCTCCCTGTCTCAAGGCCCGCGTCACACATCGTGTGCGCGTTCCCCCCACACCCGGGGACACCGTGTTCTTCCCTGGAGGTTCACGCACGCCTTGACCGTGCGCACGAACAGTGAAAACCCTCCGTAGAGGCACGATGGGGACCTTTGGTCCGTTAGCGCCCCTCCTTCGCCACACCGCCGCCAAATCCTGGGTTTGGGATGACCCTGAGTGACAATGGGTCCGTGGCAGAACCCCAGGAGCGGCCCCGGAGCGGATGGCGTCACCTGCGCCCACGCTCCATCCGAGCCAGGGTGACGGTGTGGGCCGTCGCCGTACTGGCCGTGGTCGTGGGGGTCTTGGCGATGGTCGCCTTCAACCTCGTTCGGGAGAACATGCTCCAACAAGGGGGGGAGCGTGCCGGGATGGCGGCGTTGAGCGTGGCCGAGGAAATCATGGAACGCCGTTACGAGGGGTACATCCCGGTATCCGAACCGATCGTGCGTCTTCAGGTCGTCGAACAACGGACCCATGAGGTCCTCGCCACCAGTGCGGCCTTGGAGGGACAGCCGGCGCTGACGCCTCTGGAGCCCGAGGAGGACGACCCGCGTATGGAGACGACCGTCTGTGGTGAGACGGCCGGGGCGCCACCCGACGATTGTTTTCGGGTGGTGGGGTATTCCGTCCCGAACTCCGCTTACGGTGACGTGGTCGTCTTCGCGGCCACGGCCCTGCCCGGTTTTCTGGATCGGGAGGTCCTGGTGTTGGCGTTGACCGGAATGGCGCTGATCCTTCTCACCGGCATGGGAATGATCATCTGGTACGGGGTGGGACGTGCCTTACGGCCGGTGGGGTCGATCAGCGACGAGATGGAACGGATCTCCGTCACCGATCTGCACCGGAGAGTGCCGGTACCCAAGGGTGACGACGAGATCACCCATCTGGCCCGCACCGCCAACGCCAGTCTGGCCCGGTTGGAGGAGTCGGTCGCCCGCCAACGCAGATTCGTCTCCGACGCCTCCCACGAGCTGCGCAATCCCATCTCGGGCATGCTCGTCAAACTGGAGATGGAGCTTTCCGACCCCGACCCCGATCCTGGGGGTCGTGAACGATTGCTCAACGGCCTGCTCGCCGACACCGAGCGCCTGCAGAACATCGTTTCCGACCTGCTGGAGTTGGCCCGGATGGAGAGCGACGTGTCCAGGGACGGGGAGCGTGTGGAGCTGACCGGCCTGGTTCGGGAGGAGTTCGGTGGGCGCCGGCTACGGCACGAGCTGAACATCCACGACGCCGAACCGGTAGAGGTCGTGGTGGATCGATTGCGTCTGACCCGACTGCTGACCAACCTCGTCGCCAACGCCGAACGTCACGCCCAGAGCCGCATCGACATCGTCATCGGGCACGACCATGGGTTCGCGGTCATCGAGGTCCACGATGACGGGGCCGGTATCCCGGTCAAGGATCGCGAGCGTGTCTTCGAGCGCTTCGCCCGTCTCCCCGAGTCCCGCAAGCGCGACCCCGAGGGAAGTGGGCTGGGCCTGGCCATCTCTCGGGAGGTCGCGCACGCCTATGGGGGCACCCTGGTGGCCGGCCAAAGCGACCTGCTCGGTGGGGCGGTGTTCACCCTGTGCCTTCCCGTTCGAACACCTACGGCCGGCTGAGCCCGAGGTCCGGTGAGAAGACGCAAAGGGCGCGGGTCTGAACAAGCCCCGCGCCCTTTACGACTTCGAGGTGCCTTGGCAGGTGCACCGGGCGAGACGTTCGTCAACGATCGCCGTCGTGCAGGGCGACCTGGTCCGGGGTGGGCCGCTCCAGCTCGAAGGGAAGGATCTCCCCACCGTCGCTGTCGGTCACTCGCGGTTCCTGAAGGATTTCGAGTTCCTCACCGGCGTGGTGCTGGACCACCGCCACACCGGAGTAACCGCTGTGGTCGTCCTCGGTGGCCACGAAGGGCACCAGGCCCGGTCCCGCCCACTCCTGAGCGTGCAGGGTCTGCAAAAGGGTCTCCCGGTCGAGGTCGGGGCCGACCTCCATGAGCACCTGAGCCAGCAGGGTGGCCTGCACCATGCCGTACACCGTGGTGTCGACGAAGGGAGAACCCTCGCCGTACTGCTCATGGAGTTCCCGGTAGAACTCGATCCACGGGTCGTCGGTCTGATTCACCATCGGCAGGGAGATGGTGATGATCAGACCGTCGGTGAAGGCCTCCGCGGGCACGTCCTCGGCGGGGGTGCCGGCCGCGTACTCGTTGATCATCTCGGCGACGATGTTGACGTCGCCGCCGAAACTGGGCGCCACCCACTGGGGTTCGTAGTCGATGGCCCTGGCCTGAAGGATGGCCAGGCCGAGGAAGGCCGGGATGCAATAGCAGACGGCGACGTCGGCCCCGGATTCCTTGAGCGAGGCGACCTGTCCCTGGAGTTCGGGGACCCCGGGATCGTAGGATTCCCAGGCGACGATGTCGTCGACGAGGTACTGCTCGATGCCGGCGTGCGAGGCAGGCCCGACGTCGTCGTTCTGGTAGAGCAGGCCGATGTCGTCCCCGGAGAAGTTCTGTGCGATGTAGGCGCCCTGGACCTTGGCCTCTTTGGAGTAGTCGGCCTGGAAACCGTAGCTGTAGGGGTATTCCTCGGGGGAGTCCCAGGCCAGCGCGCCGGAGGAGACGAACAGGTCGGGTACGCCCTTGGCGTTGAGGTCGTCGATCACCGCTTCGTGGGTGGGGGTGCCCAGACCACCGAGCATGGCGAAGATCTCCTGCTCCTCGACCAGGTCGCGCGTGACCTCCATGGTCCGTGCGGGGTCGTAGCCGTCGTCCTCGACGCGGTAGTCGATCTGACGGCCGTGGATGCCACCGTTCTCGTTGATGTGGTCGAACACGACCTTGGCACCGGCCGAGATGTGCACGAAGCCCGGTGAGGCGGCGCCGGTGAGGGGCTGGTGGGTTCCGATGACGATGCTGTCCTGGGTGACTCCCGTGGTGAGACCCTCCCCAGCGGAGTTCTCGGTCGAGTCGGCGTCGCCGCACGAAGTGGCCAGAACCGCGACGGCCAGAGTCGAGGCGATGATTCCCAGTGGTCGCATGTGGTCTTCCTGAACTCGGTTGTGCCTTCACGGTGGGAGGCCTTCGGGCCGGTGGGGGAAGACGGCTTCGTAGCTCGGGAGGAGGTTCGGGGGGCGACTGTGCCTACTCGTCAGTACGTTACCGGCTGGTAAACATCATACGAACCTGCGCGACCTCTGCAACCGGCGGTAACGCTTTGTGGTGAAGAAGCAGGTCGGGGCGGGAAGAAAAGAGTGGAACATCCTTTTGGGACCTGGGTCCTAAGTCGGCGGGGAAACGCTCGTCCCACCGTTGTCGAACTCACCAAGACACGGATTCGGGTCTTCGACGGGTGCGTCG